>NZ_BAAIFY010000017.1:0-97999 GCF_054653575.1 Nocardioides pyridinolyticus | reverse complement strand
AGTCCCAGGCCACCCGGGCCGGCTCGTCGCCGACGGTCCGCGCGACCCGCTCCGCGCGGAGGGTGTCGAAGCCCTCGCCGGCCAGGTCGGCCAGCACGTCCTCGGCCGTGTAGAGCACCACCGGGTCCTGCGGCCCACCGGTGCCCTCGGTGAGGTTCGAGAGGTCGTGGGCGACCACGAGCAGCGTGCCGCCCGGCCAGAGCGCGTGGTACGCCGCGAGCAGGGCCGCCGCCCGCTCGGCCGCGGCCAGCTGGAGGTAGGCCACCACGACGAGGTCGTACGCCGACCGCTCGTCCCACCGGGTCGCGTCGGCGCACACCCAGCGCACCGCGGTGTCCCCGGTGAGCCGGCGCCCCTTGTCGAGCGCCACCTGCGAGAAGTCGGCCGCGGTGACCTCCCAGCCCTGCCGCGCCAGCCAGATCGCGTTGCGGCCCTCCCCGGCAGCCAGGTCCAGGGCCCGGCCCGGCGGCAGGTCGGCGAGCTCGGCGGCCACGAACTGGTTCGGGCCGGCCGACCACACGAGTTCGCTGGCGGCGTACCGCTCGTCCCACGCCTGCGCGTCCACAGCCTGAGTGAACCACTCTTTCCTCGACGGCGGATGAGCGGTCAGCCCAGCCAGCGCGACCAGTCGGCGGTGAGCAGGTCCGCGGGCCCGTCGACCACGAGCGCCGCACCGGCGTCGGTGAGCTCGGCGCGCCCGTAGCCACCGGTCAGCACCGCCAGGCAGGGCATGCCGGCGCGCTTCGCCGACTCGACGTCGTAGACGGTGTCGCCCAGCAGCACGGACCCGGACACCTCGCCGAGGCGGTGCAGCGTCTCGCCGAGCAGGTCGGGCTCCGGCTTGGAGTCCTCGACGTCCTCCGCCGTGGTCAGCACCTCGATCTCGTCCCGTACGCCGAGCAGGTCGACGGCCTCGTCGGAGAACTGCGGGTCCCCGGACGACGCGAGCGCCACCCGGTAGCCGTCGGCGTGCAGCCGGCGGACCAGGTCGGCGGCGCCGTCGATCGGCCGGACCTCCTCGCGCAGGGGGAGGTACTCCTCGCGCCAGGCGTCGCGCAGGGCGTCGCCGAGCCGCTCCTCGACCTGGTCGCCGGCGACCTCGGCCACGAGCTTGTCGCCGCCCATGCCGATCGTGCGGTGGACGGTGTGCATCGGCGGGTGCAGGTCGTGCCGGGCGAAGGCCCGGTGCCACGCCAGGGCGTGGTGGTAGGTCGAGTCGATCAGCGTCCCGTCGATGTCGAGCAGGACCGCGCCGCGGCCGCTCACGGTCGGCCGTCGCCGGTCATCCGCGGACCTTCGCCAACAGCGGGCCGGCCGCCTCCCCGAGGAACCGGTCCTGGCCCTCGTCGCCGATCTGCACGATCGCCACGTCGGTGAAGCCCGCGTCGACGTACTCCCGGATCGCCTCGGCCGCCTTGTCGAGGTCGGGGCCGCAGGGGATCGCGTCGGCGACGTCCTCGGGCCGGACGAACTGGGTCGCGGCGGCGAAGCCGGCCGGCGTGGGCAGGTCGGCGTTGACCGACCAGCCGCCGCCGAACCAGCGGAACTGCTCGTGCGCCCGCTTGACCGCCGTGTCCTCGTCGGGGTCCCAGCAGATCGGGATCTGGCCGATCGCCCGGGTGCCCTCGCCGATCCGTGGGGCGCCGCGGACGGCGTTCCACTTCTCGATCAGGTCCGGGCTCGGCTCGACGCCGACGAGGTGGTCGCCGAGCGGTGCGAAGTTCTCGATCGCCCGGTCGCCGGCGACCGCCAGCGCGAGGGGGATGCCCTCGTCGGGCAGGTCCCAGAGCCGGGCGGAGTCGACCTCGAAGTAGTCGCCGCGGTAGTCGACGAGCCCGCCCTCGCGCAGCTCGCGGATGATCTCGACCGCCTCGCGGAACATCGCCTGCCGGGTCTGGATCGCCGGCCAGCCCTCGCCGACCACGTGCTCGTTGAGGTTCTCCCCGCTGCCCAGCCCGAGCGTGAAGCGGCCCTCGGACAGGATCTGGAGGGTCGCGGCCTTCTGGGCGACCACGGCGGGGTGGTAGCGCATCGTCGGGCAGGTCACGTAGGTCATCAGCCCGACCGTCTCCGTGGCCTGCGCGACCGCGCCGAGCGTGGCCCACGCGTACGGCGCGTGCCCCTGCTCGGTCAGCCAGGGCGAGTAGTGGTCGCTCATGACCTCGAAGTCGAAGCCGGCGTACTCCGCCGCCTGCGCGTAGCGCACCAGCTCCCGCGGCCCGCTCTGCTCGGTCATGAGGGTGTAGCCGAATCGGGTCATGTCGCCCCCAGTTCCTCCTCGGAGCGCTCCCGAAACCCGGTCACCCGGTCGCCTCCAGCTCCTCGCGCATGTCGCCGAGGATCCGCGAGAGCAGGCGGGAGACCTGCATCTGGGTCACCCCGAGGTCCTCGCCGATCTCGCTCTGGGTGCGGTCCTCGAAGAACCGCAGGTAGAGGATCCGCCGGTCGCGCTCGGACAGGTCGCGGACGACGGGGGCCAGCATGACCCGCGCCTCGCTCGCCTCGTGCGAGTCGTCGTCCTCGATGATGAGGTCGCCGACCGTGGCGGTGGACTCGCCCGCGGGCTGGTCGAGCGACGTGGGGGTGAAGCAGCCGAGGGCGGCCTCGGAGTCCCGGTAGTCCTGCGGCGAGATGTCGAGCTCCGCCGCCACCTCGTCGGGGGTGGGCTCACGGCCCAGCTCCTGGGAGAGGCGGGAGAAGGCCTGGTTGGCCCGGCCCTGGAGCTCCTGGATCCGGCGCGGCGGGCGCACCGTCCAGCCGAGGTCGCGGAAGTACCGCTGGAGCTCGCCGCGAATGGTCGGGACGGCGAAGGTCAGCAGGTCCTTGCGCATCTCGGCGTCGAAGCGCTGGACCGCCTTGGTCAGTCCCTCGTAGGCCACCTGGTAGAGGTCCTCGGTCGCGACGCCCCGCCCGCGGTAGCGCATCGCCACCGACTCGGCGACCCCGCGGTTGATCAGCACGACCTGCGAGCGCAGCTCGTCGCGCCGTGCCTCGTCGGTCGTCTCGTACGCCTGGCGCAGGAGCTCGGCGGTCTGCTCGGCCCTCTCCGTGCGGGTGAGGGTGGTGGTGAGAGTGTTGGAGTCCATCGGGGCAACTCCGTCCCGAGTGGTGGGGCCTTGCCGTCTGCTCCAGCAAGGAGATGACCGGTCCCGTCTCGTTCTCGACGTTACCCGTCAGGTCGAGCGTTCCAACACCCCCGTGCAGGTGCGGGGGCGTCGGGGCGGACAACGTACCCCGTCCGAGACCGGGTCAGTCCTGCATCCGGGGTCGTTTCTGCGGCCCCGCGACGGGTACCGGGGCGACTTCCGAACGACGCGACATCACAGTGGAGGCGACACGTGAGGGCAGTGACCTGGCAGGGGCGCAAGGACATGCGCGTCGAGGAGGTTCCGGATCCCACGATCCAGGAGCCGACGGACGCGATCATCCGGATCACGACGACCGGGCTGTGCGGGTCGGACCTGCACCTCTACGACCCGTTGACGCCCTTCATGACCCCCGGCGACGTCGTCGGCCACGAGCCGATGGGCGTGGTGGAGGAGGTCGGTGCCGAGGTGCGCGACCTGAAGGTCGGCGACCGGGTCGTGGTGCCGTTCAACGTCAGCTGCGGCTCCTGCTGGATGTGCGAGCGGAACCTCCACAGCCAGTGCGAGACGACCCAGAACCGGGACCACGGGACCGGCGCGAGCCTGTTCGGCTACAGCAAGCTCTACGGACAGGTCCCCGGCGGCCAGGCCGAGTTCATGCGGGTGCCGTTCGCCGACTTCCTCCCGCAGCGCGTGCCCGACGGCCCGCCGGACGAGCGCTTCGTCTACCTCTCCGACGTGCTGCCGACCGCGTGGCAGGGCGTCGAGTACGCCGCCGTCCCGGACGGCGCGGTCCTGCTGGTCCTCGGCGCCGGACCGATCGGCGACATGGCGGCGCGGATCGCGCTGCACCGCGGCCACCGGGTGATCGTGGTCGATCGCGTGCCCGAGCGGCTCGAGCGCGTCGGAGCCCGGGGCGCGGAGCTCATCGACCTCGAGGTCGTCGAGGACGTCCCCGAGCGGGTCCGCGAGCTCACCGGAGGTCGCGGCGCCGACAGCGTCATCGACGCGGTGGGCATGGAGGCGCACGGCTCGCCCATCGCCGAGACGATGCAGAAGGGCCTGCGACTGCTGCCGAAGCAGGTCCAGGGGGCCGTGATGACCAGGGCCGGGGTGGACCGGCTCGAGGCGCTCTACTCGGCCTTCGAGTCCGTGCGCCGCGGCGGCACGGTCTCGATCTCCGGCGTGTACGGCGGCGCCGCGGACCCGATCCCGATGTTCCAGCTGTTCGACAAGCAGCTGCAGCTGCGCATGGGCCAGGCCAACGTGCGCGCCTGGACCGACGACATCTTGATGCTGCTCGGACAGGACGAGGACGTGCTCGGCGTCGAGACGTTCGCGACCCACCGGCTGCCGCTCGAGGAGGCGCCGTCGGCGTACGCGAAGTTCCAGGGCAAGGACGACGGCATGGTCAAGGTGCTGTTCAAGCCGTGACGGGCGGCCGGTCCGGGGCGGAGATCCTGGGTGAGCTGCACGACGCGATGCTCCCCAAGGGCCTCCCGGTCCCGCAGGGTGTCGAGATCGCGGCGCGCTACCTGCTCGCCGAGGACTACACCGGTGCCGGCGGCGACTGGTTCGACGCGATCCCCCTGGCCGACGGTCGGGTGGTGCTGGTGGTGGGCGACGTGGTCGGTCACGGGATCGCGGCGTCGGTGGTGATGAACGAGCTCAAGACGCTGTTCGAGGAGCGCGTCCGGGCCGACGGCGACGTGCCGGCGGCCCTCGCGCTCCTCGACGGCCGGGCCACGCGCACGGCCGAGGCCCGGTCCACGACGCTGTGCGCCGCGGTGCTCGACACCCGGAGCGGGGAGCTGACCTACACCACGGCAGGGCACCCGCCGCCGGTCCTGATCACCGACGGGTCGGCCTCGTTCCTGCCCACGACCGGCGCGGGCCCGCTCGGCTCCGGCCGCGGGTTCCCGATCGGGAGCCACGTCCTGGGCGAGGGCGACCTCCTCCTCCTCTACAGCGACGGGCTGGTCGAGCGGCCGGGCCAGGCGGCCACGCAGAGCACCGTCGAGCTGCTCCGCGCCGCGGAGGTCGCGGTCGGCGACGGACCCGACGGCGAAGCCCCCGGCGGCGACGAGACGCTGGTGGAGCGGGTCAGCCGGCAGGTCCTCGAGCTGCTCACGCGCGACACCGGGTACGCCGACGACATCACGCTCCTCGCCGCGCAGCTCGTGCCGCCGGTCGCGCCGCTGGACCTGCATCTCCCGGCCGTGCCCGACGCCGTCCGGACGGTCCGCGCCGACCTGGGGGACTGGCTGGCCGGGCTGCGCGTGGCCGAGCTCGACCGGATGGCGATCCAGCACGCGGTCGGCGAGCTCGTCAGCAACGCCGTGGCCCACGCCTACGAAGAGGTCGGGGTCGGCAACCCGGTCCACGTGGAGGCCCGCCTCACCCCGGACGGCGAGATCGTGGTCACGGTCGGTGACCGCGGCCGGTGGCGCCCGTCGAAGCGGGGGGACGGTGGACGCGGCCTGGCGCTGGCCAGCGGCTTCCTCGACGAGCTCACGGTCGAGCACGACGCCGCGGGCACCCGGGCGCGCGGGCGCTACCGGGTCAGCCACCCGGCCGTGCTCCTCCGCGGCACGGCGCCACAGGTCGCGGAGCCACCGGCGCATGCGGCCGGGCTCGGCATCGACGACGACGTGCTGCACGTCGCCGGCTCGCTCGACCTGCGCAGCGCGGACGAGCTGCGGCACGCGTGCGCCCGGGCCTCCCGGGGCGGGACGCGGCGCGTGACCATCAACCTCGCCGAGGTCGACGTGCTCTCGAGCGCTGCCGTGCAGGCGCTGTTCGACACCCGCGCGTCGGGCCCGGTCGACCTCGTGGCGCCCATGGGCTCGCCGGCCCAGCACGTGCTCGACCTCGTGCAGCTGCCGTACCGGAGCTGACAGGCGTACGCCGCGAACCGCACGGGTACGAGCGACCATGCACCTGCCCCAGCCGCGCGGCCCGCTCACCGAGGAGCTGTTCTCCTCGCTGCGCACGGGCGCCGACGTCCCGACCGCGACCGCGTCCGGCGAGGACGCCGCGCTCGCCCTGTGGGTCCTGCACGAGCTGCACTACGGCGGCTTCGACGAGCTCGACGAGAGCCTCGAGTGGGACCCCGACCTGCTGCGTCTCCGGGTCCACCTGGAGCGCGACCTCGAGGACCGCCTGCGGCGACGGTTCACCCCGCCCACCGGCGTCTCGTTCGTCGACGACTTCTTCGAGTGGCTCGACGACCAGGACGGCGCCTCGATCGCCCGCCACGTGCACCGTGATGCGAGCCGGGAGCAGGTCGACGAGCTGCTGCGGATCCGCTCGATCTACCACCTCAAGGAGTCCGACCCGGTCGCCTGGCTGGTGCCCCGCCTCGGCGTCCGGGCCAAGGCCGCGCTGATGGAGCTCCAGTTCGACGAGTACGGCAACGGCGACCCGAACCGCCTGCACCACCACCTCTACGCGGAGGGGATGCGCGCGATCGGGATGGAGCCGTCGTATGACGCGCACATCGACCTGGCGCCGCTGGAGGTGCTGGAGCAGAACAACACGCTCTCGCTGTTCGGCCTCCATCGCCGGCACCGGGCCGCCGCGATCGGCCACCTCGCGGCCTTCGAGGCGACCAGCTCGCTCCCGTCGCGGCGGATGGCGCAGGGCCTGGAGCGGCTGGGCTACCCGGCCGCGATGGTCGAGTACTACGCCGAGCACGTCGAGGCGGACGCCGTCCACGAGCAGCTGGCCGTCCGCACGATCGCGGCCGCGCTGCTGGAGGAGCAGCCCGAGCTCGAGGAGGACCTGTGGTTCGGGGCGTTCACCTGCCTGGACCTCGAGGACCGGTTCGCGCGCACCATGCTGGCGCGCTGGGGAGTGGGGGAACAGGCCGCATGAGGACCTACGAGCACCCCGAGCAGATCGTATGCCCCGGCGGCCCGCTGCTGCTGCGGGGGCGGCACGTGGTCGAGGACCCCGACGGCGTACCCCACGAGACGACGCGACCGGTCAGCGCGGTGTGTCGCTGCGAGAAGTCGCAGTCGCTCCCGTGGTGCGACGGCACCCACAAGCTGCTCCCGGAGAAGGCGCGGCCCGCATGAGGACTGGTCCGCGGCGGCCGGGGGTACCCACTCCGGCATGACCGCCACGCCGACGGCTCCCACCCGGGAGACCATGGGCTTCGGCCCGCTGCGCATCACCTTCGACGGCCGCGTCCTGCGCCCCCGCACCTGGACCGTCGCCCAGTCCGAGTGGGCGGCCGACCTCCTGCGGGAGGCGCCGCCCGGCCCGGTCCTCGAGCTGTGCGCCGGCGCCGGCCAGATCGGGCTGCTCGCGGTGCTCGGGTCCGAGCGCCCGCTCGTCTGCGTGGACATGAACCCCGCCGCCTGCGAGTGGGCGCGGCACAACGCCGCCGCGGCCGGTCTCTCGCACCGGGTCGAGGTGCGCGAGGGACCGATGGACGAGGTGCTGCGTGACAGCGAGCGCTTCGGGCTGATCGTCGCCGACCCGCCGTGGGTGCGCCGCGACGACGTCCCGAGCTACCCCGAGGACCCCGTCCTCGCGATCGACGGCGGCGTCGACGGCATGGACGTCGCCTGGCTGTGCGTCGACCTCGCCCGCACCCACCTCGCCGCCTCCGGGTCGATGCTGCTCCAGCTCGGCACCGTCCAGCAGGTCGACGCCCTGCGCGACCGGCTGCGCGGCGACGACCTGGAGGTCACCGAGGTCCGCTGGTGCGACCGCGGGGTGCTGGTGCGGCTCGACCTGCGCTGACCGCCGTCCCCGTCAGCGTGGCGCCGCGAGACCGCGGGTCAACGGAGGCGGGACGTCATCCGACCTGGTCGCCGGGGCCGCCACTTCGTATGACGTCCCGGCCGTCACCACGCCGCTCCGGCGCGGGCTTTGTCGACTCGTGTGCCTGAGACCGATCCATGGTGGATTGCCGCACCCGCCGCCGGGTACCAGCGGCACATGCGCATCGGCTACTTCCTGTCGACCGAGGAGTACACCCCCGCGGAGCTCGTGGCCCAGGCCCGGACGGCCGAGGAGGCCGGGTTCCAGGGGCTGTGGATCAGCGACCACTTCCACCCGTGGAACAACGAGCAGGGCAACAGCCCGCACGTGTGGTCGCTGATCGGGGCGATCAGCCAGGTGTGCGACCTGCCGGTGACGACCGCGGTGACGTGCCCGACCGTCCGCGTGCACCCGGCGATCATCGCCCAGGCCGCGGGGACCTGCGCCGAGATGCTGGAGGGCCGGTTCACCCTCGGCGTCGGGACGGGGGAGGCGCTCAACGAGAGCATCCTCGGCGGGCCGTGGCCCACCGTCGACGTCCGTCTCGAGATGCTCGAGGAGGCCGTCGACCTGATCCGCCAGCTCTGGACGGGCGAGATCACGACCCACCGCGGCCGGCACTACACCGTCGAGCACGCGCGCATCTACAACGTCCCCGACACACCGCCGGAGATCTTCGTGTCGGCGTTCGGGCCCAAGGCCGCGGAGGTGGCGGCGCGGATCGGCGACGGCTACATCGGCACGTCGCCGGACGCCGACCTCGTGGGCCGGTTCAAGGAGCAGTCCGGCGGCAAGCCCGCCCAGGCCGGCGCGAAGGTCGCGTTCGCGCCGACCCAGGAGGAGGGCTGGGAGCACGCGCACCGGCTCTGGCCCAACGCCGGCCTTCCGGGCGAGATGGCGCAGATCCTGCCGACGCCCGAGCACTTCGAGCAGGCCACCGAGCTGGTGACGATGGACTCGACCCGGGAGTCGGTGGTCGCGGGCAACGACCCCGAGGAGCACCAGAAGCAGATCAAGGAGTACGCCGACGCCGGCTATGACGAGCTCTACGTCGCCAACATGGGCCCGCACTTCCTCGACATGATCGAGTTCTACGGGAAGCACGTCCTCTGATGCCCCGCATCCGCCTCACGGTCGACGGCACGGACCGCGCGATCGACGTCGACACCCGCACCACTGTGCTCGACGCGCTCCGCGAGCGGCTCGGCGTCACCAGCCCCAAGAAGGGCTGCGACCACGGCCAGTGCGGGTCGTGCACCGTGCTGCTCGACGGCCGCCGCCACCTCACCTGCCTCGCGCTCGCGGTCGCGTACGACGGTGCGGAGGTCGTCACCGCCGACGGGCTCGCCGGCGACGGCCTGCACCCGGTGCAGCAGGCCTTCCTCGGCCACGACGGCTACCAGTGCGGCTACTGCACCCCGGGGCAGGTCTGCTCGGCGGTCGGCGTCCTCGACGAGGCCAAGCAGGGCCATCCCAGCCACGCCACCGACGACCTCGAGGCCGAGGTCGAGCTGACCGACGACGAGATCCGCGAGCGGATGAGCGGCAACCTCTGCCGGTGCGGCGCCTACCCGGGCATCCTCGCCGCGGTCCGCGAGGCGGCCCGGGCATGAGAGAGCTGGCGTACCTGCGCGCCGAGACCCCGGCGGAGGCCGTCCACGCGGTCGCGGCGAACCCCGGCGCGCGCTTCCTCGGTGGCGGCACGAACCTCGTCGACCACCTCAAGCTCGGCGTCGCGTCGCCGGAGCTGCTGGTCGACGTCAGCCGGCTCCCGCTCGACCAGGTGGAGACCACCGACGACGGCCTCCGGATCGGCACCAACGTCCGCAACAGCGACCTTGCCGCGCACCCGCTGGTGCGCTCGCAGTACCCCGTGCTGGCCCGCGCCCTGCTCTCCGGGGCCTCCGGCCAGATCCGCAACCAGGCGACCACCGGCGGCAACCTGCTCCAGCGCACGCGCTGCGTCTACTTCCAGGACGTCACCACGCCGTGCAACAAGCGTGCGCCCGGCTCGGGATGCTCCGCGCTGGAGGGGTACGGGCGCTACAACGCCATCCTCGGCGCCTCGCCCCAGTGCGTGACGACCCACCCGTCCGACCTCGCGGTCGCGCTCGCGGCCCTGGACGCCACGGTCGTGGTCCTCGGCTCCGACGGCGAGCGCCGGCTGGCGTTCGAGGACCTGCACCGGTTGCCCGGCGACGACCCGTCGGCCGACACCACCCTCTCTCCCGACGAGCTGATCATGGCCCTCGAGGTGCCGTGGACCGGCGCGACCTCGTGCTCGACCTACCGCAAGGTCCGCGACCGGGCGTCGTTCGCGTTCGCGCTGGTCTCGGTCGCGGCCGTGCTCCAGCTCGAGGGCGACCTGGTCCGCGACGTCCGCCTCGCCTGGGGCGGCGTCGCGCACAAGCCGTGGCGGGCCCGTCGGGCCGAGGCGGCGCTCGTCGGCGAGCCCCTGGACGAGGAGCGGATCCGGGCAGCGGTCGACGAGGAGCTCGCGGCCGCGGAGACCACCGAGCAGACGGCGTACAAGGTGCCGATGGTGCGCAACGCGACGATCCACACCCTGCTGGAGCTGGCCCGATGACCGAGCAGCAGACCCGGCCCATCGAGGTCCGCGCCGTCGGCACCCACCACGACCGGGTCGACGGGATCGCGAAGGTCACCGGGCGGGCGGCGTACGCCGTCGAGCACGAGGTCCCGCACCCGCTCCACGTCTGGCTGGTGCAGTCGACGGTCGCCAAGGGCCGGGTGGTCGAGGTCGACGCGAGCCGCGCCCTCGCGCACGACGGCGTGGTGTCCGTCCTCGACCACACGAGCGCACCGCGGCTCCGCGACACCGAGAACGCCGAGCTGGCGATCCTCCAGGACCCGGCGGTCCACTTCCGCGGGCAGGTCGTCGCCCTGGTGCTCGCCGAGACCCCGGAGGCCGCCCGCGAGGGCGCGGCGTTGGTGGCCGTCTCCTACGAGACCGTGCCGCACGAGGCCGAGCTCCGCGAGGACAACGCCACCCACGCGCCCGAGTCGGTCAACCCGGACATGGACACCGACACCGAGGAGGGCGACGTCGACGCCGCCCTGGCCGGCGCGGCGGTCACAGTCGAGCAGACCTACCGGACCGCATACGAGCACAACAACCCGCTCGAGCCGCACGCCACCCTCGCGTGGTGGCACGAGGAGGACGGACGCGAGGTGCTCTCGATGTTCGACTCCACCCAGGGCGTGCACGGCGTCGTGGAGAGCCTGGCCCCGATGCTCGGCCTGGAGCCGGAGCAGGTCCGTGTGCGGGCGCCGTACGTCGGCGGTGGCTTCGGCTGCAAGGGGGAGGCGCACGCGCACGTGATGGCCGCCGCCCTGGCGGCGCGCACGACGCACGGCCGTCCCGTGAAGCTGGCGGTCACGCGGCAGCAGATGTTCGCGCTGACCGGCTACCGCACCGCCTCGATCTCCCACTTCCGTCTCGGCGCCGACGCGGACGGGCGGCTGGTGGCGATCGAGCACCGCGTGCAGGAGCAGTCCTCGGTGGTCAAGGAGTACGCCGAGCAGACCGCGTCCCCCACCCGGATGATGTACGCCGCCCCGAACCGCCGCACCAGCCACCGCCTGGCCATGCTCGACGTCGCGATCCCGTCGTGGATGCGCGCGCCCGGCGAGATGCCGGGGATGTACGCGCACGAGGTCGCGATGGACGAGCTGGCGGTCGCCTGCGGCCTCGACCCGATCGAGCTGCGCGCCCGCAACGAGCCCGACGTCGACCCCGCGACCGGCAAGCCGTTCAACGACCGCCGCCTGCTCGACTGCTTCCGTCGCGGGGCCGAGCGCTTCGGCTGGTCCTCGCGGCCCGCGGAGCCCCGCGCGACGCTGGACGGCGACTGGTGGGTCGGGACCGGAGTCGCCTCGGCGACGTACCCGGCGATGAAGCAGCCGGGCAACAGCGCCCGGGTCCGCGCGCTCGGCCCGGGCCGGTACGCCGTGGCGATCGGCGCGGTCGACATCGGCACGGGCGCCCGCACGGTGCTCACGCAGATCGCCGCCGACGCCCTCGGGGTCGGTACCGACGCGATCGACCTCGAGATCGCCGACACCCGGCTGCCCCCGGCCTCGGTCGCGGGCGGCTCGTCCGGCACCAGCTCGTGGGGGAGTGCGATCGTCGCGGCCGCGCAGCGGTTCCGCGCCGACCACGGCGACGCGCCCGACGCGGGCGTCGAGACCACGGCCTCGGCCGCCGAGGACCCGGCCGCGGAGGAGTACGCGTTCCACTCCTTCGGCGCGGTCTTCGCCGAGGCGCGGGTGCACCGCTGGACCGGTGAGATCCGGGTGCCGCGCCTGTTCGGCGTCTACTCCGTCGGCCGCGTCATCAACCCGATGACCGCGCGCTCGCAGCTGGAGGGCGGTCTGGTGATGGGCCTGTCGGCCGCGCTGTTCGAGGAGTCCGTGCGCGATCCGCGCTTCGGCCACGTGGTCACCCAGGACCTCGCGACCTACCACGTCGCCGCGCACGCCGACGTCCTCGACGTCGACGCCGAGTGGCTGGAGGAGTCCGACGAGACCTTCACGCCCATGGGGTCCCGCGGCATCGGTGAGATCGGCATCGTCGGCACCGCCGCGGCCGTCGCCAACGCGACCTTCCACGCGACCGGGGTGCGGGTCCGCGAGATCCCGGTGACGGCGGACCGGTTCGTCGTCTGAACCCTCCTGTTCTGGATACCGCGCGGGCGACAGTGTCGGAGGAGAGGAGCCAGGAGTGACGACCGCACGCGAGATCATGACGCCCGGGGCGGAGTGCGCCGGGGTGGACGACACGGTGACGGAGGCGGCCCGGAAGATGCGCGACCTGGGGGTCGGCGCCCTCCCGATCTGCGGCGAGGACAACCGTCTCGCGGGGATGATCACCGACCGCGACATCGTGCTCAACTGTGTCGCGGAGGGGATGGACACCACGCAGGTGAACGTCCGGGACTACGCCGGCGACGAGGTGGTCACGATCGGCGCCGACGACTCGGTCGAGGAGGCCATGGCGACCATGACGCGGGGCGGCGTACGCCGCCTGCCCGTGATCGACGGGCACGACCTGGTCGGGATGGTGAGCCAGGCCGACATCGCCAGGAACCTGCCCGAGCACCAGGTCGGGAAGCTGGTCGAGGCGATCTCCGCGGCTCCGCCGACCGACTGAGCCGCGAGCGGTCAGGTGTTCTGCTGCACCCAGGTGATCAGCAGGAACACGACCGCGACCACCACGACCAGCAGGACGACGGCCAGGATCGGTCGCCACAACGGCCGCTTCTCCGGGGCGTTGAGCGGCTGGGTACCCGTCCGCCTGCCGCCCGTCGTGCTTCCCGGGTGCCGGAGCCGCTTTCAGGCCGACTCGGCGTCTCCGCGCGGGGAGTCCGTCCACCCGGCCGGTCTCCCGACACCCCAGGGACCGGGCGCTGGTTCGTGGCTACCTGAGCGCGTACGTCGCCAGGGAGACGCCGACGTAGTGCGACACGAAGGCCAGGATCGTGAAGGTGTGGAACACCTCGTGGAAGCCGAACCAGCGCGGCCACGGGTTGGGCCGCTTGAAGCCGTAGACGACGCCGCCGAACGTGTAGAGCGCGCCGCCGACGACGATCATCACGAACGTCGCGATGCCGATGCCCACGCCCAGGCGGGTGGCGCCGTCGAAGAAGCTCGGGATGAAGAAGATCGCCGCCCAGCCGAGCGCGATGTAGAGCGGCACGTAGAGCCAGCGCGGAGCCTCGGTCCAGAAGACCCGGAAGCCGACGCCGAGGATGGCGCCGGTCCACACCGTGGTCAGCAGCACGACGCGCTCGGTGCCCTCGAGCAGGAGCAGTGCGAACGGCGTGTAGGAGCCCGCGATCAGCAGGAAGATGTTCGAGTGGTCGAACCGGCGGAGGAAGGCCCACACCCGAGGCGACCAGGTGCCCGTGTGGTAGACCGCCGACACCGTGAACAGGACGAGGGCCGAGCCGATGAACAGGGCGGAGCCGATCTTGGTCTCGGGTGTGGGGGAGAGCGCGATCAGCACGATGCCGGCCGCCAACGTGAGCGGCGCGGTCGCCAGGTGGAGCCAGCCGCGGAGCTTGGGCTTGATCTCGGCCTTCAGGTCCGCGACGGCGTCGTGGAGTCGCCCTGCCATCGCCTGGTTCATGAGGTCGAAGTTACCCGGAGGTCGGGCACGGAAACTCCGCGCCCGATGAACGTGGGGTCGGCGTGTGAGCCACGTCGCGCCCGTTACTGTGGACGGGTGGCGGACTGGAAGCGGGGGCTCCGGAGGGTGCTCTACCCGGCGTACGAGGCCCGGATGCTGCGCCGGATGCCGGCGGACACCCCCAAGCACATCGGCGTGATGCTCGACGGCAACCGCCGGTGGGCGAAGGCCGTCGGCCGCGACACCGCGCACGGTCACCAGGCCGGGGCGGCCAACATCGAGCCGCTGTTGGGCTGGTGCGACGAGGTCGGCATCGAGGTGGTCACGCTGTGGCTGCTCTCCACCGACAACCTGAACCGGCCCGAGCGGCAGCTCGCGCCGCTGCTGGAGATCATCGGCGAGGCCGTGGCCTCGCTCGCCGACCAACAGAAGTGGCGCATCCATCCGGTGGGCGCGCTCGACCTGCTGCCGGCGGCGCTGGCGGAGAAGCTCAAGGCGGCCGAGGAGGCCACGCGCGAGGTCGACGGCATGCTCGTCAACGTCGCCGTCGGGTACGGCGGTCGCCGCGAGATCGCCGACGCCGTGCGCTCGCTCCTGCAGGAGGCGTCGGCCCAGGGCATGTCGATCGACGAGCTCGCCACCACCATCGACGTCGAGCACATCGCCGAGCACCTCTACACGAGGGGGCAGCCCGACCCGGACCTGGTGATCCGCACGTCGGGGGAGCAGCGGCTCGGTGGCTTCCTGCTCTGGCAGAGCGCGAAGTCGGAGTTCTACTTCTGCGAGGCCTACTGGCCCGACTTCCGCCGCGTCGACTTCCTGCGCGCCATCCGGGCCTACGCCCAGCGGGAGCGCCGTTTCGGCTCCTGAGGAGGTTGCGCCGGCAACCGTCTCGACGGGTGGGGCGCAACCGAGGGTTCACTCCCGCGTTCGGGCGTGTCGCCCGATTCACGGGCGTCGGCGGCGTACTTTCCAGACATCGGGGAGTGGGGAAGCTCCCCGTATCGGGAGGCCCGTTCGTGAGGAATCGCGACTGCACAGCACGGCAGCCTGGCTGCCGCGCGACCGGGAGCCGGCACTCCGGCGCTCGGGCCCGCTCCGGTCCGTCTGCTTGAAACCACGGCCGGGGCGCAGAGTGCTCGCACTGGCCTGCGAAGGGGTGTCACCGTGCCGAACCAGGCTCCGCAGACCCAGCGCTCCGCCACCGCCAGGAAGACCCGCGCGAAATCCGCGCCGTCCGTGCGCACCTACGTCCTCGACACCAGCGTCCTGCTCGCCGACCCCGGCGCCCTGGGCCGCTTCGAGGAGCACGAGGTGGTCCTGCCGGTCGTGGTGATCACCGAGCTGGAGGGCAAGCGGCACCACCCCGAGCTGGGCTTCTTCGCCCGAACGGCGCTCCGGACGCTCGACGAGATGCGGGTGACCCACGGCCGTCTCGACGAGCCGATCCCGGTGGGTGACCTCGGCGGCACGATCCGCGTCGAGCTCAACCACACCGACCCCGAGGCGCTCCCGTCCGGCTTCCGCCTGGGCGACAACGACACCCGGATCCTCGCCGTCGCCCGCAACCTCGCCAACGAGGGCGCGGACGTCACCCTGGTCTCCAAGGACCTGCCGCTGCGGATCAAGGCCTCCGCGGTCGGGCTCGACGCCGAGGAGTACCGCGCCGAGGCGATCAGCGACTCCGACACCGGATACTCCGGCATGGCCGAGATCGAGGTGCCGGCCGGCGACCTCGACGAGCTCTACGACGTCGGCACGCTCGACCTCGAGGAGGCCCGGGACCTGCCCTGCCACCAGGGCCTGGTGCTGCTGTCGGACCGGGGTACGGCGCTCGGCCGGGTCGGCCCCGACAAGCAGGTGCACCTGGTGCGCGGCGACCGGGAGGCGTTCGGCATCCACGGCCGCTCCGCGGAGCAGCGGGTCGCGCTGGAGATGCTGCTCGACCCCGAGGTGGGCATCGTCTCGCTCGGTGGCCGCGCCGGCACCGGCAAGTCCGCCCTCGCGCTCTGCGCCGGCCTCGAGGCCGTGATGGAGCGCGGGCAGCACAAGAAGGTCGTGGTGTTCCGTCCGCTGTTCGCCGTCGGTGGCCAGGAGCTCGGCTACCTGCCCGGGTCGGAGTCGGAGAAGATGTCGCCCTGGGGCCAGGCCGTGTTCGACACGCTCGGCGCGATGACCACCAAGGACGTCATCGACGAGATCCTCGACCGCGGCATGCTCGAGGTGCTTCCCCTCACCCACATCCGCGGCCGCTCGCTGCACGACGCGTTCGTGATCGTCGACGAGGCCCAGTCCCTGGAGCGGAACGTGCTGCTCACGGTCCTCTCCCGGATCGGCGCGAACTCCAAGGTGGTCCTCACCCACGACGTCGCCCAGCGCGACAACCTCCGCGTCGGCCGCCACGACGGCGTGGTCGCGGTCGTGGAGAAGCTCAAGGGCCACCCGCTGTTCGCCCACGTCACCCTCACCCGGTCCGAGCGGTCCCCGATCGCCGCGCTGGTCACCGAGATGCTGGAGAACGTGGTCGTCTGAGCCGGTATCTGTCCCCGGAGGTGGCGGGTTTCACCGGCTACCCGGTGAAACCCGTCACCTCCTGAGGCCGCTGTGACTGGTGTGACCCCGACGTGCCGGGATCGGCGGCCGGATCCGGCAGTTCGGTTTGCAACCATCTGTCGCGTCAGGCAGGGTGGCTCGTGATCTTTTCGTGATCTTGGGCCACTCGGGCGGCCCGGGAAGCGGAACTGCCCGAGTCGTCTACCCCCGAGCAGCGAGCCCTTGTCGAAGCGCACGAAGTACGTTCCGAAGCACCGGCACGTCCCCGAGCGGACGATCGTCGAGGCCCCGAAGAAGGTCCTCAAGAACACGGCCGTGATGTCCTCGGTGGCGGTCGCCGTCACCGGTGTCGCCGTGTCCGGCGGCGTGCTCGGGGGCGCCGCCGCCCCGACCGCCGCCGACGACCTCGGCACGACGGTCAGCGGCTCCGTCCAGGGCGGCACCGTCGCGGACGTCGACCGCGGCCCGGCCGTCTCGCGGTCCTCGGACCGCCGGGAGGTCGCCGACCCGGTCAAGGCCGCGTCGCTCTCCGTGGAGAGCGGTCCGGCGATGGCCGAGAAGGTCGAGCTCTCCGCGGGCGACCCGCGCGACATCGCCCGGGCGCTGATGCCGCAGTTCGGCTTCGCCTCCGACCAGTTCGGCTGCCTCGACTCGCTCTGGATGCGCGAGAGCCGGTGGAACCCGTCGGCCGAGAACCCCTCCTCGGGCGCCTACGGCATCCCGCAGTCGCTGCCCGGGTCCAAGATGGCGTCGGCCGGCTCCGACTGGATGACGAACCCGGCCACCCAGATCGAGTGGGGCCTGGGCTACATCCGCGACCGCTACGGCAGCCCGTGCGGCGCGTGGGGCCACTCCGAGTCGCACGGCTGGTACTGACCCGGGCCCAGCGCCGAGCTGCCGGCGGGGCACGCCCGGGACATCCCTAGGGCACGTCCTAGGGACGGGTCATCGACTCCACGTCGAGCGCCTCGTCGAGCTGTGCCTCGGTGAGCTCGCCCCGCTCGACGTAGCCCATGGCGATGACGGTCTCCCGGATCGTGGCGCCGTCGGCCAGCGCCTGCTTGGCGACCTTGGCGGCGGCCTCGTAGCCGATGTGCTTGTTCAGCGGCGTGACGACGGACGGCGAGGACTCGGCGTACTGCCGCATCCGCTCCGCGTTCGCGGTGATGCCGTCGACGCAGCGCTCGGCGAGCAGGCGCGACGACGCCGCCAGCAGCCGCACGGACTCCAGCACGTTGCGCGCCATCACCGGCATCGCGACGTTGAGCTCGAAGCTGCCGCTCGCACCGGCCGCGGTCACGGCCGCGTCGTTGCCGATCACCTGGAAGCAGACCATCAGCGTCGCCTCGGGCAGCACCGGGTTCACCTTGCCGGGCATGATGCTGGACCCCGGCTGGAGGTCGGGCAGGTGGATCTCGGCCAGGCCGGTGGTCGGCCCCGAGGACATCCAGCGCAGGTCGTTGCAGATCTTGGTGAGGCCGACCGCGTAGGTGCGCAGCACGCCGCTCAGCTCGACGAGCGAGTCGCGGGTGCCCTGCGCCTCGAAGTGGTTGCGCGCCTCGGTGAACGGCTGTCCCGTCGTCTCTCCCAGTAGGCCGATGACGCGTTCGGAGAAGCCCGGCGGCGTGTTGATCCCGGTGCCGACGGCGGTGCCGCCCAGGGGCAGCTCGCGGACGCGGGGGAGGACGGACTCGAGCCGCTCGGCGGCGTACCGCACCGTGGCGGCGTAGCCGCCGAGCTCCTGCCCGAGCATCACCGGGGTCGCGTCCATGAGGTGCGTGCGCCCGGACTTCACCAGTCCCGCGAACTCCTCCGCCTTGCCCTCCAGCGACGACGCCAGCACGTCGAGCGCCGGCAGCAGGTCGTCGACGACCGCGAGGGTGGCCGCGACGTGGATCGCGGTCGGGAAGGTGTCGTTGCTGGACTGGCTCGCGTTGACGTGGTCGTTGGGGTGCACGTCGGTGCCGGCGCGCTGCGCGAGGGTGGCGATGACCTCGTTGGCGTTCATGTTCGAGCTGGTGCCCGAGCCGGTCTGGAAGACGTCGATCGGGAAGGCGTCGTCGTGCGCGCCCTCGGCCACCTCGGTCGCGGCGGCCTCCACCGCGGCGGCCTGCGCGCTCTCGAGGATGCCGAGCTCGCCGTTGACCCGCGCGGCGGCGGCCTTCACCCGCCCGATGGCGTGGACGAGAGCCGGCTCGATCGGCGTCCCGCTGATCGGGAAGTTCTCCACCGCGCGTTGGGTCTGGGCCCGCCACAGGGCGTCGGCGGGCACCCGGACCTCGCCCATGCTGTCGTGCTCGATGCGGAAGCTCGCGTCGTCGCTCATGGCTGGGACGTTACCCGCGCGACGTAGAGCCAGTACTGCTCGTCGCGGTCCTGCAGCAGGACGTCGTGGGCGTAGCCGTCTGCGTTCCCGAACACCGAGCGCATCCGGTCGGCCAGCTCCGGCGCCTCCGCGGCCGACCAGATGACGAGCACGCCGCCCTCGCGCAGCGCTCGCCGGGCGGACTCGAGAGCCGGTACGTCGTACAGCGCGGCGTTGCTGTCGTGGACCAGGTAGCCCGGCCCGTTGTCGACGTCGAGCAGGATCAGGTCGTACGACGCGGGAGGCGCCTCGGCCAGCGCGGCGGCGATGTCGGCGACCACGATCCGCACCCGCTGGTCGGCGAGCAGGGCCGGTCCGTGCGGGATCGTGCCGTCGCGCATCCAGTCGACCAGCGCCTGCTCGATCTCGACGACCGCACACTTCTCGACACGGCTGTCGCGGAGCACCTCGTGCATGGTGAAGCCCAGGCCGAGGCCCCCGACGACGACCGCACGCGGGTCGGCGACCTCGGCCAGTGCCGACGCGGCCAGCGCCCGCTCGGTGCTGGTCTCGAGGGTGTCCATCACGAAGACCCCGTTGGCCCGCAGCTCGTACGCCGTCGGCGCGTTCTCCTCGCGGCGCTCACGCAGCACCAGCTCACCGCGCTCGGTCTCGGCACGGGCGATCTCGACGTACGTCACGGCGACAGTGTTACCCGGCGCTCGGGGATGTCAGTCGAACAGCTCGCTGAGCCAGCTCTCCTTGCGCTTCTTCTTGTAGTAGCCCTGCTGCTGGTAGGACTGCTGGTGCTGCTGCGGCGCGGGCGCCGGCGCCGGCTGGCCCAGCGACCGTTCGATGATCTTGTCGAGCTCGCCGCGGTCGAGCCACACGCCCCGGCACGTCGGGCAGTAGTCGATCTCGATCCCGCTGCGTTCGCTCATCACCAGCGTGGTCTGGTCGGTGGGGCACTGCATGGGGGTCCTCTCGGTCGCTCAACGTCGCTCGACGTCGCTCACCAGGTCGAACGGATGAGTCGGCGGCAGGGTTCCGGGTACTGGTGTGCCATGACCGAGAACGAGCAGCAGGACGAGGGACAGGTGTCCGAGGTCAGCGGGCTGAAGAAGGAGGGGGAGCCCTCCGCCGTCTCCGACGGCGACTCCGTCGCGGGCCAGCCCACCCAGGAGAGCGGCTCGACCGACGAGGGACCCCAAGGCCCCGACGCCCCCACCTTCAGCGAGGACCAGAGCCGGTACCCCGACAAGGACGACGTCGAGACGACCGGCTGAGGCACCCCGCGCCCGGGACGTCATACGAGTTGGTCGCTGGAGCAGCCACCTCGCATGACGTCCGGCCGAGAGCGAGGGCCCCCGAGCGTCCACAGGCCCTGTGAGCGGGCGGCCTCTCCACAGGTCTGGGTACGACGGGCGCGCAGACTCGTCGGCGTGAGCCAGCCTCCTGCGCATGGAGGATCGCCACACGCAGCTGGCCACGCTCGCGAAGCACCAGGACTCGGTCGTCTCGCGCAGCCAGCTCTACGCACTCGGGTTCACGCGCGCCGAGGTGAGGAACCAGGTGCGTGCGCGGCGCTGGCGCCGGCTCGGACAGCATTGTCTGGTCATGCACACCGGACCGCTGTCACCGGACGCGCGGTACTGGGCAGCCGTGCTCGAGGGTGGACCGCGTGCCGTGGTCGACGGTGAGTCGGCCTTGGTCCTCGCCGGGCTCCGCCACTACGAGTGCGGGCGAATCCGGGTGTCCGTGCCTCGCGGTGCGCGCATCCGCCACCGGGGTAGTTCGGTCGACATCAGGCAGACCCGGCGGTGGACGCCGGACGACACCGTTCGCGATGGTGTCCCGCGCACGCCCCCCGCCGTCGCGGCCGTGCGGGCGGGTCTGTGGGCCCGGTCGAACCGTCAGGCAGAGCTGGTGATGACCATGGCGGTACAGCAGGGCCTGGTCCGGGCGGACGAGCTCGCCCACGAGATGCTGCGCGTTCGGCGAGACAAGCGACGCCTCCTGCTCAACGAGCTGGTGCTGGAGCTGATGGGCGGGATCAGGGCGCTGGGGGAGCTCGACGTCGTGCGCGGTTGCCGCGTCCGTGGTCTGCCCGAGCCCGACTAGCAGGTCTGTCGACGTACCCGCAACGGGACCTACTACCTGGACTTCCGCTGGGCTCGCTGGAGAGTCGTCGTCGAGGTCGACGGCATCCAGCACGCGTGGGCGACCAACCTGGTCGGTGACGCGCTCCGGCACAACCGACTGGCGATCGCGGGGGACACGGTGCTCCGACTGCCCCTGCTCGGCCTGCGCGCTGAACCGGAGGCGTTCTTCGAGCAGATCCGCGAGGCGCTCGTGGCAGCGGGCTGGGGTCGCCTCGCCGCCTGATGGCCCGGGGACGTCATGCGAGCTGGTCGCCGGAGCAGCCACCTCGTATGACGTCCCGCCGGGACGGCACCTACCCCGCGGACCGAACCCGGAGGCCGGCGATCGGGACGGTGACGGTGCCGGAGGGGTCGGTGAAGAAGTCGTTGCCCTTGTCGTCGACGACGATGAAGGCGGGGAAGTCCTCGACCTCGATCTTCCAGACCGCCTCCATGCCGAGCTCGGGGTACTCGATGACCTCCTGGCTCTTGATGCAGTCCTGGGCCAGGCGCGCGGCGGGGCCACCGATCGAGCCGAGGTAGAAGCCGCCGTGGGTGCCGCAGGCGTCGGTCACCTGCTTGGACCGGTTGCCCTTCGCGAGCATCACCATCGAGCCGCCGGCGGCCTGGAACTGCTCGACGTAGGAGTCCATCCGCCCGGCGGTCGTGGGACCGAACGAGCCCGAGGCCATGCCGGTCGGCGTCTTGGCGGGGCCGGCGTAGTAGACCGGGTGGTCGCGGAGGTACGCCGGCATCTCCTCGCCCGCGTCGAGCCGCTCCTTGATCTTGGCGTGGGCGATGTCGCGGGCCACGACCAGCGGACCGGTGAGCGAGAGGCGGGTCTTGACCGGGTACTGGGAGAGCTGGGCGAGGATCTCCGACATCGGCCGGTTCAGGTCGACGGGGACGACCTCGCCGCCGGAGATGTCCTCGGCGACGCCGGCGTCGGGCATGTACTGCGCCGGGTCCATCTCGAGCTGCTCGAGGAACACGCCGTCGGACGTGATCTTGCCGAGCGCCTGCCGGTCGGCCGAGCAGGAGACCGCGATCGCGACCGGGCAGGACGCGCCGTGCCGGGGCAGTCGCACGACGCGCACGTCGTGGCAGAAGTACTTGCCGCCGAACTGCGCGCCGATGCCGAAGGACTGCGTGAGCTCGAAGACCTGCTGCTCGAGCTCGAGGTCGCGGAAGCCGTGCGCCGACATCGACCCCGACGTCGGGAGGTCGTCGAGGTAGTGCGCCGAGGCGTACTTGGCGGTCTTCAGCGCGAACTCCGCCGAGGTGCCGCCGATCACCACCGCCAGGTGGTACGGCGGGCAGGCGGCCGTCCCGAGCGAGCGGATCTTCTCGTCGAGGAACTGGAGCATCCGCTGCGGGTTCAGCACGGCCTTGGTCTCCTGGAACAGGAACGACTTGTTCGCCGAGCCGCCGCCCTTGGCCATGAAGAGGAACTTGTACTCCGGCCGCCCCGACGTCTGCGGCGTCGAGTAGATCTCGATCTGCGCCGGCAGGTTGGTACCGGTGTTCTTCTCCTCGTACGTCGTGAGGGGCGCGAGCTGCGAGTAGCGGAGGTTGAGCTTGGTGTAGGCGTCGTACACGCCGCGCGAGATCGCCTCGCCGTCGTCGGAGCCGGTCAGCACGCCCTCGGACTTCTTGCCCATCACGATGGCGGTGCCGGTGTCCTGGCACATCGGGAGCACCCCGCCCGCGGAGATGTTGACGTTCTTGAGCAGGTCGAGCGCGACGAACCGGTCGTTCCCGGACGCCTCGGGGTCGTCGATGATCTTGCGCAGCTGGGCGAGGTGGGCCGGGCGCAGGTAGTGGCTGATGTCGTGCATCGCCTCCGCGGTCAGCCGCTGGATCGCCTCGGGGGACACCTGGAGGAAGGTCTGGCCGTTCGCCTCGAAGGTCGAGACGCCCTCGGTCGTGATCAACCGGTAGGGGGTGTCGTCCATCCCCGTCGGGAGGAGGTCGGAGTACAGGAACTCAGCAGGACTCTGGGAGGGATCGCTCGTCGCCACGAGCCCCGAGACTATCCGGCGGCCTCCACGGGCTCCTGCGAGGGGATCCGCCCCGCGCGCTCGCGGTCCACGGTGAGGTTCTCGCCGGTGCTGGGCTCGAAGAGGTGGATCTTCGAGCCGTCGACCCAGATCTCCGCCTCCTCGCCCTCGGCGATCCGGCTCGCGCCGTCGAGGGAGACCACGAGCTGGGTGTGCAGGGACTCGCCGTCGAGGTCCCGCTCGAGCTGCCGCAGCTGCTCCTCGACCTCGGGCGGCGCCTCGAACGGGATGTAGGCGTAGGTCTCGTTGCCGAGCCACTCGACCACGTCGACGGTGGCGCGGAACGTGGAGCCCGCGGCCTTGTCGGTCTTCACCGACGCGTCCTCGAAGTGCTCCGGCCGGATGCCCGCCATGAGCAGGCCCTTGTCCTCGGCCTTGCGCGCCTTGTCCGCGGGGATCTCGACGGTGCCGAACGGGAGCTTCACCGAGGAGCCCTCGACCGTCGCGGGCAGGAAGTTCATCGGCGGCGACCCGATGAACCCGGCGACGAAGAGGTTGCCGGGGTTCTCGTAGAGCTCGCGCGGGGTGGCGAGCTGCTGGAGCACACCGCGCTTGAGGACGGCGACCCGGTCGCCCAGTGTCATCGCCTCGGTCTGGTCGTGGGTGACGTAGACGGTGGTGATGCCCAGCCGCTTCTGCAGGCGCGAGATCTCGGTACGCATCTGGCCGCGCAGCTTCGCGTCGAGGTTCGACAGGGGCTCGTCGAAGAGGAAGGCGTCGGCCTCCCGCACGATCGCCCGTCCCATCGCGACGCGCTGACGCTGGCCACCGGAGAGGTTGCCCGGCTTGCGCTCCAGGTGCTCGTCCAGCTCGAGGGTCTTCGATGCGGCGCGGACCTTCTCGTCGACCTCGCTGTCCGGCGCCTTCGCCAGCCGCAGCGGGAAGGCGATGTTCTCGTAGACCGTGAGGTGCGGGTAGAGCGCGTAGTTCTGGAACACCATCGCGAGGTTCCGCTCCCGTGGCGCCAGGTCGTTGACGCGCTTGTCGCCGATCATCATGTCGCCGGACGTGATGTCCTCGAGGCCGACGATCATCCGCAGCAGCGTGGACTTCCCGCAGCCGGACGGCCCGACCAGGATCATGAACTCGCCGTCCTGGACGTCGATGCTCACGTCGTTCACGGCGGGGAACCCGTCGCCGTACTTCTTGACGATGTTCAACATGTCGATGGAGGCCATCGGGTCACCCCTTCACCGCGCCGGACGTGAGGCCGGCGACGATCTTTCGCTGGAACAGCAGGACGATGATGATGATCGGGACGGTGACCACCACGGAGGCGGTGGCCAGCTGCCCGTACGGCGGGTTGAACGGGTCGGGCCCGACGAAGTAGGACATCTGCGCCGGGACCGTGCGGGAGGACGTCGTGGACGTCAGCGAGATCGCGAGGACGAACTCGTTCCACGCGAAGAAGAACGTCAGGATCGCGGCGGTGAAGACGCCCGGCGCGGCGAGCGGCACGATCACCTTGCGGAACGCCTGCCACGACGTCGCGCCGTCCACCTGGGCGGCCTGCTCCATCTCCCACGGGATCTCGCGGAAGAACGCCGACAGCGTCCAGATCGCCAGCGGCAGCGTGAACGACATGTACGGGATGACCAGGCCGGGCCAGGTGTTGAACAGCCCGAAGGTGCGCCACATGTCGAACAGCGGGCCGACCAGCGACACCACCGGGAACATCGCGATCGCCAGCGCGAGCGACAGCACGAGCCTCTTGCCCTTGAACTCCAGGCGGGCGATCGCGTACGCCGCCAGGGTGGCGAACACGACCGACAGCACCGTGGAGATCAGCGCGATGCCGAACGAGTTGCGCAGGGCGTCCAGGAAGTCGGGGTTGTCCAGGATGTCCCGGTAGTTCTGGAGCGTCGGGTCCTGGGGCAGGAACTGCGGGCTGCCGGCGGCGGTCTCGTCGACGCCCTTGAACGACAGCGACAGGATCCAGGCGACCGGCAGCAGGCACCAGACCAGGACGAGCACGAAGCCCACCCAGGTGCCGACCTTGGTACGGGTCTCGTTCGCCATCAGCCCTCACCCCTCGCCTGCGCCAGGTCGACCTTGAACAGCTTGACGATCAACCAGGCCAGCAGCAGCACGGTGAGGAACAGCAGCACCGAGAGCGCCGAGCCGAGCCCGAGCTGCATCTGCTCGATGACCTGGCGATAGGTCAGGAACGACGAGGACTCGGTGTCCTGCGCTCCGCGGGTCATCACGAAGATGTTGTCGAAGATGCGGAAGGCGTCGAGCGCCCGGAACAGCACCGCGACCATGATCGCGGCCCGCATGTTCGGGAGGATCACCTTCCAGAGCCGCTGCCACCACGTGGCGCCGTCGACCTTGGCCGCCTCGATCATGTCCTCGGACACCTGCGAGAGCCCGGCCAGGAGCAGCAGCGCCATGAACGGCGTGGTCTTCCAGATCTCCGACACCATGATCGCGAACATCGCCGGCCAGTGGCTGCCGAACCAGTTGGTGTCCGCCTCGATCCACGGCAGCCAGCTGAACCAGGCGTTCACGAAGCCGTTGTTGAGGCTGAACGCGAACTGCCAGGCGAACGCCGAGACCACGGTGATGATGCCGTAGGGGATGAGGATCGCGGTCCGGATCGCGCCGCGGGCGAAGATCACCCGGTGCATCACCATCGCGAACGCGAAGCCGATCACCAGCTCCACGACCACGGTGACCACCATGATCAGCACGGTGTTCCACGTGTCCTGCCAGAACAGCGAGTCGGTCAGGACCGTGCCGTAGTTGGACAGCCCGACGAACTCGCGGTCGTCCGGCGCCGTCAGCCGGTAGCGGTAGAGCGAGAGGTACAGCGCCTGGATCATCGGCCAGGCGGTGACCACCAGCATCACGATCACGGCGGGCAGGACCAGGCGCTGGCCGAGCCGGTTCTCCGCGCGCGAGCGGTCGCTCACGACCGACTTCATCGGGGGCTTCGCCACGGTGCTCACAGCAGCCTCCCTCCGTGCAGCACGTCATCGATGAACTGCTGCGACTCCGCGGGCGTCCCCTCGCCCACGCCCGACGGCGGGTGCCACGTGCTCTGGATGCCACCGGAGATGTCGCTCCAGTACGGCGTCACGGTGCGCGGTGCGGCCGCGTCGAGGCTCTCCTGGAACAGGTCGAGCAGCTCCTGCGGGTAGATCTCCTCCAGCGGGGGGTAGGCGTAGCCCTCGGCGCTGGCCGGCATGTTGCCGGTGAGCTCGGCGTTCACGCCCTGGTTCTCGGGGTTCGTGATGCACTCGATGGCTTCCATCGCCTCGTCCACGTGGTCGGAGTAGGCGCTGACGCCGACGCCGATGCCGCCGTACGGAGGCCGGGACTCCTCCCCCTCCATGGTCTGCGGGTAGCGGGCGAAGCCGATGTCCTTCTTCACCTCGGGCTGGGTGGAGTCGTAGTTGGTCCAGATGTAGGTCCAGTTGGTCATGAACGCACCCTGGGAGGAGCCGAAGGTGCCCCCGGCCTGGCCCTCCTGGGCGACCGAGAGGTCGGCGGGTGCGGCGGCCGAGCGGGCGAGCTTGCGGATCACCGCGGCGGCGGCGCGGCCGGCGTCGGAGTCGAGCTCGAGGGTGAGGTCGACGCCCTGGTCGGTGTCGGTGGCGATCTCACCTCCGGCGCCCGCGATGAGGGAGTTGATCCAGACGACGTAGCCCTCGTACTTGTTGGCCTGGACCGCGACCTTGCCGTCGCCGTCCGCGGCGGCGTCGATGATCTGGTCCCACGTGACCGGCTGGCTCATGTCGAGGTCGGTCCTCTCCACGAAGGACTTCCGGTACCAGAGCACCTGGGTGTTCGACCAGAACGGCGCGACGACCAGTTGGTCGTCCCAGGTCGCCGCGTCGGTCGCGCCCTGGAAGGACTGGTCGGCGAGCCGGTCCTGGAGCTCCTGGGGGAGCTCGGCGAGGTAGCCGGCGTCGGCGAACTCCGCCGTGAACGGCGGGTCGATGCTCATGATGTCGATCTCCGGATCCTCGGCCGCGAGCCGCCGGGCCAGCTGGATGCGCTGCTGGTTGGCGTCCTGGGGGAGGACCTGGGTCTCGATCGTGTAGTCGTCGGTGGAGCAGTTCTCCGCGACCTTGGCCTGCCCGCCGGCGTCCGGGTTGGTGTACCAGATCAACGTGTCCCCGGAGCTCGCGCCGGCCGAGCAGGCGGCGAGCACGGCGGAGACGGACAGCAAGGCGGCGGATGCGGCGATGACGGGGCGTGCCCGAGACATGCGCCCCTCCCTCCTTGAGTGGTCTAGGTCACATGTAGCCCGTCCGGGTGGGTCCGTAAACCCGTAGGAGCCGTCCGGCTGCGGACGAGTTAGTGTGATCGCGCTCACCTTTACTACGGATCGTCCGGCACGTACCTGCCGGTGAAGGAGTTGTTGCAGCATGGCCACAGTCAGGTTCGAGGAGGCGCAGCGCTGGTACCCCGGCGCCGACAAGCCCGCCGTACCGGGGATCTCACTCGAGATCGGAGACGGGGAGTTCATGGTCCTCGTCGGCCCCTCGGGGTGCGGCAAGTCCACCACCCTGCGGATGCTCGCGGGGCTGGAGGAGGTCAACAAGGGGAAGATCTTCATCGGTGACCGCGAGATCACGCACACCCCGCCGAAGGACCGGGACATCGCGATGGTGTTCCAGAACTACGCGCTCTACCCGCACATGTCCGTCGCGGACAACATGGCCTTCGCCCTCAAGATGGCGAAGGTGCCCAGCGACGAGCGCAACCTGCGGGTCCAGGAGGCGGCGAAGATCCTCGGCCTGACCGAGTATCTCGACCGCAAGCCCAAGGCCCTCTCCGGCGGCCAGCGGCAGCGCGTCGCCATGGGCCGCGCGATCGTCCGGCAGCCGCAGGTGTTCTGCATGGACGAGCCGCTGTCCAACCTGGACGCGAAGATGCGCGTCCAGACCCGCACCGACATCGCCAAGCTCCAGTCGGACCTGGGTGTCACCACGGTCTACGTCACCCACGACCAGGTCGAGGCGATGACGATGGGCGACCGGGTGGCGGTCATGAAGGACGGCTACCTCCAGCAGGTCGACACCCCGCTGGCGCTCTACGACAAGCCGGTCAACCTCTTCGTCGCCGGCTTCATCGGCTCGCCGCAGATGAACCTGATCCAGGCGCACGCCCAGGACGGCAAGGCGCAGATCGGCGACTACCTCGTCCCGGTCGACCCGGCCGCGGCGGCGCGGATGAAGGGCAACATCACCGTCGGCGTCCGTCCCGAGGCCTGGCGCGTGGTCGGCAACAGCGAGGCGGGCCTGCCGGTCAAGGTGACCGTGGTCGAGGACCTCGGCGCCGACGCCTTCGTCTACGGCACCTGCGGCGTCGAGGGCACGCCCAGCAACATCATCATCCGCGTCAGCGGACGGGACCACGTCCAGAAGGGCGAGACGATGTACGTCACGACCGACCCGCACAACGTCCACGTCTTCGACACCGACACCGGGGAGCGCCTCTCCGACTGACTGCTGCGCAATTGAACGGTTGGACACCGGTTACCCGCGGGTAGCTGGTGTCTTTCCGTTCAATTGCGCCGAAACGGCGGGTCAGGCGCGGTCGGCCGTACGACGGATCGCCGCCACGAACGTCTCGAAGAGCGCGGGCGGCAGGTCGTGGCCCATGCCGCTGATGAGCAGCAGCTCCGCGCCGGGGACGGCGGCCGCGGTGGCGCGCCCGCCGGAGACGTGCACCATCTTGTCGGCGAGGCCGTGGACGACGAGCGTCGGGAGGCGGACGCTGCGCAGTCGCGGCGCCCGGTTGGGCTGGGTGAGGACGGCGAGCATCTGGCGCATCACCCCCGAGGCGCTGACGCCGCGGTCGAAGGTCTCCTCCGCCCGCGCGCGCACCTTGGCCTCGGTCTGGGGGTAGTCCGGAGAGCCGATCAGCCGCCAGAAGGCGGCGCTCGAGGCGACGTACGCCTCCTTGCCGGGCCGGCGGCCGGCGAGCAGCCCCGGCATCAGGCTGGGGTGCTGCCACCCGACGGTGCGCTTGCCGGTCGTTGACATGATGCTGGTCAGCGAGCGGACCCGCTGGGGCTGCGTGATCGCCATCGTCTGCACGATCATGCCGCCCATCGAGACCCCGGCGACGTGCGCCGACTCCAGCCCGAGGTGGTCGAGCAGGCCGAACGCGTCCTCGGCCAGGTCCGCCATCGTGTACGGCGCCCGCACGCGGGTCCCGGCGAACGCCCGGACGAGCGTCGAGCGGGACACCCCGCCCTCGAGCACGGTCGAGCGGCCGGTGTCGCGGTTGTCGTAGCGGATGACGTAGAAGCCGGCGCGGGCGAGGCCCGCGCAGAGGTCGGGGTCCCACCAGTTCATCGGGCCGCCGAGGCCCATGACGAGCAGGAGCGGGTCGCCGTCGGGGTCGCCGAAGGTCTGGTAGCAGAGCTCCACACCGCGCGCGACGGGCGCGAACAGCTCCTCCGAGACCTGCACGTCGGCACGGGGTGGCATGACCCCAGTGAACCAGTTGAACACGAAAGGGACACGATCCCCCCGATTCACCGACGAGGAGATCGGGTATCGCCGTAACGTGGCTCACATGTCGACGTCGGCGCTGGCGCAGTTCCTCCTCCCCGAGGGATTCGCGGTGCCGCACGCGGCCGCGGTGCTCCGGGAGGGCAGCGCGGCGACCGAGCTCGGGCGCTACGCGTGGCGCGCGGCCGCCGGTCGCCGGGCCCGTCGCTCCGCGCCGTACGCCGGCACGAGCGCCCGCCGCGGCGACCCGGTCGTGCTCGTGCCCGGCTTCTTGGCCGGCGACGGCACCCTGGCGCTGATGGCGCGGACCCTGCGGTCGCACGGGTTCCGCACCTACCGCTCCCACATCCACGCGAACATCGGCTGCACGCTGAACGCCGCGGCCCAGCTCGAGGCGCGGCTCGAGTCCGTCGCGATGCGGCGCGGCACCCGGGTCCAGATCGTCGGGCACTCGCTCGGCGGCATGCTGGCCCGCGGCATCGCGGTGCGTCGCCCCGACCTGGTGTCCGGGATCGTCACCCTGGGCAGCCCGATGATGGCGCCCGGGGCGCACCACCGCTCGCTGTCGGCGATCGTCGAGCTGCTGACCCGCCTGAGCGCCGCCGGCCTGCCCGGCCTGATGTCGGCCGACTGCGTGCGCGGCGAGTGCGCACGGCAGAGCTTCACCGAGAGCCGCCAGCCGGTGCCCGCCGGCACGGCCTTCACCGCGGTCTACTCCAAGCGCGACGGGATCGTCGACTGGCGCGCCTGCGTCGACCCGGCGGCCGAGGCGGTCGAGGTCACCGCGTCCCACCTGGGCATGGCCTTCGACCCGCGCGTGATCGACCTCGTGAGCGGCGCGCTCACGCGCGCCGTCGACCTCTCAGCTGTCGAAGTCGATCGCGGCAAAAGCGCGTAGCTTCTGGAGCTGGTGCTCCGAGGTGATCGTGCGGATCGTGCCGCTGCGCGACCGCATCACCAGCGAGTGCGTGGTCACGCCGCCGGCGCGGTAGCGCACGCCCCGCAGCAGCTCGCCGTCGGTGATGCCGGTGGCGACGAAGAAGCAGTCGTCGCCGGTGACGAGGTCGTCGGTGGTCAGGACGTGGTCCCGGTCGAGGTTGTGCCCGGCGTCCAGCGCCTTCTGCCGCTCCTGGTCGTCCTGCGGCCAGAGCCGGCCCTGGATCACGCCGCCGAGCGACTTCATCGCGCAGGCGGTGATGATGCCCTCCGGGGTGCCGCCCACACCCAGGAGCAGGTCGATGCCGGTCTCCGGGCGGGCGGCCATGATCGCGCCCGCCACGTCGCCGTCGCTGATGAACTTGATCATCGCGCCGGTCGCGCGGATCTCGTCGACCAGGTCCGCGTGCCGCGGGCGGTCGAGCAGGCAGACGGTGACGTCGGAGGCGTTCTTGCCCTTCGCCTTGGCGACCTGCTGGATGTTCTCGGCGACGGGGTAGCGGATGTCGACGACCTCGGCCGCCTCCGGCCCGGTGACCAGCTTCTCCATGTAGAAGACCGCCGAGGGGTCGTACATCGAGCCGCGCGGCGCGACCGCCATCACCGACACCGCGTTCGTCATGCCCTTGGCGGTGAGCGTGGTGCCGTCGATCGGGTCGACGGCGACGTCGCAGTCCGGCCCGGTGCCGTCGCCGACGCGCTCGCCGTTGTAGAGCATCGGCGCGTTGTCCTTCTCGCCCTCGCCGATGACGACGGTGCCGTTCATGCCGATCGTCGAGATCATCACGCGCATCGCGTTGACGGCGACGCCGTCGGCGCCGTTCTTGTCGCCGCGGCCGACCCAGCGGCCGGCGGCCATGGCGGCTGCCTCGGTGACCCGGACGAGCTCGAGGGCCAGGTTGCGGTCGGGCGACTGGGGGGCGACGGAGAGGGCGTCGGGCTCAGGCATGCCCCGACCCTACCCACCCTCACGTCCGGTAGACCGCGACCTCGTTGGCCTTGACCACGAAGACGACCGGGGTGCCGGGCGCGAGGTCGAGCTCCGCCGCGGACTGCACGGTCACGTCGGCGGCCAGGTGGCCGGACCGCACGCGCACCTGGTCGCCGCGGGGCTCCAGGTCGGTCACCGTCACCGGGAGGATGTTGCGGGGGCTGCCGCCGGGGGCCTCGCGGAACACCGACACCGCGCTCGGGCGGAACACCGCGACGGCGGGGTCGCCGTCGGCAGGAGCCGGGTCGGTCGCGATGCCGCGGATCCCGCCGACCCCGCCGTCGTGCCAGGCGCCGGACACCATGTTGAGGCCGGCGATCCGGGCGGCGAAGGCGCTGCGCGGCCGCTCCAGCACGTCGGCGGTCGGGCCGGCCTCGACGACCCGCCCGCCCTCCATCACGACGACGCGGTCGGCGAGCAGCAGCGCGTCGAGCACGTCGTGCGTGACGAGCACGGTGGTCCGCCCGGCGAGCACCCGCTTGAGGGTCTGGCGCAGCGCCGGCAGCACGGCGACGTCGAGCGCCGCCATCGGCTCGTCGAGCAGCAGCAGCCGCGGCTCGGCGGCGAGGGCCCGGGCGAGCGCGATCCGCTGTCCCTGGCCCCCGGACACCTGCCCCGGCCTGCGGTCCGCGAGGTCGTCGGCGCCGACCTCGGCCAGCCAGCGGTACGCCGCCTCGCGGGCCGGGCCGCGACCGGCGCCGCGGCTCCGGGGCCCGAACGCGACGTTCTCCAGCACGCTGAGGTGCGGGAACAGCAGCGGGTCCTGGGCGAGCAGCGCCACCCGCCGGTCGTGGGGCGGGACGAAGGCGCCGTCGCCGGTGAGCACGCGGCCGTCCAGCCGGACGTGGCCGCGGTCGGGGCGCAGCAGCCCCGCGACGACCGAGAGCAGGGTCGACTTGCCGGCGCCGTTGGGTCCGAGGACGGCGAGGGTCTCGCCGTCGGCGACCTCGAGGGCGACCTCGACGTCCCGGTCGGCGACGGTCGCCTCCAGCTCCAGGGTCACACCGCGCTCCGTCCCTGCCGGGCCAGGCCGATGACCAGCACCGCCACGACCACGAGCACCAGCGACAGGGCGATGGCCGCGTCGACGTCGGTCTCGCGCTGGTGGTAGATCTCCAGTGGCAGCGTGCGGGTCACGCCCTGGAGGCTGCCGGCGAACGTGATCGTCGCGCCGAACTCCCCGAGCGAGCGCGCGAAGGCGAGCACGGCTCCGGAGACGAGGCCGGGCAGCACGAGCGGCAGCGTCACCCGGCGGAACACCGTCGTCGGGCCGGCGCCCAGCGAGGCCGCGACGACCTCGTAGCGCCGGCCCGCCGTGCGCAGCGCCCCCTCCAGGCTCACCACGAGGAACGGCATCGCCACGAACGTCTGCGCCATCACCACCGCCGCGGTCGAGAACGCGACCTGGAGACCGAGCAGCTCGAGCTCCTCGCCGAGCAGGCCGCGACGGCCGAACGTGTAGAGCAGCGCGATGCCGCCGACGACCGGCGGCAGCACGAGCGGCAGCAGCACCAGGGAGCGCACGACGCCCAGGCCGGGGAACGAGGTGCGCGCGAGCACCACGGCCATCGGCGTACCGAGCAGCACGCAGAGCAGCGTGCTGATCGCCGACGTCCGCAGGCTCAGCCAGAGCGCGTCCTGCGACGCCTCGGACGTGATCAGCGTGGCGAAGTCCGCCCAGTCCACGCGCGCCACGATCGCGACGACGGGGAGCAGCACGAAGGCCGCCCCGACCGCCGCCGGGACGTAGATCCAGCGGGGGAGCACGGGCTAAGGCTGCCCGAAGCCGTAGTCGGACAGGATGCTCTGGCCCGTGTCGCCGAGGACGAAGTCGGTGAAGTCGGCGGCTAGGTCGGACTCGTCGGAGTCGGCCACCGGCGCGATCGGGTAGATGTTCACGACGTCGCCGGACTCAGGGAACGTGATGCCCTCGACGTCGTCGCCCGCGGCCGCGACGTCGGTGACGTAGACCAGGCCCGCGTCGCCCTCGCCGGACCTGATCTTGCCGAGCACGTCCGTGACCGACTGCTCCTCGCTGACCGGCTCGAGCCTCACGCCGGCGACGTCGGCCACCGCCTGCGCGGCCGCGCCGCAGGGCACCTCCGGGGCACAGACGACCAGCGCCAGCCCGGGCTCCGCGAGGTCCGCGAAGGTCTGGATGCCCGCCGGGTTGCCCGGAGGTACGGCGATCTCCAGCGTGTTCGTGGCGAACGGCTCGGGGTCGGCGCCGGTGAGGTCCTCGGCGACCAGCTTGTCCATGTTGGCGGTGTCGGCGGACGCGAACACGTCGGCCGGCGCCCCCTCCTGGATCTGGGTGACGAGGTCGGAGGAGCCGCCGAAGCTGAGCTCGACCGTCACGCCGTCGTGCGCCTCCTCGAACTCCGCGGCGATGTCCTCGAAGGCGGCGGTGAGCGAGGCGGCGGCGTACACCGTCAGGGTCGTCTCGTCCTCGTCGCCGCCGCCGCACGCGGTCAGCGGCAGCGCGAGCGCGAGGACCAGGGGCAGGACCAGCCTCTTCACGGGCGCTCCACGACGACGTTGGTGGACTTGACCGAGGCGATGGCCTGGACGCCGGGCTCGAGGCCGAGCTCCTCGGCGGCCTCGGTGCTCATCAGCGAGACGAGCCGGTAGGGACCGCAGATCATCTCGACCTGGGCCATGACGGTGTCCTTCTTGACCTTCGTGACGATCCCGGCGAGCCGGTTGCGGGCGCTGACGGCGGCCGCCCGGGTCAGCTCGCGGTCGGGGTGCTCGGCGAGGGACTCCGCCAGCGCGGCCAGGGCCGCCCCGGGGACGACGGTGCGCCCGTCCTCCCGGGTGCTCGCGACCCGGTCGGCCTCGACCCAGCGCCGCAGCGTGTCGTCGCTGACCCCGAGCAGCTCGGCGGCTTCCGCGATCCGGTAGGTCGTCATGCGGCGATGATGCCGCATCTGCGGTCAGTTGACCACTGAAAGCACCGCAACTGCGGCAAGGAGGCTGAGCGGGGTGGCGACCAGCGACACCCGGTGCAGCCCGCTGAGGGAGGGGCGCGTGCCGCCCCGGAGGAGGGTCCGGCGCCAGAGCAGGTTGGCCAGGGAGCCGGTGTAGGTGAGGCCGGACCCGATGTTGAGACCGAGGAGGGCCGCGAGGATGGCCGTGTCGCCGAGGGGCACGAGCAGCGGCACCAGCAGCAGGGCGGCCGACAGGTTCGTGAGCAGGTTGGCGAGCACCGTCGCGAGCAGCGCGATGACCATCAGGTCCAGCCAGGACGTGCCGCCCGGGAGGAGGTCGCCGACGACGTCGCCGAGGAAGCCCGCGGAGAGCGCCGCCACGACCAGCCCGAGGCAGAGCACGAAGACCGCGAACGCCGGGTGCGCCGCCGCGACCGCCTCGCGCGGCGTCACCAGCCCCCGGTGCCGGGCCCAGAGGACCAGCACGACCGCGGCGGCCGCCGAGACCCAGCACGGGTCGACGCCGAACGGCGAGGCCACGGCGAAGCCCGCGAGCATCAGTCCGACGACGACCACCGGGACCGGCTCCACCGCCGGGTCCGGGGCGTGCTCACGGGGCTGCGGGCGAGCGGCGAGCTCGCGCCGGAAGAGCAGCCGCAGCACGGCGTACTCCACGACGAGGACCGCGAGCAGCACCGGCGCCATCTCGAGGGCGAACGCGCCGAAGGTCAGGTCGAGATGAGGCAGGGCGAGCAGGTTGGTGAGGTTCGAGACCGGGAGCAGCAGCGAGGCGGAGTTCGCGATCCGTAGACAGGCGTGGCTGCCCGGCCACGCCGACGTGCCGGCCGCGGCCGCGGCGGCGACCACGACCGGGGTGAGGAGCACGACGGTCGCATCCAGGCTCAGCGCTGTCGTGACCAGTGCGGCCAGCAGGAAGACGCCGGTGAACAGGGCTGCGGGTCTGCCGGAGGTCGCCTTCCGGATCCGCGCCGCCGCGGCCGCGAACAGTCCGGCCCGGGCGCAGACGTCGGCCACCACGAGGATCGTGACCAGGAAGAGCACGACCGGCCCGAGGTGGCGCAGCGTCTCCTCGACGTCGTCGACGGCGAGGATCCCGGTCGCGAGGGTGACCCCCGCGGCCACCAGGCCCACGGCGAGCTCGGTGCGGGCCCGCGGGTGGACGTAGGCCGTGACCAGCAGGGCGAGGAGTGCGGCCACCGGGACGAGGTCGAGGGGCGGCACGCGGTGAGGTTAGTCCACCTGTGAGAATCGACCCGTGAGTCAGGCGTCAGAGACCGGTCGACCCGGTAGGTACAACCGGTCGTTCGGAGGCCTGGTCGGCTCGATGATCGTGCTGGTGCTCGTGGTGTTCGCGATCATCGTCTTCCGCGGCATCTTCCGCCACACCCCGGAGTACGAGCCGGAGCCGGTCGACTACCTGGCGCTCGTGGAGAGCATCCAGCTCGGCGACCTGGCGCCGGTCTACCCCGCGCAGCTGCCGGACGGCTGGTTCGTGAAGCAGGCGACGTTCACCCCGGGCGAGCGCCCGGTGTTCGACCTCGCGATGACCACCGACCAGGACAACTTCGCGGGGCTCCACCAGGAGGACGAGGACGTCGACGACCTGGTCCGGGAGTACGTCGGCACCGACGCCACCGAGGGTGAGCCCGTGACGCTCGACGGCGAGATCACCTCGGAGTGGCAGACGTTCACCGACCCCGGTGGCGACACGGCGTTCGCGACCGAGGTCGGGGGGGAGACGGTGCTGGTCTGGGGGTCAGCGCCGGCCGAGGACCTCGAGGACCTCGTCGCGACGCTGACCACCGCGCCGCTCAGCTGAGCGTGACCGTCCTGGTGTTGGTGCCGGAGGCGGTCTTCACCTTCACCGTGACCTGACCCGCGCCGAGGCTCCGACCGGCGCCGGTCGTCGGCACCTTGACGGAGGCCTGCGTCGACGAGGCCGCGAGCGACTTCACCACCTTGGCGACCACGACGTCGTTCTTGAGCACCTTGGCCGTGAACGAGCACGCCTCCGTGCAGGTCAGACCGAGCACGACGAACTTGATGTTGCCGCTGGCGGGGGTCCGGGTGCCGATGCCGGCGATGGCCACGCCACCCGGCGGGGTCACCGGGGGACCGTCGACCGTGACCACGGCACTGGAGGTGTCGTCCGTGGTCGAGCGGTCGACCTCGGTGGTCGCGACCCGGGCGGTGTTGGTCACCGTGTAGTAGGTCCTCTCGTCCGCGGTGCGCACACCGACGCACTGGACCTGGATCACCGCGTCCCGAGCCAGGTCCCAGTCGTCGTTGTAGAAGCGGAACATGTAGTTGGTGCCGCGCTGCTCACGACCCAGCGACAGCAGCGACGGGTCCTCGGTCCGGTAGCCACCGGTGACCGCGCGGGAGAGTTGGCCGCACTGTTGCACGCCCTCGGCGCGGGCCTCGGCCGCCACCGGGATCGTCTGGTCGGAGTCGGTCAGCGCGAGCGGCGCGGTGTGGCCGTTGCTCGAGGTGGCCTCCGGCGCGAGGCAGCTGGCACCGAAGTCGACGACGGTGCCCGGGTCGAAGTCGAAGATCCAGACCCAGGTGTTGAGCTGGGCGTAGGACGCCTGGACGGTCGCCACACCACCGGTGACGTCGAACCACGGCGCGATCGGCGTGTAGCCGGCCGGGCAGGTGCGCTGCACCTCGACACCAGGGCTGGCCGGGACGGCGCCGGCGGCCGTGGACACGACGAGGTCGTGCGTGTGGCCGTTGACCGAGCTGGTCCGGGTGCCGAGGCAGGTGACCTTCACCTTGCCCTGGCCGCGGGAGGCGCCGAGGTTGGCGACGGTCACGGTCCAGCCCTCGAGGCCGCCGGAGGTGGCGGTCTTGCTTCGCAGCGTGACCAGGTCGGAGTAGAAGCCGCCCTGGTCGACGACGTCGACGAGCAGGCCGCCGTCGGTCGCCCGGTAGCCGCTCGGGCACCAGGCCGAGTACGTCTTGGTCTCGCCGGCCGGAAGGTCCGCGAAGACCTCCTGCTTCTGGACGTCGACCTGGTGGCCGATGTTCTTCGGGAGGCCGTCGCTCGTGACGGTGTTGCTGAGCGTGGCGCGGTAGGTGATCGTCGTGCTGAAGCCGATCGGGAGGTCCTCGGCGTTGCAGCTCAACGTCCTGCCCACGAAGGCGCAGTTGTTGCCGTTGTCCTTCAGCGATCCGGGCACGTAGGTCAGGTCCGCCGGCAGGATGTCGGCGACCGTGGTGTTGGTGGCCGCGCGGTCGGCGTCGCTGTCGTTGGTGACGGTCAGGCGGTACTTCAGGACCGAGCCCGGGGCGGCGGTCACCGACGACGACCAGCTGCCGGCGACGAAGGTGTACCGGGTGCCACCGAAGTTGATCGCCTCGAGCACGCCGTCACCGGTCGCTCCGGACCCGAGGGAGAAGCCGAAGGCCAGCACCTTCGCGGTCGGGAAGGCCGACTGCCAGTCCGCCAGGGAGCCCTGCCAGGGGGTGTTGCCGAGAGTGGAGGTCTGGGGTGCCGCCGCCCGGAGGGCGGGGTCGGTCATCTCGGCGGCCCACCAGATGCCGTACTCGCCGACGAGGATCGCGTCCTTGGCGCCGTTGCCGTCGAGGTCCGCGACGAGCTGGTAGCCCGGGGCCGCGCCGGAGGTCTGCGTCCACTCCAGGCTCGGGCTCCCGACAGCGCTCAACGGCGTGTCCGTGGCGACGTACTCCGCGACCTTGCGCGGGTCGGGGCTGACCGGGGGAACCGGAGCCGCCTCGGTCCACAGCCGGAGACCGCTTCCGGCCACCTCGTAGTGACCCAGGGCGCGCGTCGCGCTCCGGGCCGGGTCGAAGTCGGCCGGCACGTTCAGCTTGCCCGACTCGTACTTGACGACCTGCTTGGTGATCGACAGGTCGGCCGATGGTGCGGCCTGAGCCGGCTGCATCGGGCCCAGCGGCAGCACGAGCACCAGGGCCGATGCTGCCGCGATGCCGATCCGTCGTGCCTGCGTGCGCATGTCTCGCATGACGCGTTCCCTTCCCCCAGGGGCACGCGCCTGCCCGAATCACGCAGCGCTCCCGCTCTTTACCGATGCGTGGAAGAGTAAAGGCTGGGTAACGACGCGCCCCGCTCACGGGGAAACAAAGTCCACATTCACCCCTCAGGGCGGCAACACGCCGGTAAATCCACGCCCACAAGCTGGTGACGTCTGGACCACGGGACCAGACCACCGGTCCATACCTGCTCCTACTGGGGGTCCTTCTCGATCGCCTCGTCGAGCCGCTTGCGGGCGCCCTCGAGCCACTCCTGGCAGATCGTCGCCAGCTTCTCGCCGCGCTCCCAGAGCGCGAGGGACTCCTCCAAGGAGGTGCCGCCGGCCTCCAGCGCGCGGACCACCTCGACGAGCTCCTCGCGGGCAACTTCGTACGACGGCGTCCCGCCCTGCGGCTCAGTCTTCTTCGCTGCCATCGGTCTCTCCCTCGATGTGCTCGGCCCGGATCTGCTCAGCCTGGATCTGCTCGGTGCTCGTGGTGGTCGCGTGGATCCGGCCGTCGGCGACCCGGACGCTGATCTGCTGCTGCGGGGCGACGCCGGCGACCGACGTGACCACGTGGCCGTCGGCGTCCTGGAGCACGGCGTAGCCGCGCTGGAGGGTGGCCAGCGGCGAGAGCGCCCGGGCCCGGGCCCGCTGGTGGCCGACGTCGTCGGCGGCGCGGTCGAGGGCGTGGCCGAGGGTGCGGCGCGCCCGGTCGCGGAGCTGACGGACCTCCTCGCGCCGCGCGTCGAGGAGGGTGCGGGGGTCCGCGAGGGCCGGGCGGGAACGGAGCGCGTCGAGCCCCGCCTGCTCGCGGGAGATCCAGCCGGACATCGCCGCGCGCATCCGCTCCCGGGCGCGCGCGACGTTGCGGACCTCCTCGGCGACGTCGGGGACCACCAGCTTGGCGGCGTCGGTGGGCGTCGACGCCCGGACGTCGGCGACCAGGTCGAGCAGCGGTTGGTCGGGCTCATGGCCGATCGCGGAGACCACGGGCGTGCGCACCTTCGCGACCGCCCGGATCAGCGCCTCGTCGGAGAACGGCAGCAGGTCCTCGACCGACCCGCCGCCGCGGGCGACCACGATCACCTCGACGTCGGCGTTGCGGTCGAGGCGCTCGACCGCCTCGATGACCTCGCTGGCCGAGCGCGGACCCTGCATGGCGGCGTACGCGACCTCGAAGCGGACCGCGGGCCAGCGGCGCCTGGCGTTCTCGAGGACGTCGCGCTCGGCGGCGCTGTTGGGGGCGGTGACCAGGCCGACCGTGCCGGGGAGGAAGGGGAGCCGGCGCTTCAGCTCGTGGGTGAACAGGCCCTCGGCGGCGAGCAGCTGGCGGCGGCGCTCGAGGCGCGCGAGCAGCTCGCCGAGGCCGACCATCCGGATGTCGCGGGCGTAGAGGGAGAGCGTGCCGCGGTTGGCGTAGTAGGACGGCTTCGCGTGGACGACGATGCTCGCGCCCTCGACCAGCGGCGGGTTGAGGCCGTCGAAGAGCGTGCGCGAGCAGGTGACCGGGATCGAGATGTCGGCCACGGCGTCGCGCAGGATGAGGAAGACGGTGCTCATGCCCGGCCGGCGGCTCACCTGGGCGACCTGGCCCTCGACCCACACCGCGCCGAGCCGGTCGACCCAGCCCGTGATCGCGTTCGCGATCTGGCGGACGGGCGCCGGCGACTCGAGCGAGGTCTCCAGGGCCATGCGGGCGAGATTAGGGGACGCCGCCGACCCACCTAGACTGGACACCATGACGACCGACATGGGCATGCCGCCGATCCTGTCGCCGGGCGAGGCCGAGAAGGCCGTCCTGCTGGCAGCGCCGCGGGGCTACTGCGCCGGCGTCGACCGCGCCGTGATCACGGTCGAGAAGGCGCTGGACCTGTACGGCGCCCCCGTCTACGTGCGCAAGCAGATCGTCCACAACAAGCACGTGGTCGCGAACCTGGAGTCGCGGGGCGCGATCTTCGTCGAGGAGCTCGACGAGGTGCCCGAGGGGCAGACCGTGGTGTTCTCGGCCCACGGGGTGTCCCCGGCGGTGCACGCGGAGGCCGAGCAGCGCTCCCTCAAGACCATCGACGCCACCTGCCCGCTGGTGACCAAGGTCCACCACGAGGCGAAGCGGTTCGCCACCGAGGACTACGACATCCTGCTCATCGGGCACGCGGGCCACGAGGAGGTCGAGGGCACCGCCGGTGAGGCGCCCGACCACATCCAGCTCGTGCAGAGCCCGGCCGACGTGCCGGGCATCGTCGTGCGCGACCCCAAGCGGGTCGCCTGGCTCTCGCAGACCACGCTGTCGGTCGACGAGACGCTGGAGACCGTCGCGGCGATCCGGGAGCGGTTCCCGGACCTGCTCGACCCGCCGAGCGACGACATCTGCTACGCCACCCAGAACCGCCAGCTCGCGGTCAAGGAGATCTCACAGGGCACCGACCTGGTCATCGTGGTCGGCTCGGGAAACTCCTCCAACAGCGTGCGACTGGTCGAGGTCGCGCTCGAGGCGGGGGCGCACGCGGCATACCGCGTGGACGACGCGGGCGAGATCGACGAGGCCTGGCTCGAGGGCGTGAGCACCGTGAGCGTCACCTCCGGCGCGAGCGTGCCCGAGGAGCTCGTCAACGGCGTCCTGTCCTTCCTCGCCGAGCGGGGCTACCCGGACGCCCGGGCGGTGCACAGCGCCGAGGAGTCGCTGATCTTCGCGCTCCCGCCCGAGCTGCGGCGCGACCTCAAGGCGGCCGGCCGAGTCTGATGGCCCGCTTCCTCGACGTCCACCCGGACAACCCCCAGCCCCGGCTGCTCGGACAGATCGCCGACGCCCTCCGCGAGGACCAGCTGATGGCCTACCCGACCGACTCGGGCTACGCGCTCGGCTGCCGGCTCGGCAACCGCGACGGCCGCGACCGGATCCTGCGCATCCGCGGCCTCGACGACAAGCACCACTTCACGCTGATGTGCAAGGACTTCGCCCAGTTGGGCCAGTTCGTGAAGCTGGACAACTCGGCGTTCCGCGCGATCAAGGCGGCGACGCCCGGGCCGTACACGTTCATCCTGCCGGCGACCCAGGAGGTCCCGCGGCGGCTCATGCACCCGAAGAAGCGGACCGTCGGCGTGCGCATCCCCGACCACGTGTTCGTGCAGGCGCTGCTGGACCAGCTCGGCGAGCCGCTGCTGACCAGCACGCTGATCCTCCCCGGCGAGGCCGAGCCCCGCAGCCTGGGCTGGGAGATCAAGGAGGAGCTCGACCACGTCGTCGACCTGGTCGTCGAGGCCGGGGAGACCCCGGCCGAGCCGACCACGGTGATCGACTGGTCGGAGGGCCACCCCGAGGTGGTGCGCGTGGGCGCCGGCGACCCGTCGCGGTTCGAGGCTGCCTGATCCACCGTTGGGGCGTACCCACGGGCGAAACTGTCGGCGGACGGTCCACCACACCGCAGGATCGTCCGTGGGTACGCCGCCGGGGCGGGCCGAGTGTGGGTGTCTGATCTCTCGATAGCCACGGGCGAAACTGTCGGCGGACGGTCCACCACACCGCAGGATCGTCCGTGGGTACGCCGCCGGGGCGGGCCGAGTCGATCAGGGCGCAGCCGGCTGGCGCTCGGTCGCCTGTCGCGACATCACGCGGTGCCGGACGGCGAGGATCGCCAGACACAGCACGTAGCCGGTCACCAGGGCGCCGGCGTGGTGGCCGAGCCCGGAGACCACGGCCTGGACCACCCCGTCGCTCTCGTCGGCGATCACGTCGGGCCGGGTCAGGCCGAGCATGGTGAAGACCGTGCCCATGAGCAGCGGGGGCAGCACGCCCACGGTGAAGAAGTCGCTGGGCCGCACGGCCAGCGCCGTCGCGACGCAGATCAGCACGAAGCAGATGTCGAAGAACAGCCCCACCTTGCCGAGCAGCGCCTGGTCGATCACGACCGTCGTGAGGGCGAGCGCCAGCCCGAGCGCGACGACCTGACGGCCCGGCTCGCGCCCCTCCTCCCAGAGGGTCCGCTGGCTCACAGGGCCACGGTATGGTCCGCGTCCTCCCCGCCGTCGGCGGCGCGCCGTTCCACGACGCGGAGGTCGACCGGTGATATGGACCGGCTGGCGGCGTCCACCTGGCGCGGCGCGGGCAGGTCGCCGAACCGCCGGGCGCTCACCAGGACCCGCGACTCCAGGGACCCCACCGTCTGGTTGTAGTGCCCGACCGCGGCGTTGAGCGAGCGCCCCAGCTGGTCGAGGTGGCCGTTCATCGAGGACAGCCGCTCGTGCAGCTCGCGGCCGAGCCGGTGGATCTCGCGCGCCTGGTCGGCCAGCACCTCATGGCTCCACCCGTGGGCGACCGTGCGGAGCAGGGCGATCAGCGTGGTGGGTGTCGCGAGCACGACGTGCCGCGTGGCGGCGTACTCGATCAGCGAGCCGTCGGTCTCCAGGGCCGCCGCGAGGAACGACTCCGCGGGCACGAAGAGCACGACGAACTCGGGGCTCTCGGTGAGCGAGCGCCAGTACTGCTTGGACCCGAGGGTGTCGACGTGGCTGCGCAGCTGGGCGGCGTGGCGGCGCAGGTGGTGGGCGGTCTCGTCCTCGTCGTCGCTCGAGGTGGCGTCGAGGTAGGCGTCGAGGGGAACCTTCGCGTCGACGACGACCTGCCGGCCGCCGACCAGGTTGACCACGAGGTCGGGGCGGCGGGCCCCGTCGTCGAGGCGCACCTGCTCCGCGAAGTCGCAGCGGTCGACCAGCCCGGCCAGCTCGACGGCGCGCCGCAGGTGCAGCTCGCCCCAGCGGCCCCGGACCTGCGGCTTGCGCAGGGCGGTGGACAGCGATCGCGTCTCGCGCTGGAGCAGGTCGACCTGGGCGTCGAACTGCCCCTGCCAGGTCGCCCGCGAGCGATCGAGGTGGTGCATCTGGTCGCTGAGCCGGTCGAGCCCCTGCATCACCTCGGCCTGGTCGATCAGGCCGGCGACGTACGGGGTCCGCGCGCGCGACCACAGCACGCCGAGCAGGCCACCGAGGGCCAGCCCGACGAGCAGGGTGAGGAAGAGCGTCACTGCCGTCATGGGGCCAGCATGGACGCGGCCACCGACAGTGCGTGGCTACGCCAGGTCGACGACCACCGGTGCGTGGTCGGACGCGCCCTGGCCGGCGCGCTCCTCGCGGTCGATGAACGCACCGGTCACGCGCTGCGCCAGCGACGGCGAGCCGAGCACGAAGTCGATCTTGAGCCCGCGGTCGCGCTCGAAGCGCTGGCGGTAGTAGTCCCAGTAGGTGTAGCCGGGCGCGTGCTCGCGGGTGACCTCGACGTACCCGTCGTCGAGCAGCCCCTGGAAGGCCGCGCGCTCGGGCGGCGTCACGTGGGTCGACCTCGCGAACTGCAAGATGTCGAACACGTCCTCGTCGGTCGGCGCGATGTTCCAGTCGCCGACCAGCGCGGTGTCGCCGCGGGTCCACTCCTGCGCGGCGGCGCGGAGCCTCGCCAGCCAGTCCAGTTTGTAGACGTAGTGCGGGTCGTCGGGCTTGCGGCCGTTGGGCACGTACAGCGACCAGACGCGTACGCCGCCGCACGTGGCCCCGATCGCACGCGATTCAGGCTCGGCCGGCTCGCCCCATCCCGGCTGCCCCGGGAAGCCGGTCTCGACGTCCTCCAGCCCGACCCGGCTGATGATCGCGACGCCGTTCCACTGGTTCGCGCCGGAGACCGCGACGTCGTACCCCCGCGCCTCGATGCCCATCAGCGGCAGCTGGTCCTCGCGCGCCTTGGTCTCCTGCAGCGCCAGCACGTCGACCTCGTGGCGGTCGAGGAAGGCCTCGACGCGGTCGATGCGGGAGCGGAGGGAGTTGACGTTCCACGTGGCGATGCGCACCCGCCAACCCTAGGGCCCGGGCCCGAGCCCCGGAGCGCCCGCTGCGCGATTCGGAGGGGCGTCCCGCGGCGCCGTAGACTCGCGGCCCGTGGCTCTCACCATCGGCATCGTCGGTCTCCCCAACGCGGGCAAGTCGACGCTCTTCAACGCCCTGACCAAGAACGACGTCCTCGCGGCGAACTACCCGTTCGCGACGATCGAGCCGAACGTCGGTGTCGTCGGGGTCCCGGACGACCGGCTGCCGAAGCTCGCCGAGCTGTTCGGCTCGGCCCGGATCCTGCCCGCGACCGTGGAGTTCGTGGACATCGCCGGCATCGTGCGGGGCGCCTCCGAGGGCGAGGGCCTGGGCAACAAGTTCCTCGCGCACATCCGGGAGTCCGCGGCGATCTGCCAGGTGACGCGGGTCTTCCGCGACGAGGACGTCACCCACGTCGACGGCGAGGTCAACCCGGCCAACGACATCTCCACGATCCAGACCGAGCTGATCCTCGCCGATCTCCAGACCGTCGAGAAGGCGATCCCGCGCCTGGAGAAGGAGGCGCGCGGCAACAAGGCGCTCGCCGCCAACCTCGACGCCGCGAAGGAGGCGCTCGCCGCCCTGGAGGCCGGTACGCCGATCATCGCGACCTCGATCGACCGGACCCTCGTCCGCGAGCTGTCGCTGCTCACCGCCAAGCCGTTCATCTACGTCTTCAACTGCGACGCCGACGAGCTCGCCGACGAGGCGCTCAAGGCCCGCATGCGGGAGATCGTGGCGCCGTCCGAGGCGATCTTCCTCGACGCGAAGTTCGAGGCCGAGCTGGTCGAGCTCGACGACGACGAGGAGGCCCGCGAGATGCTGCGGGAGATGGGCGTCGAGGAGCCCGGCCTCGAGGTGCTCGCCCGCGTCGGCTTCGAGACTCTCGGCCTCCAGACCTACCTGACCGCCGGTCCCAAGGAGACCCGCGCCTGGACGATTCCCCAGGGCGCCACGGCTCCCGAGGCGGCCGGCGTGATCCACACCGACTTCCAGCGCGGCTTCATCAAGGCCGAGATCGTCTCCTTCGACGACCTGGTCGAGGCCGGCTCCATGCTCAAGGCCAAGGAGGCCGGCAAGGTCCGCATGGAGGGCAAGGACTACGTCATGGCCGACGGCGACGTCGTGGAGTTCCGCTTCAACGTGTGAATCGTCGTAAAACCGCAGGTCAGAGGGGGTATGACTCCCTCCAGTCCGCACTGAGTCCGCAAGAAATTCAACTTGATCGGCCGGATGGGTGCATCTTCCGGGAGTCGGGACCTACTGACCGAGAGACGACGCGATGAACAATCGTGAACTAGCAACTCTCATCCTGCTCGCGGCTTTCGTGATGCTCGCACTGGCGGTGCGCGACGTTCGGGAGATGCTGCCATCGCTTGCGAAGCAGTTGTTCCTATCGAAGATCACACCACTCATGCTGGTGTTCGTAGCGGTCGAGGTCGGAGCCATCTGGCTTGCTGCCGGGTTCTCGCTCTGGAGCCCAGATCTGCTTGGCGGAACGATTCTGTGGTTCCTGCTCGTCGGCTTCGTCTGGTTTGTCAGCCTCGGCGAGGCAGGGAAGGATCCTAACTTCTTCAAGCGCCGCTTCTTGGAGACGCTCGGGGTGACGGCGTTGCTCGGGTTCTTCGTGAACGCGCAGGTCATGCCTCTGCCCATCGAGCTCGTTGCCCAGAGCTTCCTGCTCTTGGTAGTCGGCCTGAACGTCGTGGCGTTGAACCACCGGGAGTGCAAGCCTGTAGCCAACTTGACCACTGGGATCATGATCCTTTCGACACTTGGGCTCCTCACGTACTCGGTGACACACGTCATCAGCGATTGGCCCACGCTCGACAGGCATGAACTCGCCAACGAACTGCTGATGCCGGTGTGGCTTTCGGGGGTGGCCGTCTCGGTCTTGTACCCCATCGCGTTCTACATGGGTTACGAGCTTCTCTTCGTCCGACTCTCATTCCTCAACGACGGGCGCCAGCCATCCATGCGCGCCAGGGCGGGAATGGCGTGGGGTCTTCGTGGATCGCTCGTTGACATCGATCAGTTCCGTGGTCTGCCGGCGCGCGACGCAGCCCAGTCAACTACGGCGAAGGCGGCCTACGAAGCTGTGTGCCGGTTCAAGAGTGAGCGGGCTGAAGATCTCGCTGCGCGAGCCGCAACCCGGCGGAGCCTTGTCGAAAATGCCGGTCGCCGCGGTGTTGATGACGATGGAAGACTTCTCGATCGGCGCGAGTTCTCGGAAACGAAGGAAGCACTTCGATGGCTCGCCACATGCCACATGGGCTGGTATCGAAACGAGAAGCAACCTGAGCGATACCGGTCGGACCTACTCGAGGTATTGCGCGACTCTCGCCAGTTCGAGTTCGAGACCGACGAGCTCATTGTCTCGAAGGTGCGCAAGGACGGGCAGGCATGGTTCGCGTACCGGGCAACACCGTCAGGTCATGTCTTCGGGATCGGCGCGTCCGGACCACCACCGTCGCAGTGGATCTACGATGCCCCGACTCCACCGAGTGGCTTTCCGAGCGAAGCATCTGAGAACTGGACCGATGGGTTGCGGGGCGACCGCCCGGAATGGGACCCAGAACCGGAGACCTGACGCGCGTCGGGCCGACACGCGACCGTGTCCGCCTCTTCGGCGCGCCTTTGCATGACCGCTTCACTTCGACGGGGAAGGCGATGGACCCGACCAATGCGGACAGCCTGTGGCCGCGACGGGCCAGAGCTCGTCGATGCGCGTGTCGCGTGCGACCCCGCGCCTAGAAGTGCGGCCGCAACCGATCGGCAATGGCGTCGGTCTCGTCGACGCTGAGCTCATGAACCTCGTCCCATTCGGTTCCGCCACCGTCGACCGTGCCCGCCACATGGAAGTGAAGATGGGGGATCGCTTGGTGCGCATCGACCCCGTTGTTCTGCCAGACACTGATTCCAGGACGTTGTTCCACGGCATCGATGGCCCTTGCTGACCTTCGAACCAAGTCCATCACCGAGTACGGCGGACTAGAGGATCCATGAGGGAAGCCCCGTTCGCAGTTGCTCCTCTGCACGCCTCGGTCGCTGGACCACGCATGCTGCACAGCTACACCGGTCGCACCCGGCCTTGGCACGGGCCATTGACTGTCGGTATAGTGGATGATAATCTCAGTTATATGAGAACTGAGGCGCCGCTCCTCGCTCCGATCTTCCGGTCGGACGGCCAGGCGCGTCTGCTCTCCACACTGTTGCTCACCGGCGACGAACTGAGCGTCACCGACCTGGCCAAACGGGCCGGCCTGGCCTACCCGACCGCGCACCGCGAGGTCGCGCGCCTGCTTGGCGCCGGCATCCTGAGTGAGCGACAGGTGGGCCGCACGAGGCTGATCCGCGCCAACGGCGAGAGCCCGCTGGTGGACCCCTTGCGCGAGATCCTCAGGATCGCGACCGGCCCGGTGGTGATGCTGGCCGAGGAGCTCGCCCGCATCGACGGGATTGAGTCGGCGTTCCTCTACGGCTCCTTCGCCGCGCGGGTGCTCGGGGATGCCGGTCCGGCACCGCACGACATCGACGTCATGGTGCTCGGTGAACCCGACGTGGACGCGGTCTACGAGGCGTGCACCCGGGTCGAGGCCGCGGTGCACCGTCCCGTGAACCCGACGATCCTCGCCGCCGAGGAGTTCGCGACGTCCTCCGGGTTCCTGGACAACGTGCGCAGCGGCCCGGCGGTCCCCGTGATCGGGGAACTGCCGTGGCGCTGACCCCACTCACCCGCGTCCAGCAGGCGACGGTCCTCGCACTGGTGGAGGCGCGACGGCTCGATGTCGTGCCCGCAGACGTCGCCCGTGCGACGTCGTTCCTGCGCCAGGCCGAGGAGCGCCTGAACCAACTGCCGCTGCTCACCAGTGTCGTCGTCAGATACGGCATCGCGTACGACGCCTGCCACGACACGGGCGAGGCGCTGCTGGCGGCCTACGGCTTCCGGACGACCAACGGCCCCGGCCAACACGAGGCGCTCGGCCGCTACCTGCGCGCGGTCTTCGACAAGCCGCCCGCGGACAGGGCGGCGCGAGAGTTCGACCGCCTGCGACGCGCTCGCAACCAGGACCGCTACGAGGCGAAGCCGGTGGGTGCCGCGGCGACCGAGAAGGCCGAGCAGGTCGCCCGGACGCTGTACGACGCCGCCCTCGCCCGAGGGCTCTCGCCGTGACCCCGCAGTCCGCAAATGGTCCGCAAGAAGTCCGGCCGAGACCGACGATCGCCGACGGCATCCAAGGGTCCCGCGAATGTGTTTCCGCAGGTCAGACCACATTTTCCGGCAGCAGCCGGCGATGACCAACAACCACCGAAACCCCGCCTGATCGTTCCGCTTCAACGTGTAGGAAGCGGCCCCTCAGGTCAGCGGCATGCTGCCCGTGGCGTGCCCGCGGGAAGTCCGCAGATCGATTCAGGTTGTGTAGAGCGGGCCGCGCCGCGGTCAGCACGATGGTGGCGAGGACGATGGTCCCGGCGAGAAGCCGACGGCTCGTTCGGTGTTCGCGGCGGACTCTGTTCGGTTCTCGGCTCGGTCGTTCTTCGAGTTGCCTCAGCGGCCCAGGAGCCGGCTGAGCCAGCTCCCACGGCGGTCGGCACCGGGATGTCCGGGACACCACTGCCCGGCGGGGACGCGGGCCTTGACCTGGGCGATGTGCTGGCCGCAGCCAGCCCATGTGGTCTTGGTGCAGGTTCGGCAGGTGGTCGCTCGACACATGAGCGGCTCTCCTTCACGTGAGGTTGGATGGGGCGGGCCGGAGCTCCGGGGTGGTGGCGCCCCGGCCCGCTGGGTGCCCGGGTTCGGGGGATGATCCGGGCGGTCTGGTGGTTCGTGTGAAGCGCTGGAAGGGCCCGTTCAGTCGTGGGCGAAGGTGATGTTCGGCAGGACCTTGCGCAGCCAGGCCGGGGTGTACCAGGCGGCCCGGCCGGTCAGCCGGAGCAGGATCGGGAGCAGCACGAGCCGGACCAGGAACGTGTCGAGCAGCACCGCGAGGCCGAGGACCACGCCCATCTCCTTGGGCGGGATCGGGCCGGACAGGGCGAAGGTGAAGAAGACCGCGACCATGACCGCGCCGGCGGCGAAGATCACCCTGCCGGAGTGGGCCAGCGAGCCCACCATGGCCTCCTTGGGGTCGCCGCTGCGCTCGTAGTGCTCCTTGGCCGAGGCGAGCAGGAAGACCGTGTAGTCCATGGCGATGGCGAAGATCATGGCGAAGAAGAACACCGGGGCCCACCCATCGAGGAAGCCCTGGGACTCGAAGCCGAGCAGGTCAGCGCCGTAGCCCTCCTGGAAGATCAGCCGCGCGACGCCGAACGCGGCTGCCGTGGACAGCAGGCTGGCGAGCGTGCCGAGCAGCGAGATCAGCGGCGCCTGGAGCGCGATCAGCAGCAGAAGGAACCCGAGCACCAGGACCACGCCGATGACCAACGGCGTCGACTCGTCGAGCTGGGTCTTGAGGTCGATGTTCTCCACGGCCGCGCCGCCGACCAGTGCGGAGCCCGGCAGGTCGGCGCGCAAGCGGTCGACCGTGTCTCCGAGCGCGGGGTCGGAGGGATCGACGGTGGGGACAGCCTGGACGAGCACCAGTCCGCTGTCGTCGGCCGCTGGCACAGGTCCCATGGTTGCGGCGATCCCGGCGTCCTCGCGCAGGACCGTGGCGGCAGCGTCGGCGTCCGTCTCGTCCAGGACGATCTGGAGGGTGCCGGGAGCGCCCTCGCCGAACGACTGTTGGACCTGGTCGTACCCGACGCGGGCAGAGGCGTCTTCGGGGAGCACCTTGATCGACGGCATCGCGGTCTGGAGGCCGACGATCGGGGCTGCGAGCGCCAGCAGGATCACCAGCGCGGCAAGGCCCCAGGCGACCGGGCGCTTCCAGAGCCGCTCACCCCAGGCGGCGAACCTCGGCGAGCGGTGCTCGCCGGAGCGCGACCACGGGAGTGCGAGCTTGTTGATCCGACCGTCGAGCTTGAACAGCACCAGGGGGAGAAGGGTCAGGGTGGCACCCAGGACGAAGACGACCGAGAGCATGATGCCGCCGGCCATCGAGCGGAACGACGGCGAGGGCACGAGCATGACCGCGGACAGCGAGACGAGCACGGTGAGCCCCGAGAGCAGAACGGCCTTGCCGGCGGTGTCCATGGTCTGGGCGATCGCCCACTGTCGGTCCTCTAGACGGTGGGAGTTGCGAGCGGCGCGGGCGGCGCGGTAGCGGGCCACGAGGAACAGCGCGTAGTCGATGCCGAGCGCGAGGGCGAACATCATGGCGAAGTTCATCGCCCAGATCGAGACCGGCACGAGCTCGTTGATGAGCACCAGGGACCCGGCGGAGGCGACGAGGCCGGCCAGGGTGAGGATCAGCGGCAGCCCCGCTGCGACGAGGGCGCCGAAGGCGAGGACCAGGATCGCCAGAGTGACCGGCCACGACATGAGCTCCGACTTCAACATGGCGTCGAGGTTGGCCTCGTTGAAGTCGCTCCACAGCAGCGAGGAGCCGGTCGGGTTGACCTCGACGGTGTCGGTGGACAGGCCTTGGAGGTCGGTCTTGAGGTCGGTGGCCACCCGCACCATGTCGTTGGTGTCGGCACCCGCTCCCGCGAGCACGATCGCCGTGGAGCCGTCCTCGGACAGCGTCGCCCCCGGCGTCGGTGCGACGACCTCGGCGATGCGGGGCTCGTCCTCGAGGATGCGCGTCACCTCGGAGATCACCTCACTGCCCTCACCGTCGGTGACGGGACCGTTGGTGGAGCGCACGACGACTTGGATGGCCGAGGAGGCGTTGCCACCGAAGTGCTCGCGGGCCAGTTCGCGGGCCTCGACCGACTCCGAGCCGTTGGCCTGCCAGCCGGCGCCGGAGAGGTTGTGCTCGACCTGCGGAGCGAACGCGCCGAGGCCGATGATGGCCAGAAGCCAGACGGCGGTGACGAGCTTGGCATGGTCGGTGACCCAGACTCCGAGCCGTCCCAGCAGCCCAGGGGTGGCGGGTATGAGGCTCGGGGTTGCAGTCTTCGGGCCGGGTGCGGAGGTGGTGGTCATGTCGGTTCCGTTTCCGTGTGGTGTGGATGAGGTTCGAGTCGGGGCCGGGCTCAGGCGATCGCCGGCAGAGCCTGGGTGGCGGTGTAGGCCGCGACACCGAGGACCAGGACGGTGAAGGCGGTCTGGAGTCGGGCCGCGTCGACCCGAGCCGCGATTGCCGCGCCGGCGACCGCGGCGAGGGCCGCGGCGGCGGTCAGGACTGCGACGAGACCCCAGTCGGGATGGGTGCCGCCGCCGGCTCGGACCGCGAGGGCGGCCAGGCTCGTGATGGTGATGACCACCAGCGACGTGCCGGCGGCGTACCCCATCGGCAGCGCGAGGGCGATGAGGAGTGCCGGCACGACCAGGAACCCGCCTCCGACGCCCAGGAAGCCGGTCAGCAGGCCGACCCCGGTCGCGGTGACGAGCACCTTGACCGCGCGGGGGCACTGGCAGGCAAACGTCGGGCTGAACGTGATGATGGGGTCGTCCAGGGCGGGGCGGGCGGAGTGCTGGGGCTCGCGGCGCCGGCCGTGGCGAAACTGCCGCCAGGCCAGCAGGCCACCCACCGCGAGCATCAGAGCGGCGAACGCCGCCAGCAGCACCTCGTCGGAGACCCGGGCCGACAGCACCGCCCCGAGCGAGGCCCCGCCAGTCGCAACCAGCCCGAAGGTCAGGCCGCGTCCGAGCAGCACGTTCCCGGCCCGGTGTGCCGTCACCGCCGCGATCACCGAGGTGGCCCCGACCACGACCAGCGAGCCGGTCGTCGCCTCCGCGGCCGACTGGTCGAGCAGGTACACCAGCGCCGGCACAGCCAGGATCGACCCGCCACCCCCGAGCGCGCCCAAGGACAGGCCGATGAGCGCGCCGGCGGCGACGGCGAGGACGAGGCTCATCTCAGGCGTCAGCCCCGGCGTTCGAGCCGACCAGGTGCAGGCCGGCCTTCTCGGCGTTCTCGAAGGAGTCGTCGACCGCGACCGGCGTGCGGCCGGCAGCGGCGATGAACGAGGCGGCGATCGAGGCGCGGTAGCCGCTGGCGCAGTGCACCCACACCTCGCCGGCCGGTACCTCGGATACCCGATGGGGCAGGTCGTGGATGGGGATGTTGACCGCGCCGGCGACAGCCGCGCCGTCGTACTCGTCGGCGCGCCGGACGTCGAGCACGACAACCTGGCGGTGATGGCGCACCTGCGCGAGGTCGGCGAACGTACCCGTGGGGAAGCTGGCCAGCTGGCTGTCGGTCCACTGCTGCGGGTCGCCGGTGGCCTGGGCGGCTGGGCGGTCGATGCCGATGCGCACCAGTTCGCGCTGGGCGGTGGCGACGTCCTCGGGGGTCTCACCGAGCAGCGTCACCGGGGTCCCCCACTCGATCAGCCAGCCCAGGTAGGTGGAGAACGCCCCGTCCAGCCCGAAGTTGAACGTCCCCGGCGCGTGCCCCGCTGCGAAACTCTTCCGGTTGCGCAGGTCGACGACCCACTCGCCGTCCTCGATGCGGCGGCGAAGCTCGGTGGCATCGGCTTCCTGGACCGGCGAGAGGTCGGGCGCGGACGGGCCGACGGCGTTGGCCGGGCTCATGTGGACGTAGTAGGCCGGCCAAGCGCCGAGGCCGTCGAGGAGATCGCGTACGTAGGTCTCCTCGTCCTGGGTGAGCACCGGGTTCGCTCGCTTCTCATCGCCGATGGTGGAGGCGGTGGCGTCGGACTGGGTGGCCGAGCAGAACGAACCGAACCCGTGGGTGGGGTAGACCTCGGCCTCGTCGGGGAGCTCGGTGGCGAGCTTGCGCGCGGAGGCGTGCTGGTGACGCACGAGCGCGCCGGTGTGCTCCTCGCCGAGCAGGTCGGGCCTGCCGGTGGCGCCGTAGAGCAGGGAGCCCCCGGTGAAGACCGCGTAGGGGTGGTCGCCGTCGGTGAGCGCGTAGGAGAGGTGGGTGAAGGTGTGGCCCGGGGTGGCGATGGCGCGGACGCGCATCCGGTCGCCGACCGCGACGACCGCGCCGTCGACGATGGGGGTGCGGTCGAAGGACACCTCGTCCTCACGGTTGACCACGTATGCCGCGCCGGTCGCCTGCGCGAGGGCCAGGCCGCCGGTGACGTAGTCGTTGTGGATGTGCGTCTCGAAGACGTGGGTCAGCCGCACGCCATCGGCCTCGAGGACCTCCAGCACCCGGTCGATGTCGCGCTGCGGGTCGACCACGAGGGCGACGTCGCCGTCGTGCACCACGTAGGTGCGGTCGCCCAGCGAGGGCGTCTCGAGGGTGCGGACGGTCAGCCCCTCGTCCGGGCGCTGCTGCGTCTCGGCGGTCGCGGAGACGGGCTCGGTGGTCTGGCTGGTCGATTCGTCGGTCATCGGGGGCCTCACCGCTCGATCGGGCGCCCGGACCGGAGCCAGGCACTGGTGCCGCCCGCGACGTTGGCGGCTTCGTAGCCGGCCGCGGTCAGGACGTCGGTCATCGCGCTGCTCCGGTTCCCAGAGGCGCACACCACGTACACGGCCCGGTCCCGCTCGAGCTCGCCGAGCCGCGCGGTCAGCTGGCTCATCGGGATGTTGACCGCGCCCGGGACGTGCCCGTCGCGGTACTCCGCGGGCTCGCGGACGTCGACGAGGACGCCTCCCTTCGACAACTCGGTCACGACTTGGTCGACGGTGATCTCACGCATTCGGTGACTCCTGTCATGGTCTGGGCACCTAGGCTCCTAATCCCCCAGGGGGGTTATGGATGGAAGTTAACATATCCCCCCAGGGGGTTGTACAGTTGACGTCGGCAGTACCGCTCCGGTGCAGGCCGCCACCCGAGGAGAAGGAGGCTTCGATGGCCGACTACACGCTGACGAAGACGGTGCGCCGCCCCTACGACGAGACGCTTGCGGCGGTGCGCGCGGAGTTGGGTGACGCGGGCTTCGGCGTGCTCACCGAGATCGACCTCAAGGCCACGCTCAAGGCGAAGTTGGATGTCGACGTGGCTCCGCAGGTCATCTTGGGCGCGTGTCGCCCCCAGCTCGCGCACCAGGCGCTGGAGGTCGAGCCGGCGATCGCGGCTCTTCTGCCCTGCAACGTCGTCGTCCGTGTCGTCGACGACTCCACCACCGTCGTCGAGGCCTTCGACCCCGACGCGATGATGTCCTTCGCCGGCCGCGACCAGGCCGGCGACACTCTCCGCGCCGTCGCATCCGACGCACGGCAGCGACTCACTGCGGCCCTGGCTGCATTGGAGGACAACTGATGGAGCTCGAACCCACCGAGATCAAGGCGATCATCACTCGCATGAAGCGCGCCAACGGTCACCTGGCCAGCGTGATCCGCATGATGGAGGAGGGGTCCGACTGCGAGTCCGTCCTCACCCAGCTCGCGGCGGTCAACAAGGCGCTCTCCCGCGCCGGCTATGCCATCGTCGCCACGGGCCTCCAGCAGTGCCTCGCTGACAGCGAGGACGGGCTCGAGGACGTCGACGTCAAGAAGATGGAGAAGCTCTTCCTCGCCCTCGCCTAGCAAGCCGGGACGGTGGCACCGGCTGAGTCGAAGCTGGTCCCTGTCGTGGTTTAGCTACACCGACGCGTGAGGGGTGCGCGGACCGGCGCAGTCCGCAGTGAGTCCGCAGTACGTTCGCAACTAATCAACGCCGGCTACCGCGTCCAACCACGTTCTCGCAGGTCAGCGGCTCTCTAGTTGCTCGATTGAGCGTGGGGGATGTCCACGGGCCACGTTCGGCTTCAACGTCTGACTGATCCCGGTCGCGCGGCCAGCGCGGCTGTCAGGCTCCAGGGGTCCGCGCGTCGCCCGCGCATGGCCCGCGCATGGCCCGCGCATGGCCCGCGCATGGCCCGCGCATGGCCCGCAGCCGGTCGTCGAGCACGACGAGCTCCTGAGTCGCGGCGTTCCCACCGCGCGCTTCGTCCTGCGATGAACATGAAGATCGCCTGCAGGAATTCGTCCTGTCGGGCGCCGCCGAAGTGGGTCCACGGCAGAGATACCCAATTCGGTACTAGAGGTCCGCCCGCCCCGGTCGGTACAACGGTAGAGGGTCCAAAGAGTGCTGTCGGTGACGGCACTTCGCGCCACGGGGAGGCCGAGTGAGATGGCTCGGTGGTTGATCAACCGCGCAGTTGCTGCGCGACTGGGTGTGCTTGCTGCAGCGGCGGTGCTCACTGTGCTCGGCGTCGTCCAGTCGCGGTCGGCGCAGACCGAGGTGCTGCCGGAGTTCTATCCGCCCTACGTCGAGGTGCAGACCGAGGCGCTCGGCCTGTCGGCCGAGGAGGTGGAGCAGCTCATCACCGCGCCGATGGAGAACCTGATGCTCAACGGCGTCGCCTTCCTCGACGGCATCAGGTCGGAGTCGGTCAACGGCCTCTCGTCGATCACCCTCATCTTCGAGCCGGGCACCGACCTCCTCGACGCACGGCAAGTGGTCCAGGAGCGGCTGACCCAGGTCGGGCAGCTGCCCTACCTGACGGAGCTGCCGACCATCGTCCAGCCGACCTCGTCGCTCAGCCGGGTGCTGGTGGTGGGCTTCAGGTCGACCGAGGTCTCCGCGATCGAGATGTCGGTGCTGGCGAGGTGGATGATCCGCCCCCGTCTGCTCGGAGTTCCCGGGGTGGCGAACGTCGCGATCTTCGGGCAGCGCGAGCGGCAGCTCCAGGTGCAGGTCGACCCGAAGCGGCTCGCGCGCCGGGGCGTAACGCTGCAGGAGGTGGTCAACACCAGTGGCAACGCGCTGTGGGTCTCCCCGCTGACCTACCTGCAGGCGTCCGCTCCGGGGACCGGCGGCTTCGTCGACACGCCCACCTCGCGGCTGGAGGTCCGCCACGTGTCCCCGATCGCGGCCGCGAGCGATCTGCGCAAGGTCGCGCTGGAACGTGCGGACGGCTCCCGCGGCGGGGCCGCACTGACCCTGGGTGACGTCGCGCGCGTCACCGAGGACCATCAACCCTTGATCGGCGACGCGGTGGTGGACGACGGTCCCGGCCTGATCATGGTCATCGAGAAGTTCCCGGGCGCGGACACCACCGAGGTGACCCGCGGGATCGAGGACGCCCTCGACACGCTCTCCCCGGGCCTCGAGGGGATCGCGGTGGACACCGACCTCTTCCGGCCGGCGACCTTCGTCGAGCAGGCGCGGGACAACTATGCCCTCTCGCTCGCGGCGGGTCTTCTGTTGGCCGCCCTCGTGGTCCTCCTGGTTCTCCTCGACCTCAGGAGCCTGGCGGTCGTCGTGGCGTCGACCGTGGTGTCCCTGCTCGTCTCCGTCCTGGCCCTCGACCTCCTCGGCGTGCGGCTCGACGCGCTCTCGCTCGCCGGCTTGGCTCTCGCAGCGGGTGTGGTGCTGATCGATGCGGCAGGCGACACCGTTCACGTCAGCCGCCGGCTGCGAGATCCCGTCGACGCCGGTCAAGCGACGGACTCGGTGGTGCAGGATGCTTCATGGCAGGTGCGGAGCGTCGCGGGCTACGCGACGGCGATCTCGCTGGTCACCCTGCTCCCGCTCCTGGCCGTGGATCCGCTGGCCGAGGCGTTCTTCGGACCGGCGCTGGCGGCGTTCGCCGTCACGGTCGTGACGTCGACGGTCGTCTCGCTGACCTTCACGCCCGCGCTGGCGTCGGTGCTGCTGTCCCGGCGCGCGACCGACAGGGACCGACGGCTGCGTGGTTTCGCGACAGTTGCGGAGCGCGCCGGCGGCCGTCTCGTCGGCTCGGGCCACCGCGCCGTCTGGGTGCTTGCCGTCGGCCTGGTGGTGACCGCCGGCCTGCTCCCGTTCGTGCACGGAACCGAACGCCCCGGCCTGCTGCCGGAGCTGCGGGAGCGGGCGCTCGTGGTCAGCTGGCAGGGAGAGCCGGGCATCTCGCGCGAGGCGATGACGACGATCGCTGCCGAGCTCGGTGCCGACCTCCGCGCGGTGCCGGGAGTGGCGAACGTCGGCGGCCACGTGGGTCGGGCCGTGCTCTCGGATCGCGTGAATGGGATCGGTGCCGGCGAGCTCTGGGTCACCCTCGACCGGGAGGAGTACGACGACACGCTGGCCGAGGTGCGCCGGGTGACGGAGGAGTACGACCGAGCCCCGGTCCAGGTGCGGTCCTACGCCATGGACCGGGTCGAGGCCGGTGGCGGTCTCATGTCGCAGTTCGACCGCGGGCGCATCGCCGTGCGCGACGACGAGGTCGTCGTCCGCATCTACGGTGAGAGATTCCCGGTCCTCTCGAGGCAGGGTGACGCCGTCGCGGAGGCCCTCGCGCAGGTCGACGGGGTCGACGGCGTTCGCGTCGAGACCCCGCCGGTCGAGCCCAACCTGGAGGTGGAGGTCGACCTCGCTGCCGCTGAGCGTCACGGCCTCAAGCCCGGCGACATCCGCCGGGCCGCGACCACCCTGGCCGCCGGCCTGAGGGTCGGCAGCCTCTTCGAGGAGCAGAAGGTCTTCGACGTCATCGTCAACGGCACCCGCGACTACTTCGCGGACCCCGCACTCCTGGGTGAGCTGCTGATCGACACCCCGGACGGCGGCACCGTGCCGCTCGCCGACGTCGCCGAGGTGCGACCCGGCACCTCCTTCTCGGTGATCAACAGGGAGTCGGTGTCGAGGCGCCTGGACCTCGTCGCCACCGTCTCCGGCGACCGAGGCGAGGTCGCCGCCGACATCGAGGACGCCGTCGCCGGGATCGCGTTCCCGCTGGAGTACCACGCCGAGGTGCTCGTCGAGGACGAGGGCGAGCGCAACTCCGTCCTGCTGGCCCTCGCCGGCCTCGTGGCCGTGATCGCCGCGTTGCTCCTGCTGCAGGTCGTGATCCGGAGCTGGGCCCTCGCCCTCGCCGCCCTCGGCGTCGTCGGGCTGTCGTTGGTGGGCGGCGTGATCGTCGCGGTGGTCGCGGACGACGCCACCGTCGGCACGGTGCTCGGGTTCGCGCTGGTCTTCGCGCTGGCTGTGCGCAACGTCCTGGTCCTGGTCTCCCAGCGCCCGGTGGAACGCACCGTCTCGGTGGTCCTCGCCGGTGCGGTGACGGCGGCGGTGCTGCTCCCGATGGCGGTCCTCGGCTCGACGGCCGGGCTGGAGATCGTCAACCCCATGGCGCTCGTCGTCGTCGGCGGCGTCGTGACGGCGACGCTGGTCCCCTTGCTGCTCGTGCCGCCACTGTTCCGCGGCTGGACCCAGCGGCGGCAACCGGAGCTGCTCGGGGACGCGTTCCCCAGCGAGCCGGGCCCGACCCAGGCAGGTGCCCGATGACCGCGTCGAGCACGACGACACCGGCACGCCCGTTCACGCGACGCGTCAACGGCGTCCTGGCGATCGCGGGCGTTGTGACGGTGGCCGTCTGGGCCGCGACCGCCGGACAGGAAGGCGTCACCGAGCCCACGCACGACAGCCCTGCCGTGGTGGAGCCGATCGGCCATGGCGAGAAGGCATGGGTGACCCTCACGCCAGAGGCGGCGCGCCGGATCGGGCTCGAGGCGGCGCGGGTGCGCGTGGGGTCGTCCGGGGTCGAGGTGCCCTACTCGTCGGTGATCTACGCAGCCGACGGCTCGACCTGGGTGTACGCCGCCGACCCGGCCGACCAGCTGCGCTTCCGCCGGGAGGAGGTGCACGTCAAGGCCGTACGCGGTGACCGGGTGATCCTGCGGGACGGGCCGCCTGCGGGCACGATCGTCGCCGGGGCCGGCACCGCAGAGCTCTACGGTTCGGAGTTCGAGGTCGGGCACTGATGATGCGCTGGATCATCCTCACCAGTCTGCGGCTGCGGACCCTCGTGATGCTCGCCGGCGTCCTGCTGATGGTGGGCGGCACCTGGCAGCTGAGCAAGGCCCCGGTCGACGTCTTCCCGGAGTTCGCGCCGCCGAAGGTGGAGGTGCAGACCGCCTGCGTCGGGCTCTCGGCCGCCGAGGTGGAGGAGCTGATCACCGTTCCGCTCGAGCAGTCCCTGGCCGGCATACCCGGCCTCGAGGTGCTCCGCTCGAAGTCGGTGGGCCAGCTCTCCTCGGTGACCCTGCTGTTCGAGCCGGGCACCGACATCATGGAGGCGCGCCAGGTTGTCCAGGAGCGGGTGGCGGCCGTGACTCCGACGCTGCCGGGTTGGGCCGCGCCGCCGCACATGATCCAGCCGCTGTCCTCGACGAGCCGGGTCATGAAGATCGGTGTCTCCTCCGCCACGCTCACGACGATCGAGCTCTCGCACCTGACCCGGTGGAAGATTCGCGACAACCTGTTGCGGGTCCCCGGCGTCGCGAACGTCGCGGTCTGGGGGAACCGGAAGCGACAGCTACAGGTCCAGGTCGACCCCGAGCGGCTGCACCGGCGCGGCGTCACGCTCGAGCAGGTCCGTCAGGCCGCCGGCGACGCCGTCGACGCGAGCCTGCTCGCCTACCGGCCCGGGGCGGCGCTGGGGACCGGCGGATTCGTCGAGTCCGGTGACCGGCGCCTGGGCATCGAGCACGTCACGGCCGTCGGCGGCGTGAAGGAGCTGGGCGCGGTCACCGTCACCAACCGCGCCGGGAAGGTGCTGCGCATCGACCAGATCGCCGACGTCCGGGTCGGGCACCAGCCCCTCATCGGTGACGCGGTCGTCGACGGCGGGCCGGGGCTGCTGTTGATCGTCGAGAAGTTCCCATGGGCCAACACGCTGGAGGTGACGAAGGGCGTGGAGGAGGTGCTCGCGGAGATCGAGCCGGGGCTCGCCGAGGTACGCCTGGACTCCACGATCTTCCGGCCGGCGACCTTCATCGAGACGTCGATCCACAACCTCACCAATGCCCTGCTCCTCGGCATCCTGCTGGTGGTCGTCGTGCTGCTGCTCTTCCTCTACGAGTGGCGTACGGCCCTGATCAGCGTCGTCGCCATCCCGTTGTCGCTTGTCGTCGCCGGGCTGGTGCTCTACTACCGCGGGAGCACCATCAACACGATGGTCCTGGCCGGCCTGGTGATCTCGGTCGGCGTCGTGGTCGATGACGCGATCATCGACATCGAGAACATCTGGCGCCGGCTGCGCCTCGCCCGGGTGGGCGATGACCGCACCCCGGCCGCGCGGATCATCCTCGAGGCCTCGCTCGAGGTGCGTCGCGCGATCGTGTACGCGACGATGATCAACATCGCGGCGATCACGCCGGTCTTCTTCCTCGAGGGTCTCTCGGGGGCGTTCTTCCGCCCGCTCGTCACGTCCTACGCCCTTGCGCTGCTCGCCTCGATGGCGGTCGCGCTCACCGTGACGCCGGCTCTGGGTCTGGTGCTCCTGGGCAAGCACGAGCACCTGCACCGGGAGTCACCGCTGAAGGTCGTGCTGGTGCGCTGGTACGTCCGGTTCCTCGAGCGGACCGTGGCGAACGCCCGGCCGGCGTACTTCGCCGTGGCGGGCCTCACCCTGCTGGCGGTGGCGGCAACGCCGCAGCTCGGACAGTCGCTCCTTCCGGACTTCAAGGAGCGCGACTTCCTGATGCACTGGGTGACCAAGCCAGGCACCTCCCTGACGGAGGAGGTGCGCATCACCGCCGAGTCCGCGAAGGGCCTCTCGGCGATCCCGGGCGTGCGCAACTTCGGCGCGCACATCGGGCAGGCGAGCAACGCCGACGAGGTAGTCGGTCCCGAGTTCGGGGAGAATTGGATCAGCGTCGACCCTTCCGCGGACTATGACCAGACGCTCGAGGCGGTGCAGCTCGAGGTCGACGGCTACCCGGGCCTGTACCGCGACGTGCAGACGTATCTCAAGGAGCGCATCCGCGAGGTCCTCACCGGCACCGACGAGGCCATCGTGGTACGGATCTCCGGGGACGACCTGGACCAGCTGACGGACATCGCAGACCGCCTTGAAGACGCGCTGAGCGACGTGCCGGGGCTGGAGGCACCGCAGGCGGAGCTGCTCGCAGGTGTCCCGCAGATCGAGGTCACGGTCGACCTCGACCGCGCCCAGCAGTACGGCCTGAAGCCGGGCGACGTACGCCGCGCGGCCGCCACCCTCGTTGCCGGGCTGGAGGTGGCCGACGTCTACATGGCGGGCCGCTCCTACGACATCAACGTCTACGGCAAGAAGTCGGTCAGCCGCAGCGTGCCCGCCGTCAAAGCCATGCTGATCGACACCCCGGACGGGGGACAGGTCCGCCTCGACCGGGTCGCCGACGTCGAGGTCCGGTCCACGCCGAACGCGATCCTGCGCGAGGGCGGGACCCGGCGCATCGACGTCAGCGCCGGCGTCACCACCGCGGACGTGGCGGGAGTCGTCGACAAGCTGGAGGAGCGCATCGCCGATGTCGACCTGCCGCGCGGCTACGCGGTCCAGGTGCTCGGCGAGCACGCCGAGCGCCAGGCGGCGCAACAGACGCTGCTGGTCATCGGGGCGGGAGCGCTGGCCGCGATCCTCCTTCTCCTGCAGCTCGCCTTCAGCAGCATGCGACTCGCGCTGCTGTTCTTCCCCACCCTGCTGATGTCACTGGTCGGCGGCGTGCTCGCCGCCCTGGCCACGGGCGGCATCGTCTCCCTGGGCTCGCTCGTGGGGTTCCTGACCGTCTTCGGGATCGCGGCGCGCAACGGCATCATGATGATCAGCCACTTCCAGCACCTCGAATCTGTCGAGGGGGAGCCCTTCGGGCCGCGGCTCGTGGTCCGTGGAGCGGCCGAGCGGCTCTCGCCGATCCTGATGACCGCCGGCGCCACCGCGCTCGCCCTGGTGCCGCTGGTCGTCGCCGGCTCGATCCCGGGCCACGAGATCGAGCACCCCATGGCGATCGTCATCCTGGGCGGCCTCGCGACCTCCACGCTGCTCAACATCTTCGTCGTCCCGTCGCTGTACCTCCGATTCGCGCGGTCGCGGGGTGGACGGCCGGCGGCCGGCACGCGGGTCGCGGCGACCCCGGCGTGATCCATGACCTGCGCCGGAAGGAACGGCGCGCGACCCGGACGATCAGGGCTCCCGAGGCCCGAGCCGATCAGCCCCTGGGCGGACGACGGAGCCGGCCGATCCCCCGAACATCCGGCCGGCTCCGTCGCGGTATGACACCTCGTCGGGGCGCCGTTGTCAGCCGACTTGCAGGTTCCTGCAACGTGCGAGACTCGCGGCATGAGCGCCGTCGTGGACCGCTTGCTGCGCTGGGAGGACGCCGGCGGGACGTGGTACGCCGTGGGTGCCGGTGAGGTGGCGCTCTGCCGGTGCGACGGCGGCGAGGTCGTCGAGCGGCTGCCGGTCGAGGACGAGGAGACGGCGGCGTACCTCTGCGGCCGGCCGGCCAGCGACCGATGACGGTCTTCATGGTGTGGACCGACGCCGACCTCGCGGCGGCCGACCTGCTCGGCCCGTGGCGCGAGGTCCGCGTGGCCGCGCCGGGGCTGGCGTTCGTCGACAGCGACGAGACGCTGTCGCGGGTCTACCACGAGGTGAAGTGGTCGCTGCCCGACGGCGCCGCGCTCGCGGTGGCGCCGGTCAGCGGAGCCAAGGCCAAGGGGCTCGCGCCGGGGACGAACACCTGGCTGCGGCGCGCATCGGACGACGGAGGCGTGGATACCGGCTCGGCATGAGCGAGAACCGGACCGGCCAGGGCCAGCGCGCCGTCGTCACGGGTGCCTCGACCGGCATCGGCCGGGCCATCGCCCGTGAGCTCGTCGAACGCGGGTACGACGTCGTGGTCGCCGCCGAGGAGCCGGAGATCCAGCAGGCCGCGGCCGAGCTCGGCGCGACCCCGGTGCAGGTCGACCTCGCGACCGCGGACGGTGTCGAGGAGCTGCACCGGCGGGCGTCGGAGGCCGGGCCGACCGACGTCCTGGTGCTGAACGCCGGCGTCGGCGTGAGCGGCCGCTTCGACAAGACCTCGCTGGCCGACCAGCTCAACCTGGTCGACCTCAACGTCCGCTCGACCGTACACCTCGCGCACCTGGTGCTGGGCGAGATGGCCGCCCGCGGCTCGGGGCGGGTGCTCGTCACCTCGTCGATCGCGGCCGTCGCGCCGGGGCCCTACCACGCGACGTACGCAGCCTCGAAGGCGTTCGTGCACTCCTTCGCCGAGGGCATCCGGGAGGAGCTCAAGGACACCGGCGTCACGGTGACCTCGCTGATGCCCGGCCCGACCGACACCGAGTTCTTCGCCCGCGCGGACATGGGCGACACGAGGATCGGCCGGATGGAGGACAAGGACGACCCGCAGGACGTCGCGCGCGACGGCGTCGAGGGGCTGCTGAAGGGCCGTCCGAGCGTCGTCGCGGGGTCGTTCAAGAACCGCATCCAGGCCGAGCTCGGCACCCACCTCCCCGGCGCGCTCGCCAGCCGGATCTTCGCGCGGATGACCAAGCCCGAGGGGGAGTAGCCGCCGGCGCGCATGCGACGGGAGCCGCGCGATCACAGGGATGGCATGGGTGACCGCACGGCCGACGTGTGGGGGGCGAGGACGAGGTCGACCGGTGGGTCCACTCGGCCTGCGTGCTGTGCAGCAACGGCTGCGGCTGCGACATCGCGGTCAAGGACGGCCGGATGGTCGGGGTCCGTGGCCGGGCGGGCGACCGGGTCAACCGCGGCCGGCTGGGACCCAAGGGCCTCTACGGCAGCACGCCGTGGGCGTCGTCGCCGGACCGGCTGACCCGCCCGCTGGTCCGGGAGGGCGGCGAGCTCCGCGAGACCGACTGGGACACCGCGCTCGGGCGCGTCGTCGAGCGCTCGCAGCGGCTGCTGGCGGAGAAGGGGCCGCTGTCGCACGGGTTCTGCACCAGCGGCCAGCTGTTCCTGGAGGAGTACTTCCTCCAGGCCGTCATCGGCAAGGCCGGCCTCGGCACGCCGCACATGGACGGCAACACGCGGCTCTGCACGGCCTCCGCCGCCGCGGCGCTCAAGGAGTCGTTCGGTGCGGACGGCCAGCCGGGGTCGTACGACGACATCGAGCACTGCGACGCGCTCTTCCTCTTCGGCCACAACATGCCCGAGACCCAGACGGTGCTCTGGTCGCGGATCCTCGACCGGGTCGAGGGCGCCGACCCGCCGCGCGTGGTGTGCGTCGACCCGCGCCGCACCCAGGTCGCGGTGGCGGCCGAGCGCACCGGCGGCGTCCACCTCGCGCCGCGCATCGGCACCAACCTGGCGCTGCTCAACGCGATCACCCGCGAGCTCCTCGTGCAGGGGTACGCCGACCGCGACTGGATCGACGCCCACACGATCGGCCTCGACGAGCTGAGCGCGACCGTCGACGCCGCCACCCCGGAGGAGGCGGGCCGGGTGTGCGAGGTCGACCCGGAGGACGTGCGGCGCGCGGCCCGCGTCTTCGGCGAGTCCGAGGCCGTGCTCAGCACCGTCCTGCAGGGCTTCTACCAGTCCCACCAGGCCACCGCGGCCGCGTGCGCGGTGAACAACCTGCACCTGCTGCGCGGGATGATCGGCCGTCCCGGCGCCGGCATCCTGCAGATGAACGGCCAGCCGACCGCGCAGAACAACCGCGAGACCGGCGCCGACGGCGACCTCACCGGCTTCCGCAACTGGGACAACCCGGCCCACGTCCGGCAGCTGGCCACGCTCTGGAACGTCGACCCGATGACGATCCCGCACTGGGCGCCGCCGACGCACGCCATGCAGCTGTTCTCCTACGCCGAGAGCGGCAGCATCGAGCTGCTCTGGATCTCCGCGACCAACCCCGCGGTGTCGATGCCGGAGTCGGCGCGGATCCGCCGGATCCTCGGCGGGGACCAGTGCTTCGTCGTCGTGCAGGACCTCTTCCTCACCGAGACCGCCCGGCTCGCCGACGTGGTGCTCCCGGCCGCGGGGTGGGGCGAGAAGACCGGGACGTTCACCAACGCCGACCGCACCGTGCACCTGTCCGAGCAGGCCGTCGACCCGCCCGGCGAGGCCCGCAGCGACCTCGACATCTGGCTGACCTACGCCGACGCGATGGGCTTCACCGACCGGGACGGCGCGCCGCTGGTGAGGTGGCGGACGCCGGAGGAGGTGTTCGGCGCCTGGGTCGAGGCGAGCGGCGGTCGCCCCTGCGACTACACCGGCTTCACCTACGGCCTGTTGCGGGAGCGGGGCGGCGTGCAGTGGCCGCTGGGCACCGAGCGGCTCTACGCGGACGCGCGCTTCCCGAGCGAGACCGAGTACTGCGAGACCTACGGCCACGACCTCGCCACCGGCGCCACGATCACCGAGCAGGAGCACCGCGCGATGCGGCCCGGCGGCCGCGCGATCCTCAAGGCGGCGGCGTACTCCCCGGCGCACGAGGAGCCCACCGACGAGTTCCCGCTGCTGTTCACGACCGGGCGCGTGGTCTACCAGTTCCACACCCGCACCAAGACCGGACGCTCGCGGAAGCTCGACCGCGCCGCGCCTGACCCGTGGGTGGAGATGAGTGCCGCCGACGCCGAGCGACTGGGCATCGCCGACGGCGACCGGGTGCGGGTCGAGTCGGCGCGGGGTGCCATCGTCGTGCCGGCCCGGATCGGTCCGGTCATGGAGGGCGCGGTGTTCGCGCCGTTCCACTACGCCGGCGAGGGCCAGGCCAACGAGCTGACCATGACCGTGTGGGACCCGGTGTCCAAGCAACCGACGTTCAAGACCGCCGCCTGCCGGGTCGTCCGGACGGACCGGATGGGGGAGTGATGCCGCACCTCGCGACCTACGTCGGTCTCGCCGACCACAGCGAGCGGCCGCTCGCCGACTCCTTGCGTGCCGTGGCGGAGGGCCACGCGCGGGTAGCCGACGTCGTCCACACCTGCCGCCAGCTGGCCGGCTGGTGCGACGACCACCGCGCGCGGATCGCCCCCGCCGTCGAGAGGTACGGCGAGGAGGACGTCGGCGAGCCGGAGCGGCTGCGTCACGCCGGCCTGGCGCAGGCCCGGGAGGGCGAGGTCGGGCTGCTCCGCGACCTCCAGGACCTGCACCTGCTGGCGACGCTCACCCACGCGCGACGCCGAGCTGCTCGCGATCGCGCAGCACTGCGACGCGGAGACCGTGCGCGAGATCTCCTGGCTGGAGACCCGGTTCAAGGTCGCCGCGCCGCAGGCGCTGATCGTCGCGCCCTGAGCAGCGGTCAGGCCGGGAACCGCTCCCACACGCGGTGGAGGGCCATCTGGTCCTGCACCTGCGTGAGCACCTCGGTGGCCGCGTCGCCGCCGACGACCCCCTCCGCGCCGGCGATGCCGGCGGCCTCGAGCACGCTCGTGCCGGCTCCCCAGGCGCCGATCACCTTGCAGTGCCGGTAGGCCTCCTCGAGGAGCAGCACGACCCGCGGGTCGACGGCCGCGGTGTCGGCGGCGCCGGCCTTGGCGTCCCGGTTCGGCAGGGCGTCCGGGGCGGGCACGGGCGCACCGGCCACGAGCACGGCGTCGAACTCGACCGAGCGGGTGGTGGCGAAGGTCCGCTGGACCGGCAGGCCGTCGATGGTGCCGCCGTGCGGCCCGATCAGCAGCGGGACGACGCCGGCGGCGAACAGCGAGGCGCGCACCTCCGCGACGCCGTCGAGGTCCCCGTCCGGGTCGACCACGATGCCGACCATCCGGCCGTCCGGCGGCCAGGCCTCGCCCACCTGGGACAGCGCCGGCGACGGCTCCGGGTCGGCCAGCGGGATGGTCGCCTCGGGAGCCGGCAGTCCGAGCCCGGTCGCGACCTCGGCGCACAGCGTCGCGTCGATGCTCGCCAGGCACTGGAGCTGGCGCTCCTTGATCGCCTGCTCGTAGCACTTGCCGAGCTCGAAGGTGTAGGCACGGATGATGTGCTGCTGCTCGACCGGCGACATGCTCAGCCAGAACTGGCGGGCCTGGCTGAAGTGGTCGTCGTACGACGCCGGGTTCTCCCGCACCTTCCTGCCCTCGGCGACCTTCACCGGCAGGTGCTCGAAGGCGCCCGCGACGTCGCCGCCGGCGTGGAACGGGCAGCCGCCGTCCAGCGAGTTCGGCTTGTACGGCGCCACGCCGGTGTGCACCGCGTGCTGGTGGAAGCCGTCGCGGAACATGTCGTTGACCGGAGCGTGCGGCCGGTTGATCGGGATCTGGTTGAAGTTCGGCCCGCCGAGCCGGCTCAGCTGCGTGTCGACGTACGAGAACAGGCGGGCCTGCACCAGCGGGTCGTCGGTGGCGTCGATGCCCGGCACCAGGTGCCCGACGTGGAAGGCGATCTGCTCGACCTCGGCGAAGAAGTTGGTCGGGTTGGCGGTCAGCACCATCATCCCGATCGGTTGCACGGGGGCGAGCTCCTCGGGCACCAGCTTGGTCGAGTCGAGCAGGTCGATGCCCTGGAACATCTGGTCGGGGGTGTCCTCGAACACCTGCACGCCCAGCTCCCAGGCCGGGTAGGCGCCCGACTCGATGGCGTCGTAGAGGTCACGCCGGTGGAAGTCCGGGTCGATGCCGCCGAGCATCTGCGCCTCCTCCCACGTGAGCGAGTGGACGCCGAGCCGCGGCTTCCAGTGGAACTTCACCAACGACGTCTCGCCGGCCGCGTTCTGGAGCCGGAACGTGTGGACGCCGAAGCCCTCCATGGTCCGGTACGACCGGGGGATGCCGCGGTCGGACATGTTCCAGATCGTGTGGTGCTGCGCCTCGGTGTGCAGCGACACGAAGTCCCAGAACGTGTCGTGAGCGCTCTGCGCCTGCGGGATCTCCCGGTCGGGGTGGGGCTTGCCGGCGTGGATGACGTCCGGGAACTTGATGCCGTCCTGGATGAAGAACACCGGGATGTTGTTGCCGACCAGGTCGAAGTTGCCCTCGGAGGTGTAGAACTTCGTGGCGAAGCCGCGGGTGTCGCGCACCGTGTCGGCCGACCCGCGGGAGCCGAGGACGGTCGAGAACCGCACGAACGTCGGCGTCTCGACGCCCTTGCCGAGGAACGCCGCCTTGCAGATGTCGTCCGCGGTGCCGTAGCCCACGAACACGCCGTGGACGCCCGCGCCGCGCGCGTGCACGACCCGCTCCGGGATGCGCTCGTGGTCGAAGTGGGTGATCTTCTCCCGCAGGTGGTGGTCCTGGAGGAGGGTCGGGCCCCGCGGCCCGGCCTTCAGGGAGTGGTCGGTGTCGGTGAGGCGTACGCCGGACGACGTGGTCAGGTAGGCGTCCTGCTGGGCCCGCGCGGTCGGTGCCGCGCCGGTGTCGGCGCCGGTCGCGGTCGCGACCACCGGCGCACCCTGGTCCGGCTTCGGAGGCAGCGGCTCGCGCGGCTCCGTGGGCTCCTCGAGGCTGGGCGGCTCGGGTGCCGGCACTCCCGGCACGGGCTTCTCGGCGAGTTCGGCGGTCTTCTCGGCGATCGCGCCGACGACCTTCTCGAACGTGTCCTTGGCAAGCTGCTTGGGGTCCATCGTCTGCCAGTACCCGGGCGGTCGGCGCACACGCACGCCCGAAAGGGTTACGTCCTCGACGGACGTCGTGCACCTGCTGTTCGGCGTCCTCGGCCTCCTGGCGGCACGCGCCGCCGCCGCCTCGACCGCCGGCTGGCACCTCGTCATGCGCGGTCGGCCTGACGTCGCTCAGGTCGCGGGTACCCATCGGCTGAGCACCTCGTCGACCGCTGCCCGGTTGACCGGCTTGGCGAGGTAGTCGTCCATGCCGGCGGCCAGGCAGCGCTCGCGGTCGCCCTCGATGGCGCTCGCCGTCATCGCGATGATCGGGGTGTGCCGCAGGCCGGCCTCGCGGGCGCGGATCTCCGCGGTCGCCTGGTAGCCGTCCATGTTCGGCATCCGCACGTCCATGAGCACGGCGTCGTACGCCGCCCGCTCGAGCGCGTCGAGGGCGGCGAGCCCGTCCTCGGCCAGGGCGACGGAGTAGCCGAGGCTCTCGAGGATGCCGGTCGCGACGAGCTGGTTGATCTCGTTGTCCTCGACGACGAGCACCCGTCCCCGCCCGGGGCCGTGGCTCTCCGGCGCGGTCCGCCGCGCGGGCGGCGCCTGCGCGGTGGCCAGGGCCTCGAGCGTCGCCCGGAGCCGGCTCAGCGCCACCGGCTTGGTGAGGGCGCTGGCGATTCCGGCCGCCCGGGCCTCGCTGTGGCCGACGTCCGGGCCGGAGGTGAGCAGCACGAGCGGGAGCTCCGGGAGGTCCGGGTCCGCCATGATCCGGCGGGCGAGCGCGAGGCCGTCCATGCCCGGCATGCAGAGGTCGAGCACCCCGAGGTCGTAGGGGCGGCCGTCGCGCCCGGCGGCGGCCATCGCCTCCAGGGCGAGCGCGCCGCTCTCCACGGTGTCGACCCGCATGCCCCAGGCGCCGAGCTGGTCGTGCAGGATCACCCGGTTCGTGGTGTTGTCGTCGACGACGAGGCAGCGCAGGCCGGCGAGGCCCTCGGCGGACCGCGGCGGCGCGACGTCGGCGTCGTGGGCCACGCCCAGCGGGACGGTCGCCCAGAACGTGCTGCCCTCGCCGGGGGCGCTGGTCACGCCGATCTCGCCGCCCATGGCCTGGACGAGCTGCCGGCTGATCGCGAGTCCGAGCCCGGTGCCGCCGTACTGCCGCGTGGTGGAGGAGTCCGCCTGGGAGAACGGGTCGAAGAGCGCCTCGTGGTGCTCGGCCGCGACCCCGATGCCGGTGTCCGCCACCTCGAACCGCACCACGGCGCCGTCGTCGGTCCGGGAGTCGAGCTGGGCGCGCACGACGACCTCGCCCGAGGGCGTGAACTTCACGGCGTTGCCGACCAGGTTGATCAGCACCTGCCGCAGCCGGGCCGAGTCGCCCCGGAGGGCGACCGGGAGCTCGGGAGAGCAGTACGCCAGCAGCTCGAGGTCCTTCGCGCGCGCCGGCTCGGCCACGAGGTCGGCGACCTCCTCGACGAGGGGAGCGAGGTCGAAGTCGACCTCCTCGAGGTCCAGCCGGCCGGCCTCGACCTTCGAGAAGTCCAGGATGTCGGTGATGACGCCCAGCAGCGCCTGGCCGGCGCGATGGACCCCCTCGGCGTACTCGCGCTGGCGCTCGTCGAGCGGCGTGGTCAGCAGCAGGTCCGTGAGGCCGATGACGCCGTTCATCGGCGTGCGGACCTCGTGGCTCATCGTCGCGACGAAGGCCGACTTCGCGCGGGAGCCCTCCAGTGCCGCGTCCCGGGCGGCCGCGAGCGCGGCCCGGGCGCGCGCCTCGGAGCGCAGCAGCCGGGCGGTGCGCGCGAACGCGATGGCGATGAGGGCGAACATCCCCACGAGCACCGCGATCGGCTTCGGGTCGCGCCGCAGCACGGAGTCGACCAGCAGCAGCACGGGCGGCACCAGGAGCGGCCCGATGGCGATGCCGAGCCGGGCCAGCGGGTGCTGCTCGCCCTCGGGCCTCTCGGCCTCGGGCGGTGCCTGCGGCCGCAGGGTCGAGGTGGCCATGAGCATCGCGCCGAGCATCCAGCCGGCGTCCATGGCGGCCGATGCCGGGCCGCTGAACTCGAGCAGGAGGTAGCCGATGTCGGAGAGGAGCCAGCAGCCGACGCCGGCGGCGAAGGCGACGCCGACGGCCTGCCGGGCGCTGCGCACGGACAGGGCGCGGAGGACCAGGGCCAGCAGGACCGCGTCCAGGACCGGGTAGGCGGCCCAGACCGTGCGGGTGGCCGTCGGGACGGACGGGTCGGCGGCGATGTCGCCGATCGAGAACACCCAGAAGCCGAGCGTGCACAGGACGACGACGGTGAGCGCGTCGATGACCGCGTCGGCGTCGACGACGGTGCGGGCGCCCCGGCGCACGGTGAGCACGACGGCGACGGCCGCTCCGAGCAGGAGGTAGCTGGCGAAGTACGGAACGTCGGCGAGCGAGACGTCCGGCTCGGCGCCGCTCCAGGCGTAGAGCAGCCACGCCAGGTCGCCGATCGCCGAGAGCGTGAGGCCGGAGGCGATCAGCCCCGGCACCAGGCGCCGGGTCGTGGGGGCCAGGACGACGCCGAGCCACCCGAGCACGACCGGCAGCCAGACGCCGAGGAGGTAGGTGGTGTCGCCGACGGCCCCGCCCGGCTTCGCGAGGTGCCCGACCACGAGGACGGCCTCGGCCGCCCAGAACAGCACAGGCGATCGACGTGCGAGCTCCACAGCGTGCCTCCTTGGGCGCAGCGTAGACCCGGGAAGGTCCCATGACGCTCGTAAACTCCGTACCCATGGGGGTGAAGTTGCGGCCCGGCGTCCGGGCGCTGGACCGGCTGATGAAGGCCAGCGCGGGGTTCTCGGTGGCCCGGATGACGCCCGCCCAGCTGGAGCGGGCGCAGACCACGGTGATCCCGGACGGCGGGCCGGCGGCGCTGTTCCTCGGCCGGCGGGCGAAGGGCGTCGACGTGCGGACCACGACGTTCCCCGCGCGCCACGGCGAGCTGCCGCTACGGATCTACACCCCGGAGGCGTGGAGCCGCGACCCCCGGCCGGTCGTGGTCGGCTTCCACGGGGGCGGGTTCGTGCTCGGCAGTGCCCGGCAGGGTGACTGGAGCGCCAGCATCGTGGCCGCCGAGCTGGACGCCGTGGTCGTGTCGGTCGACTACCGGCTGGCGCCCACGCACCGGTTCCCGGCCGGCGTCGAGGACTGCTACGACGCGCTGCTGTGGACCGCCGAGCACGCCGCCGGCCTCGGCGGGGACCCCGCGCGGATCGGCGTCATGGGCGACAGCGCCGGCGGCAACCTCGCCGCGGTCGTGTCGATCATGGCGCGCGACGAGGGCGGGCCGGCGATCTCGCACCAGGCCCTGATCTACCCGGTGACCGACATGACCGAGGCGATCCAGGAGGACGCGTCGGTCCTGCTCAACGCCCGCGGCATCGTGCTCTCGAACGACGACATGGAGATCTTCCGCGGGCACTACCTCGGGGAGGACGCCGACCGCGCGGACCACCGGCTCTCGCCGCTGCGCGCGCCCGACCTCTCCGGCCTGCCGCCCGCCGTCGTCGTGGTCGCGGGCCTGGACCCGCTGCACGACAGCGGCGTCCGCTACGCGCAGGCCCTGGCCGACGCGGGCAACCGGGTGACGGTGGAGGACTTCCACCAGATGCCCCACGGGTTCCTGAGCTTCCCGTACTTCAGCAAGGGTGCCCGGCCCGCGATGGACGCGATCGTCGCGTCCATGCGGGCCGCCCTCTCCTGAGCGGGCTCCTGAGTGGCCACCGGAGGGGCCAGTCGACTCAGCGGAACCGGGTCAGCGGAACCGGGTCAGCGGAACCGGGTCAGCGGAACCGGGTCAGCGGAACCGGGTCAGCGGAACCGGGTCAGGATGCGTTGTCGAGCAGCTTGCGGCGCAGCTGCATGGTCGCGCGGCTGTGCAGCTGGCTCACCCGCGACTCGGTCACGCCGAGCACCTGGCCGATCTCGGCGAGGGTGAGGCGCTCCCAGTAGTAGAGGGCGACGACCACCTGGTCGCGCTCGGCGAGCTCGCGGACCGCGCGCAGGAACCCGGGCGGCAGATCGTCGTCGACGCCCGGCAGGTCGGAGCGGGCGCGGGGTGCGTCGTCGTCGAGAACGGTCTCGAAGCTCACGACGCTGGTGTGCGCGGTGAGCGTGTAGACCTTGCGCAGCTCCTCGATCGAGAGGTCGAGCTCGTCGGCGATCTCCTGGTCCGACGGCGCCCGGCCCAGCTCCGCCTCGAGCCGGGTCTGCGCGGCGTCGATGTCCCGGATCTTCTCGCGCACCGATCGAGGCACCCAGTCCGAGCTGCGCAGTCCGTCGACGATCGCGCCCCGGATGCGGGTCACGGCATAGGTCTGGAACTGCAGACCGCGCTCGGGCTCGAACTTGTCGACCGCGTCCATCAGCCCGATCACGCCGTCGGAGACGAGGTCGTTCTGGTCCACCGACGCCGGGAGGCCGGACCGGACGCGGCCGGCCACGAACTTCACCAGGGGCGAGTAGTGCACGACCAGGCGGTCCCGGGCGTCCCGGTCACTGTCGGCCTTGTACCGTCGCCACAGCTCGTCGACGGACTGCTCGGGCGAGTGCTGGTCCACCGTCTCACCGTAGTGTGTCGGCCCACCCGAGCAGCGGGGCCGGGTCGCACGGCGTGCCGTCGAGCCGCACCTCGAAGTGGAGGTGCGGCCCGGTCGAGTTGCCGTCCTCGCCGACCAGCCCGATCGGCGTACCCGCCTCGACGACGTCGCCGGTGACCACGTCGGTGCGGGAGAGGTGGGCGTACCAGGTCTCCATGCCGTTGCCGTGGTCGATCCGGACCAGCGAGCCGGCCCACCCGGGCTGCTCGACGGTGACGGTCCCGGCCGCAGCCGCGACGACGGGCGTGCCGGTCGGGGCGGCGAAGTCCAGGCCGGTGTGGGCCCCCGACGACCAGCGGGAGCCGGCGTCGCCGAAGCCGGCGGTCAGAAAGTAAGTGGCCGGCACCGGGACCAGGAACGGTCCGTCGGCCACCGGTGCCGCGGGCTGGACACCGCAGGTGCCGCCCTCGGGTGCGGCCGGCTGGGGGTCGGCGCCGCCGACGCCCACGCGCCGCACGGCGAGCAGGTCGGTCACCGGCCGGACCTCGGCCACGCCGGTCGCGGCGTCGGCGACCACCGCCCGGTCGGCACCGACGTAGATGCCGGTGCCGGTCAGGCCGGCTCGCCTGCTGCCCAGGAGGACGACGTCGCCGAGCTGCACCGAGGCGGTGGGCACCGCGGCCAGCGCGTCCCACTGGCCGAAGGCGTCGGCCGGCGTGCCGAGGTCGGGGCCGGCCCACACCTCGGCGACCAGGCCGCCGCAGGCGTACGCCGTGGCGACGCCGGTCGTGGCCTGTCCGACCCGCCGGAACGCCTCCGAGACGGCGCGCACGGTCTCGGCCGACAGCACGGTGACCTCGGCGCCGTCCTTCCGCTGCGCGGCGGCGATGCCGGTGGCCAGGTCGAAGCCGCTGCCGCGGGCCGGCTCCAGGCCCTCGGGGAGCTCGTCTGGGTCGGCCAGGTCCGCCAGCGCCGGCGGCACGACGGCGGCGTCGGCGACGCTGCCGAGGTAGGTGTGCCAGTCGGCGAGAGCCACGTGGTTGAGCCGGTCCTGGTCCCCGTCGGTCGCCGCGTAGGCCGAGGGGAAGCGGGCGAACTCGACCGCGCGCTCGGCGTACTCACCGGCGGTGAGGGCGGCCTCGGCGCGCATCCGCTGCCGCTCCGCACGCTCCCACGCGCGATGGGCCGTGTCGGCCTCGGCGATCTGGTCGACGAGCTCCTCGTGCACCAGGTCGGCGAGGGCGCGGGCGTCCTCGGCGTCGGCGGCCGCCTCCGCGGCACGGTCGAGGTCACTGGGCTCGGGGGAGAACAGGCTGGTGATCGCGCTGACCACGCCGCCGTCGTCCTCACCGACCGCCGCGTGCAGCTCCTCGGCGCGTCCCTCGGCGGCAGCGGCCGTCGCCGCCACGCGCTGGTACTGCGCGCTGAGCGCGGACACCTGGGCCAGCTCGGCCCGGTACTGGACTCGCGCGTCCGTGATCGCCGTCGCGGGCGTGGCGGCGGAGGCCGGACATGCGAACGCCAGCGTGGCCGCGACCGCGGCCGCGCTGGCGATCGTCAGGAGATGCCTGAGCACGGTGCTCCTCGACCGTTCGTCAGTCGTCCAGGAGGGCGATCTCCTGCAGGAGCGCCATCCCGGGGACGGGGATCGAGGGGGGTGCGGCAGGCACCGGGGCCGTCCCGCCCAAGCCCGGGGCGGTCGGTGCACTCACCGCCGCCGACGGCCGCCCGAGTCCGTGGCTCGGGGCGACGTCGACGGCGAAGACCGTGCGCACGACGGCGGCCATCTCCCGCAGCAGGCGGACGGCGTCCTCGTGCTCCAGGGTCGGGGCCGGCTCAGGGCTCCCGGTCGTCATGGTGGGGGGTTCCTTCACGCGTCAGTGGAGAGACCCGCGCCGGGCGGCTTGGGGGGACGAGCCGCCCGGCGCGGATCCGGTCAGGGGATCAGTTGAACGTGCCCGTGGTGCAGAGACCAGCCGGCGCGGACTCGACGGTCGTCCCGGTCGCGCTGTCGTACCAGTACGTCGTGCTGGTTCCGGTGTTGGTGCCCTTGATGCAGTAGGCGGTCGGCTTCGTGGCGCTGTTGACGGCGAGGGTGATCACGTTGCCCTCGGTCTTCTTGAAGTTGAGGTCAGCCTCGGTGACGGCGGATGCATACGAGGCGTTGTCGACGTAGTAGGTCTCCTGGGCCGTGGCGAGCGCCTTGAGGTCGGACTTGATGCCGGCCTGGACGCCCTTCTCGCGCTGGCTGAGGAAGACGGGGATGGCGATCGCGGCGAGGATGCCGATGATCACGATGACGACGAGGAGCTCGATCAGGGTGAAGCCCTGGTCCTTCTCCTTCAGGGACTTCTGCATCCGAGCAAGCATGGGTTTCTCCTGTAAGGGGGGGTGGTCGTGCTGCGGTGTTACCGGAAGAGATGTCGGCGGCCGCGGAGCCCGGACTTGAGGGTGGACCAGACCTTTTTTCCGCTGGGGCGTGTGATCTCAGTCGCGGTAGCGCGGCTGGATCTCGCCGAAGGTCTTCTGGCCCCACGTGGCGCGCACCGGGTCCAGGAAGTACGGCGGCGGGGCGTACCGCAGCCGGGTGTCGTAGTTGTAGTCCTTGAGGTAGCCGTGGGTGCCCTGGCCGACCGGGCCGCGGAAGCGCTGGGCGATCGTGCCGTAGAGGCGGATCGTGCCGAGGTTGGCGCCGACGTCGTACTGCTGGACCTCGAAGCTGTGCTGCAGGCTGAGGATCGCGGCGTCGACGTGCGGGCTGGTGACCGAGCCGGCGAGGTTGGTCGAGCCGCGGGCCCACCTCACGCAGGGGCCCTGCGTCCACTCGTACTCGCGCTTGCGGGAGTTCCACGTCCACTGGCCGGAGTACTCGCTGCAGGTCTTCGAGATCGGGTGGTAGATCTGCACGGAGTTCTCGGCGACGAGCCCGAGCGCGTCGGTGCCGTTGTCGCCGCCGTCGTAGGTGAGGTTGCCGGTGATCACGACGTTGTTCTCCGCCGAGATCGTGACGCGGCCGCGCAGCACGCCGTCGACGTACACGGTGCCGTTGCGGCAGGAGAACTCCGCCAGGGTCTGGTTGTAGTCGTCCGCGCTCGGGAAGCCGCCGATCGAGCCGCCCGCGCACGGCGCGCCGGCCGCCGGCTGGGACTGCGTGGGCGGGACGTTCTGCACCATGATCAGGTTGTTCGACGGCACGTCGACGGTCTGCGGCCAGGAGCCCCCCGCGTTGCCGCAGCCGGGGTTGAGCCCGGTCGTCGACCACGGGCTCCAGACCTTCATCTGGGCGGGGCTGGTCGCGCTCAGGGGGTCGAGGAACTGGATCCGCGTCGGTCCGGTGTAGAGGCAGCCCAGCACGGACGGCGCGTCCGGGCCGGGGGTGACGAACTGGCGCAGGTCGCCGATGGTGCCGGGGAGCTCGAGCTCGTTGCGGTAGGTGATGCCCTGGGAGAACGTCGGGTGGCCGCCGCCGCTGGTGCCGGACCGGTAGCACCTCGTCGCGGGCTGGGGGACGCCGTCGACCGGCTTGCAGGCCGGCAGCGAGGTCGTGACGGTGCCGGTGAACCAGGGGCCCTTGCCGGCGTACGTCCCGCTGGTGGCGTCGGTCATCAGGATCGAGTCGTTGGAGTGGATCGGCCCGTTCAGCTTGTCGCCGCCGATGAACGTGATGTCGTCGCAGTCCGACGCCTTCCGGCCGGCCCAGAAGTACTTCGCGCACTTGGCGTACTTGTCGACGGGGTTGGCGTAGTCGGCGGGGTCCTTGGTCTCGTACGTCGTGTAGTAGAGGAACTCGCCGAAGCCCTCGCGGCGCAGCGTGACCTGGATGCTGCGGGTCGCGTGGTCGTCACCGGTCACGACCCGGCCGGTCGACACCAGGTCGATGGTGCCGTCGACGTGGGTCTGCGTGACGTCGATGTCGTAGTGGAACTCTCCGCGCAGCGAGCCCGGCACGTCGGACCAGCCCGGCTCCGTCGAGGAGCCCCACCCGCAGCTGTTCGCCGGCGCTGCCGGTCCTCGCAGGGCGTCGTTCTCGCAGTCGACGTGGAGCCAGTAGTTGTCGTCGGCGTTCAGCCGCGCGAGGAAGTCGTCGACGCCGGCCTCGGCGGCCGCCAGCGCCTCGTTCCACGCGACCGAGTGCCGCGCCTTGTCCATGGTCGCGAGCCCGTGGCTGAGCGCGACGCTCGCGATGATCATCGCGACCGTCATCGCGCCCAGGACCAGCAGCAGGGCCGAGCCCTCGTCGCGGTTCCTCGTCGGGGCGCTCATGACGGCTCCACGATCACGTTGAGGTCGGCGTTGGGCAGCCGGATCCGCTGGACCGTCGTGGTCGTGGGGTACTCCGCCCGGCCGGGGGCCGTCTGGACGGCGATGCTCACGTCGACGCTGGAGATGCTCGGCAGGTCGGTGCCCGCGACCGCGGTGCCGGCGATCGGCGCGCCGTCGAAGTCGTAGTAGGTGAAGACGCGCGGGCTCGGCCAGACCAGGCCCCGGGCGAGGACGCGACGCTCGGTGACGCACGTGGCGGCGGCCGGGTCGCAGAACTCGTACTTGCCGCCGGGCAGCGGCGTCGGGGGCACGCGGGTCTGGCGGAGCATCGCGGTGCCGTCGGCCCGGGCGGGGTCCGCGAGGACCTCGAGCGTGACCAGGCTGGGGCCGCCGCCGGTGTTCTCGATGTTGGCGTAGAACGTGACGCGGGTGCCGGCGGCCTGCACGATCGCGGTGTCCGCGCAGCTGTCGCAGGCCTGCTCGTCGAGCTGGGCCGGCAGTACGGCGGTGCGCAGCACCTTGCCGGTCGCGGCGATGCCCAGCTCGCCCTGGACGGAGTTGTCGAGGCGGACCTCGAGCCCGGCCGACGTCCGGACGCCGAGGATCGCGACCGTCATGACCATCGTGCCGAGCACGACGACGAGGCCGGCCGCCACGACCATCTCGACCACGCTCATCCCGGCGTCGCGCCGTTCCTCGTTCACAGCTGCACCACCGTCGTGCCGCTGCCGACCAGGACGACCTGACCGTTGATGGTCCACGCGCCGTAGGGCAACAGCACCCGCAGCACGCCACCCGGTGCGGGCTCCTCCGTGGGTGTCTCCGCGGGTGTCTCGGTGGGGGTCTCCGTCGGCGTCGCGCCCGGCGACTCGGTGGGGGACTCGGTGGGGGACTCGCTCGGCAGCGGGGTCGGCTCCTCGGTGGGCTCGACGACCTCGGTGACGGTCGTGCCCAGCGGAATGGTCGTCGTCGCCGTGCAGAGCCGGTCCGGGTCGTGGACCGCGGTGACCGACGTGCCCGGCGCCGCCCGGACCTCGACCTTGCCCAGCGGCACGGTGGTGGAGGAGGTCTGGCCCGGGAGGGTGGTGACCAGGCTGGACGAGCTGCCGTCCTCGCAGCCGCCGGTCCACACGTCGTACCCGCTGGCGTAGGGCCACAGCGTGGTGAGCGTGCGCGTGGACCCGGTGCCCGCGACGGTTCGCGCGCCGATCGGCTGGAGGCCGGTGCTGGCCAGCGTGAGGGGCAGGTCGGCGACGGCCGGCGGCAGCTCGTAGCCGTCGGGGTGCGGGATCGTCGCCACGATCGTGGCGGCCGCGTCGTACTCCACGGATCCGCGCCAGAGCTGGCCAGGCGCGAGGTGCACGTCGACGGTGGTCGTCGCGCGCCCGGCGGGGTCGACGAAGCCCGGGCTGTTGGCCGTCACGGTCCAGTCGCCGGCCGGTAGGTGCGACAGGAGGACGCAGCCGCGTCCGGCGTAGAGCGGTGCGTCGCCCGACGCCGTGGTGCCGGTCTTCACCTGGCCGGTGCTCGAGGTCGCGGTGACCAGAACGCCGCCGTTGCCCTCGCCGTCCGCCCCGACCACCTTGAGACCGATGTGGCTGAGGTCCGAGGAGTAGGTGCCCTTCCGGGGCGTCATGACGGTGTCGACGGTGACCGGGCGGCGGTCGCCGAGGCCGGGCCAGGTCACCATGACCTTGACGTGCAGGTAGGCGAGCTCGGTCGACGTGCCGTCGTCGCAGGCCGAGCTGTCGGCCTCGCTGCCGACCGCCTGCCACTGGGCCTCGCGGACCACCGTGTAGGGGATGTTGTCGACCACGAGCGGGCGGCCCGCCGTACCGCCCGGGAGCGGGTGCGGGTTCACCACCCGGTTCTCGGTGATCTGGTCAGGACCGCGGGTGATCGAGCTGAACATGTCGCGCACGATCTCCAGCTCGCGGACCGCGAGGTTGATCGCCGCGATCCGGCTCTTGTCGTCGCGCGCGGCCACGATCGCGGACCCGAGCACCGAGAGCACCGCGGTGCTCATGACGGCGAACAGGCCGATCGCCACGACGACCTCGACCAAGGTCATCCCGGCGTCGCGTGCGTGCGTGTCCCGAGAGGCCGTCATCCGTCACTCGATCATGTCGAAGATCTTGAACATGGGCATGTACAGGGCGATGATCATCGACCCCACGATGCCGCCGAGGAACGCGATCATCAGCGGCTCGATCAGGGCGGTCAGCGCCTCCGTGGTGGTCTCGACCTCGGCGTCGTAGAACTCCGCGATCTTCGCCAGCATCTGGTCGACGGCGCCCGACTCCTCGCCCGAGGCGATCATCTGCACGACCATCGGCGGGAACACGGCGTGCTCGGCGAGCGGGCCGGCGACGGACTCGCCCCGACGGACCGAGTCCCGGACGTCCTCCAGGGCCCGCGTGATCACGACCGAGCCCGAGGTGTCGCCGACGATCTCCAGCGACTGGAGGATCGGGACGCCGGAGCCCAGCAGCGTGCTCAGGTTGCGGGCGAACCGCGCCAGGGCGAGCTTCTGGAACAGGTCGCCGAAGACGGGGAGCCGCAGCTTGAGCGGGTCGACCACGCTCCGCACCCGCGGGGTCTGGGCGTACTTGCGCCACGCCCACACGGCCGCGACCAGCCCCACGACGAGCACGGGCAGCAGGTAGCGCAGGGCCTGGGAGAGGAAGACCAGGATCCGGGTCGGCAGCGGCAGGGTGCCGCCGAGGTCGTCGAACATCCCCTCGAAGACGGGGACGACGAACACCAGCATCGCGATGCACATGACGATCGCGAGCACGAAGACGACGGCCGGGTAGGTGAGCGCGGCCTTGATCTTGGCGCGCAGCTTCACGTCCGCCTCGAAGTTGTCGGCGATCTGGCGCATCGAGGTGTCGAGGAAGCCGCCGGCCTCGCCCGCCCGGACCATGCTGACCATCAGCGGCGGGAACACCTGGGGCTCGCGCGCGAACGCCGAGGACAGGCTGTGGCCGGACTCGACGTCGGACTTGACGCCGCGCAGGATCCGGCGCAGCTCGGGGTTCTCGACCTGCTCGCTCATGATCGTCAGCGCCCGGAGCATGGTGAGGCCCGCGTCGATCATGGTCGCGAACTGCCGGGAGAAGATCGCGAGGTCCTTGGTCTTGACCCGCTTGGGGAAGCCGAGGCGGATCTCGCGCTGCATGCCGACGTTCGCGGGGCGGACCTCGAGCGGGACGTAGCCCATCGAGCGGAGCCGCTCGGCGACCGCGGCCTCGGACGCCGCCTCGACCTTGCCCTCGGTGAGCTTGCCGCGCGCGTCGCGGACCTTGTAGGCGTACTGCGTCGCTCCGGACATGGTCACTGCCACCTGGTGGTCGCGCGGGTGACGTTCGAGCCGACCAGCGTCTCGAAGTCGTTGCGGTCGGTGCAGTGCTCGAGCCCGGCCTCGTAGGTGATCCGGCCGGTGTGGACCAGCCCGGCCAGGTGTCCGTTGAGGGTCTGCATGCCGTCCTTGGCGCCGGCCTGGAGGGCGCCCTGGATCTGCTGGAGCTTGTCGTCGCGGATCATCGCCCGGATGCCCGGGTTGCCGACCATCACCTCGACGGCCGCGACCCGGCCCGCGCCGTCCACGGTCGGGACGAGGGTCTGGCAGAGCACGCCCTGGAGCGCGGCGGCGAGCTGGGTGCGCACCTGCTGCTGCTGGTCGGCGGGGAACACGTCGACGACGCGCGTGATGGTGTCCTGCGCGGACTGGGTGTGCAGCGTGGCGAGGACCAGGTGACCGGTCTCGGCGGCGGTCAGCGCGACCGAGATCGTCTCCAGGTCGCGGAGCTCGCCGACCAGGATCACGTCGGGGTCCTGGCGCAGGACGTGCTTGAGCGCGGTGCGGAACGCGTGGGTGTCGTTGCCGACCTCGCGCTGGTTCACGATGCAGCCGCGGTGCTCGTGGAGGAACTCGATCGGGTCCTCGATCGTGACGATGTGGCCGCGCCGGGTGCGGTTGATCCGGTCGATGACCGCCGCGAGCGTGGTCGACTTGCCCGAGCCGGTCGGGCCGGTGACGAGCACCAGGCCGCGCTTGAGCGTGGTGAACCGGTCGACCGCGTCGGGCATGCCGAGCTTCTCCAGCGGGACGATCTCCCACGGGATCAGCCGCATGACGGCGCCGAGCGCCTCGCGCTGCTGGAAGACGTTGACGCGGAACCGGGCGTGCCCCGGGACCTCGTAGGCGAAGTCGAGCTCGAGCTCCTCCTCGAACACCTTGCGCTGACGCTCGGTCATCACGCCGTACAGCGCGGCCCGCAGCTGCTCGGCCGACAGCTCGGGCTGCCCCTCGATCGCGATCATCTCGCCGCGGACGCGCACGGTCGGGGGAGCCCCGGCCGTGAGGTGGAGGTCGGAGCCGCCGTCGTGGAGGACGTGCAGGAGGAGCTCGTCGAGCTCGAGCCGGGCGGGTCCGGTCGGCGCGGCGGTCGGCGCGGCGGTCGGCGCGGCGGTCGGCGTGGCGGTCGGCGCGGGAGTCGGAGCGGGAGTCGGAGCGGGCGCGGGCGTGGGCGGGGTGAGCGCTACCACGGGAGCAGCCACCGGCGCCGGAGGGGCGACCGGTGCCGCCAGCGGCAAGCCGAAGGTGGGTGTGTCGGACACGAAGGGTTTGTCGGAGCCCCGAGCAGCCGACTTGAGAGTGACCTGCGCGACTGCTCGCGGATCAGGCGACGACGCGGAGGATCTCCTCGATCGACGTCCGGCCTGCGGCGACCTTCTGCCAGCCGTCGGTCTTCAGGGTGGTCATGCCCTGGTCGCGGGCGACCCGGGCGACCTCGTCGGTCGAGGCGCGGGCGACGGCGAGCCGCGAGACCTCCTCGGTCACCGTCATGACCTCGTGCAGCGCCATCCGGCCGCGGAAGCCGGTCTGCGAGCAGGCGGAGCAGCCGACGGCGCGGTAGAGCGTCGGCGGGTCGTCGTTCGGGTCCCACGGGAAGCCGACGCGGTCGAGCTCGGCCGGGTCGGCGGCGTACGCCTCCTTGCAGCGCTCGCACAGCGAGCGGCACAGCCGCTGGGCGAGTACGGCGTCGAGCGCGGAGCCCACCAGGAACGGCTCGATCCCCATCTCGATGAGCCGGGTCACCGCGGAGGGGGCGTCGTTGGTGTGCAGGGTCGAGAGCACGAGGTGGCCGGTGAGCGCCGCCTCGACGGCGATCTGCGCGGTCTCGTGGTCGCGGATCTCGCCGATGAGCACGATGTCGGGGTCGGACCGCAGGATCGACCGGAGGGCCGAGGCGAAGGTCAGGCCGGCCTTGGCGTTGGTCTGCACCTGGTTGATCCCGGGGAGCCGGTACTCCACCGGGTCCTCGACGGTGATCACGTTGACGTCGGGCCGGTTGAGCTGGTTGAGCGTGGCGTAGAGCGTCGTGGACTTGCCCGAGCCGGTCGGCCCGGTGGCCAGGATCATCCCGTAGGGCTTGGTGTAGGACGCGTGGAAGCGCTCGAAGTTCTCGCGGCTGAAGTCGAGGTCGTCCAGGCCCAGTTGGGTGTTCGAGGTGTCGAGGATCCGGGCGACGACCTTCTCGCCCCACACCGTGGGCAGCGTCGCGACGCGCAGGTCGACCCGGCGGCCCTGGTGGCTCACCGACATCCGGCCGTCCTGGGGCACGCGTCGCTCCGCGATGTTCATGTCCGCCATGATCTTGAGCCGCGAGATCACGCCGTTCTGGATGTTCTTCGGGGAGCGGTGGGCGTCGTGCAGCACGCCGTCGATGCGGTAGCGGACCCGCATGTCGCGCTCGGTGGGCTCGATGTGGATGTCGGAGGCGCGGTCGCTGATCGCCTGGTTGATGAGGAGGTTCACGAACCGCACGACCGGTGCCTCGTCGTCGACCTGGGTGAGGCTGTCGAGGTCGTCGGCCTCCTCCTCGGGCGTGAGGTCCGAGGTGAGGTCGTGCAGCTCGCCCTCGGCCCGGTAGACCTGGTTGATCCGGGCGTCGATGTCGCCGCGGTTGGCGATGGCGAACCGGATCCGGCTGCGGGTCAGTCGGACCAGGTCGTCCTTGAGCTCGATGTCGCCGGCCTGGCGGGGGCTCACCGCGACGACGAGCTCGCCGTCGTCGAGGGAGAGCGGCAGTACGCCGGTACGGCGGGCGAACTCGGCCGGCAGCAGGGTGACCGCGGCCATGTCGACGATGAAGTCCGACAGCTCGACGTAGTCGAGGCCGGCGGAGAGCGCCGCGGTGCGCACGACGGTCGAGCGGTCGACCCATCCCTGCTCGAGGAGCACCTCGAGCACGCTCTGGTGGCGCTCGGCCGCGAGGCGGGTCGCCTCGTCGGCGTCCGCCTGGGTGAGCTGCCCGGTCTGGACGAGGGTGCGCACGGTGTCGCTCGAGGTCGGGGTGCGCATCCGGCTAGTCCTCGGGGATGACCGCGAGGGCAGCCACCGGGTTCTCGCGGTACCGCGAGATCAGCGCGGTCGTGGCCTCGTCGATCCGCTCGTGCAGCGCGCGGCGGTACTCGGTCAGCTGGGCCTCGGCGCGGGTGAGGCGCCGGACGGCGTCGGCCACCTGGGCGTCGTCGTGCGGGTCGACGTCGGTCGCCCACATCTCCGTGAGCTCCGGCAGCTCGGGCAGCGGCTCCGCGGCCCGGACGCTCACCAGCGCCTGACGGGTCTGCCCGGTGCCGGTGTCGCCGAGCACCCGGACCAGCTCGGGCAGCGTCAGCGTGTGGTCGGTCGCGGCCTCCGCGGCGAGCAGGTCGAGGCGGGCGTGCACGAGGCGGCGCCAGTACGACACCCGGTCCTCCTCGGCCTCCAGCCGCTGGCGGTACTCGCGCACCCCGGGCAGGTCGAGGGCGGCGAGGTCCTGGGTCTCCGGAGTCATCGGGGCCTTCACCGGACCGGCTCCGCGTCGACGAGCGCCGGGTCCACGCCGGCGCGCTTGAGCATGACCGTGAAGTCGTGGGTGTTCGAGCTGACCAGCTTCGCGTCGGCCACCGAGACGGTCCCGTCGAGCACCAGGCGGACGAGGTGCTGGTCGAAGGTCTGCATGCCGGAGTAGGCACCATCCGCGACGATGTCGGGGATCGAGTCGGTGCGGTTCGGGTCGGCGATCGCCTCGGCGAGCCGCGGCGTGTTGACCGCGATCTCCATCGCGACGACGCGCCCCTGGCCGTCGGCGCGGGGGACCAGCCGCTGGCACACGATCCCGCGCAGGGACCCGGCCAGGCCGAGGCGCACCTGCTTCTGCTCGTGCGGCGCGAAGAAGTCGATCACCCGGTTCACCGTCTCCTTCGCGTCGGTCGTGTGCAGCGTGGACATCACGAAGTGTCCGGTCTCCGCGGCCGAGAGCGCCGCCCGCACGGTGTCCGCGTCGCGCATCTCCCCGATGAGGATCACGTCCGGGTCCTGCCGCATCGCCGCGCGCAGCGCGACGCTCCAGTCGGCGGTGTCGGTACCCAGCTCGCGCTGGCTCACGCTCGCGACCTTGTCGCGGTGGATGACCTCGATCGGGTCCTCGATCGTGAGGATGTGCACCGGCCGGGTCTCGTTCACCGCGTCGACCATCGCGGCCAGCGTGGTCGTCTTGCCGGACCCGGTGGGACCGGTGACCAGCACCAGCCCGCGCGGCTCGAGCGCCAGGCTGCGGATGACGTCGGGCAGCGCGAGCTCGCCCAGCGTCTTGGGCTCGTCGCCCACCAGCCGCATCACGCAGCCGACCGCGCCGCGCGACCGGAAGGCGTTCACGCGGAACCGGCCGATGCCCGGCACGGACAGGGCGTAGTCGGCCTCGTTGGTCGCGTCGAAGGAGACCTCGACGTCGGTCGGCATCGTCTCGCGCACCAGCGCCTCCACGCCGGCGGCGGTCAGGGGGGCGGTCTGGAGCGGCACCAGCGACCCGGAGATGCGGATCCGCGGCGGACCGCCGACCTTGAGGTGCAGGTCGGACCCGTGGTTGACCACCACCGCCTGGAGGTACGGCGCGATCTGCAGAGAGGCCGGGGCCGACTCCCGAGGCGTAGTCACATTCCCTTGTGTACCACGCGCCACACGGGTCGGAGGACCCCGGCCAGACCGGTGCCGAAAAGATCGCGCCGAGCCTCAAGTCGCGCGCGGCGGAGTCCGAGAACATCCCTGACGCAGATCTCTCGGAAGGGGCGTAGAAGTTCCCATGGCGCGCACTTTGGTGGGCCTCGACATCGGCAGTACCGGCATCCGGGCAGCCGAGTTCGTCCCGGGCCGCCGGCGTACGACGTTGCGGCGGTTCGCCCGGGTCCCGCTGGCCCCCGGTGTGGTCCGCGCCGGCACGGTCGTGGACGGCGAGGCGCTCACCGCCGCGCTGCGCGAGCTGTGGTCCCGCGGGAAGTTCGGGAGCACGGAGGTCTCGATCGGCATCGCCAACAGCGGCGTCCTCGTCCGGCAGATGGACCTCGACTGGATGGCGCCGTCGGACTTCCGCCGGGCCCTGCGCTACCAGGTCCAGGACGTGCTGCCCTTCTCCGTCGACGAGGCCAACCTCGACTTCCACCTCCTCGAGGACCTGGAGGTCGCGACGGAGGACGGCGGCACCCGCCGGATCAACCGGATCCTCCTGGTCGCCGCGGCGCGCGAGGTCGTCGACGCGTTCGTCGGCGCCGCCCGCGACGCCGGGCTGCGCACCCGCGGCGTCGACCTCCTGCCGTTCGCGCTGCTGCGGGCCCGGACCGCCGCGCTGCCGACCGGCTCCGATCGGCTGCCCGTCACCGAGGCGCTCGTCGACATCGGCGCCGACGTGGTGTCGGTCGTCGTGCACACCGACGGCGTGCCGCGCTACGTCCGCATGATCCCGGGCGTCGGCGGGGACTCCGTCACCCAGGCCGTGCAGGAGCGCTACGACTGGTCGTGGGACGACGCCGAGCGCACCAAGGTGTACGTCGGACTGCCCGGTCACGCCCACCTCGACCCGAGCCAGCGCGAGGGTCTCGCGCCCCGGGCCGACGGGCTCGACCACGCCGCGCAGCAGGTCGTCGCCGTGGCGGCCTCGCGCCTCGCCGACGAGATCGTCACGACCCTCGCCTACCACCGTGAGTCCGCCGTGGGCCGGGTGCTGCTCGCCGGCGCGGGCTCCCGGCTCGGCGGCTTCGACGAGCACCTGGCCCGCCGGCTGGGCGTGCCGGTCGAGCGGCTCGACGTCGCCGGACGGGTGCGCACGCCGAGCCGGGCCCACCTCGACGACCCGGACCCCGCCGCGCTCGCGGTGCCGGCCGGCCTCTGCCTGGGGGCGGCCCGGTGAAGCGGCGTACCCCTGCCGTCGTGCCGACGATGCCGGCGGTCAACCTGCTCTCGCAGTCGGAGTTCGACCGCCGGGCCGCGCGCCGGCTGCGGCACCGCTTCCTCGCCGGCGGCGTCGTGATGCTGCTGCTGGTCGCGGGCGCCTGGACCGTGCAGCACATGCGCGTGGCCGAGGCCGAGAAGCTGGTCGCGGTCGAGCAGGCCGAGACCTCGCGGCTGGTCGGGGAGACACAGGTACTCGCACCGGTGCGCGCCTTCGTCACCGGCGTCGCCCAGCAGGAGCAGACCGTCGGGACCGCGATGTCGGACGAGATCTACTTCTCGGAGGTGCTCGACGGGGTCCGCGACGCGACCCCGGCCGGCGCGGACCTCGCCACGCTGTCGATCACGCTGGTGCCGCAGACCGACGCCACCGAGGCCGCCGACGGCGCCGCGGCCGTCAACCCGTGCCCCGGCCCGGACCCGTTCAACACCCGCGTCGTCGTCGGCTGCGTGCAGCTGACCGGCACCGCGTCCTCGCGGGCCGAGGTCGGCGAGATGGTCGTCGCCCTCGGCGAGTCGGGACTGTTCGTGGAGCCCTTCATCTCGACGACGACCACCGACGAGGCCGACCTGCTGAGCTTCAGCGGCTCGGTCGGGCTCTCGGAGAAGGTCTACAGCGGGAGGTACGCCGAATGAGGCTCGGGACCCCCACCGGGACCAAGGTCGCCGGCGCGGTCGGCCTCCTCGTCCTCGCCGCCCTCGGCTGGGTGCTCGCCGTCGGTCCGCAGACCGCGCGGCTCGGCGAGGTGCGCGAGGAGATCACCACCATCCAGGACCAGAACCTGGTGCTCGCCGCCCAGCTCAACGCGCTGCGCCAGCAGCAGGAGGAGCTCGCCGAGACCCGGCGTACCGCCCGCGAGCTCGCGGCGAAGTTCCCCGCGACCGCGGACCAGCCCGGCCTGTTCCGGGAGGTCACGCTCGCGGCCGAGCTCGCCGGCATCGGCGCGGACGGCGTCACCACGCTGGCCCCCACCCCGCCCCAGGTCGGGACGACGGAGGAGGCGGCGGCCGCGCCGCAGCTGGCCCGGCAGACCGTCACCGTCACGGTGGTCGGTACCTACGACGAGACCCAGCGGCTGCTGGAGAACCTCGAGCAGATGCCGCGCGCCTACCTCGTCACCGCGGTCAACCTCGCGGTCGACTCGGCGGCGGGCACGTTCACCACCACCGTCGCCGGCGACATGTTCGTGATGCCGCCGGTCAAGGACCCGGGCAAGACCGTCAACCTCGCCAGCACCACCGACCCCGCCGCTGCATCGGAGGAGTGAGTCGTGTTCAAGAAGCGCCGCCACGAGCCCGAGCCGGTCGAGGTCAACGAGCCCGTGCACGGGCACACGCACGAGCACACGGACGGGAACGAGGACGACACCGAGGTGCGCACCCTGCGCGCCCAGGTGCGGGTGCTGGAGAAGGCCCTTGAGCGGATCGTCGACCCGCCGGACCTGGAGTCCTACCGCACCCAGGTGCGGGCGGCCGTGCAGGCCGTCGCCCTCGGCACCGCCGCCGACGGCGACCCGCGCGCCGCGGTCGCGCGCGTGGCCGCCGCGATCGCGCGCATCGACGCGCCCCCGACCGGTCGCACCCTCCTCCCGTCGCCGGCCACCGTCGCCCGCCCCGTCGCCCAGCCTGTGGCCCGCCCGGTCGCCGTCGAGGCGCAGCCCGAGCTCGCGCCGGTCGCCGCGACCGAGCCCGAGGTCGTGCTGCCCGTGCCGCCGCCCGCGCCCGTCGAGGACGGTCGCACGCGGCGCCGTCGCGGCCGGACGGCCGCATGATGACCGCTCCGGACTACACCGCCCTGTCCCGCCGGTACGCCGCCGACGGTGACGTCCGGATGGCGCAGCTCGCCGCCTGGGCCGGTGACGTGCACGCCCTCGAGCAGCTCCTCCACGAGAACGGCATCGACCAGGCACCCGACCCGGCCGCCCAGCTGGCCGCGGTCGGCGGCTCGGTCGCGTCCGCGGTCGAGGCCGCGGCGGCCGCCCTGCCGGACCGCCCCCTGACCCCCAGCGAGGTCGTCGGGATCGCCCGCAGCGCCCTGGTGTCCGCCTTCGACGCCTCGGTGCACGACCTGCTGGCCGAGCGGCTCGGCGACCTCCGCCACCTCGACGAGATCGCCGCCGGCGACCACGCCGACGACGTCACCGCCGGCGCGACCGCCGACCGCCTCCGGGGGCGGCCCGCCGACGAGCTGCTGGCCGAGCTGCGGACCGCCGCCGACGACTGCGCGATGATGGCCCACCTCCTGGCCGCCGAGGGCTCCGCCCAGGCCGCGGCCCGGCTCTCCCGGCAGGCCGACGCCGCGGCGTACGAGGCCTATCTGGTGCTCGCCGCGATGCGCTCGGGCGACCTGTCGTTCGCGACCGTCGACCTGCGCTGGGACCTCCTCGCCGACACCGCGGCGCCCACCCGCGAGGACTTCGCGGAGGCCGTCGGCACCGCCGAGCGCAGCTCGCTCGAGGCGAGCCTCGGGACGACATGACGATGGTCGTGCTCGCCGGGGTGCTCGGCCTGCTGGTCGGGTCCTTCCTCAACGTCGTCATCCACCGCGTCCCCGCCGGGCTGTCGGTGGTGTCACCCGGCTCCGCCTGCCCGGCCTGCGCGCACCCCATCCGCGCCCGGGACAACGTGCCGGTGGTGTCCTGGCTCGCGCTCGGCGGTCGCTGCCGCGACTGCGCGGTGTCGATCCCGGCGCGCTACCCGCTGGTCGAGCTCGGCACCGGGCTGCTGTTCGCCGTCGTCGCCTGGCGGTTCGGCAGCACGCCGTACACCCTCGCCGGGCTGGTCGTCGCGGGTGCCGGTGTCGCGCTGTTCATGATCGACCTCGACCACCGCCGGCTGCCGTTCGCGATCACCGGCGCGATGGCCGTCGGCGCCGTGCTGGCGCTGGGGATCGACGTGGTGCGCCACGGCCCCGACCCGATCCCGGTCGCGCTGGCGTCCGCCGGCCTCTGGCTGGCGGTGTACGGCGGCATCTGGCTGCTCACCGCCGGGCGTGGCATGGGGCTCGGCGACGTGGCCCTCGCGCCGGTCCTCGGCCTCGTGCTCGGGTGGCTCGGGCTCGGCCCGGCGGTCGTCGGCCTCGGTGCCGGCTTCGTCATCGGCGCCGTCGTCGGCGTCGTGCTCCTCGCGACCGGACTGGCCCGCCGGGGCGCTCGGGTCCCGCACGGCCCGTTCCTGCTCAGCGGAGCGCTGCTCGGCATGCTCGCGGGCGCACCGCTCGCCGCGGCGTACCTCTCGCTCGTCGGTCTCGCCTGATTTCTCAAGTGACCGCGCGGTCACGCCGATGATGCCACCATGGGGGACGACGACGCATGAGCGGCCATAGAGCAGCGCTCGGGGGAATGATGCAGGAGATCGATCGGGGTCAGCTGCTGGCGAGCATCGCCGCGACCTTGCACGACTGCATCCTGTTGCTGGACGCCGACGGCCGCGTGACGTGGGCCAGCCCGGCCGCCGAGAAGGTGCTCGGCTGGCGCCCCGACGAGCTGGCCGGCGAGGTGATCACCGGGCTCCTCCCGGCGGTGGGCCGATTGCGCGCCGCCGAGCGGCTCGAGCCGTTCGTGGAGTCCGTGACGCGCCGCGACGGCTCGACACTCTCCGCGGTCATCACGCTCGGACCCGCTCCCGGCGGCGCCATCGTCGTGCTGCGCGACGTCACCGCCGACCTGGCTGAGCAGCGCGAGCTCGCCCTGGCGCTCGAGATGGCCCGCGCCCACTTCGACCAGGCCCCGGTCCCGCAGGCGATCGTCGGCCTCGACGGCCACCTGGAGTCGGTCAACCCCGCCTGGTGCGAGCTGTTCGGTCGCGGCGAGGGCTGGTTCGCCGACAGCGACCTGCTCGACCTCGTGCACCCCGTCGACGCGCCGAGCGTCGTGCAGCGGCTGACCCGCCTCGAGGCCGGCGAGCTCGACTCGGTCAGCTACCGCGGCCTGTTCCGCGACGCCGACGGCCAGGAGCTCCGGCTGCTGCTGGACGCGAGCCTGCTCCGCGAGCCCGACGGCCGCCCGTACGCCATCGCCGCCTCGGTGGCGGACGCCGACGAGTACCCCGAGGACGACGGTCGCCCCCACCTCCCCGACGTGCTCGCCCGCCGGGCGTGGGACTCCGCGGTGGTGCTCGACGAGCAGCTCACGATCACCTACGTCGCCGGCGCGGTGGCCCGGATGCTCGGCTACGAGCGCGCCGACCTCCTGCACCACTCCAGCTGGGAGTACGTCCACCCGGCCGACGCCGGACTGCTCGCGCAGATGACCGAGCGCCTGCTGGCCGAGCCTCGTCGCGTGGAGCGAGCCGTGCTCCGTGTGCGCGACGGCGACGGCCAGTGGCGCTCGATCGAGTCGACGACGACCAACTGCCTCGACGACCCCGACGTGCTCGGCCTGGTCTCGAACCTGCGCGACGTCACCGAGCGGGTGCGCACCGAGGAGGCGCTGCGGCTGTCCGAGGCGATGCACCGGGCGATGGTCGAGACCGCTCAGGAGGGCATCCTCGCGACCTCGCCCGACGGCCTGGTGCTCTTCGCGAACGACACCGCCGCCGAGGTCCTCGGGCGCTCGGTCGAGGACCTCCAGGGCGAGGACCCGGTCCGCCTGCTCGGGCTGGTCGACGCCGGCGCCGTGGGCGACGACGGCCGGGAGGTGCACGAGGTCGTGCACCGGCGCCCCGACAACAGGGAGCGGATCCTGCGGGTCGCGGTGCGCCCGCTCAACAGCCGCAACAACCGGCTCGGCTCGCTCGTCTCGGTCAGCGACGTCACCGACGCGCGCAACGCCGAGCGGGTGCTGCGCAGCCGGGCCCTGCACGACCCGCTGACCGCGCTGCCCAACCGCTACCTGTTCCAGGACCGGCTCGAGACGGCCGTCGCACGCGAGGCCCGGACGCCGGGCCGAGGCACGGCCGTCCTCTTCCTCGACGTCGACCGGTTCAAGCCGGTGAACGACGGCTACGGCCACACCGCCGGCGACGCCGTGCTGCGCGAGATCGCCGCCCGGCTGCTGGACTCGATCCGGGCCACCGACACCGTGGGCCGGCTCGGTGGCGACGAGTTCGCGGTGATCTGCGAGGACGCCGGGCGCGACGAGGCGCTGGTGGTCGCCGAGCGGATCCTGGCGGCGCTCGAGGTGCCGGTGGTGGTCGGCGGGGTCGCGCACGTGGTCTCGGCCAGCATCGGCATCGCGCTGGCGCCCCCGCACGGCGTGGACGACGTGGTGCACCGGGCCGACGAGGCGATGTACCGCGCCAAGCAGCGCGGCGGGGGGCGCTACGCCCTGGCGGGGGAGTAGGCCCCTGCGCTACGACGCGTCGACGGAGGCGATCCGCTGCTGCAGCGGCAGCGGGCCGTGGGCCATGCAGTCGGCCGGCATGTCGGAGTACTCGAGCGTCACGTCGGCCTCGGCGTGGAGGCGGCGCCGCAGGTCGGTCGAGACCCGCAGGCTGTGCAGCGGCTGGTTCACGTGGCCGAGCTCGGCGTGGATGCCGACCTCGGAGGCCCCCCCGAGGCGGCGCAGCGCGGTGCCGACGACCTGCTCGAACCGGGCCGGGTCGAGGCGGCCGTCCGGGCCGGTGACCGACCGCAGCGTCTCGTAGGCGTCGAGCTCGACGAGCTGCCCACGCGCCGTGGCCGCCTGGTGCACGGGGCCGAGCGCGGCGGCGAAGGAGTTGCGGCGCGACTCGCTGCTGAGGACCAGCCAGCCCTGGCCGGCCTCGATGCCGCCGCGCAGGCAGCAGATGGTGCGGGCGACGTACGGGTCGACGGTACGACGAGGGACGTTCCAGGTCCGGGCGACCGTGGTCCGGGGCTCGTGGAGCCGAGGTGCGCGGGCGCCGCTGGAGTCGGCCAGGGCCGTGAGCGGGACGGCCGGGCTCCACCAGTAGCCCTGGGCGGTCGAGCAGCCGAGCCGGCGCAGCAGGTCGCGCTGCTCCACGGTCTCGACGCCCTCGGCGACGGTCTCCAGGCCCAGGCCGCGGGCCAGGCGGACGATCGCCTCCGTGATCGCGAGGTCCTCGGGGCGGTCCACGGCGTCGCGGACGAACGAGCGGTCGATCTTCACGCCGGTCACCGGCAGCTCGCGCAGGAAGCTGAGCGAGGAGTAGCCGGTGCCGAAGTCGTCGAGGTGGATGCCGACGCCCAGGGCACGCAGCGCCTCGAGCGAGGCCCGGGCCGCGTCACGGTTCTGGAGCACCGACGTTTCGGTTACCTCGAGGACCAGCGACTCGGCGGGCAGCCGCGAGCGGCGTACGGCGTCGGCGACGGCCGCCACGAGCGACGGGTCGTCGAGCGAGCGGGCCGAGAGGTTCACCGCGACGTGCGCGTTCGACGGCAGGTCCCCGGAGTCGATCGCCGAGGCGATGTCGAGGCACGCGCGGTCGAGCACCCAGCGGTCGAGGTCGGCGATGAAGCCGTGCTTCTCCGCGAGCGGCACGAAGGTGCCCGGGGGGACGTTGCCGCCGACGGGGTGGTGCCAGCGGGCGAGCGCCTCGACGCCGACCAGGCGGTCCCCGCCGAGGTCGAAGACCGGCTGGTAGTGCAGGTCGAGCTTGTCGAAGGCCAGCGCCTCGCGCAGCTCGGCCGCGAGCCGGCGCTGCTCGCCGGCCTGGCGGGCGAACGCGGCGTCGAAGACCTGGCTGCGGGCGCGGCCGCGCGCCTTGGCCTCGTACATCGCGACGTCGGCGTGCTGGAGCAGGGTGGCGGCGTCGCCGTCGAGCGGCGGGGTCACCGCGATGCCGACGCTGGCGCCGATGCGCAGTGCCCGGTGGGTGGCCTCGAGCGGCTCGCCGATGGCCTCGATGACCAGCCGCGCCATGTCGCCGGCACCGGCCACGTCGAGGCCGGGGCACACCAGCACGAACTCGTCCCCGCCGGACCGCGCGACGGTGTCGGACGGGCGGGCCACGCCGCGCAGCCGCTCGGCGATCTCCACGAGCACCCGGTCACCGACGACGTGGCCGTGCAGGTCGTCGACGGCGCGGAACTGGTCGAGATCGGCGACCAGGACGGCCACCGGGCTCTCGCGGCGGCGGGCCTCGGACAGCGCCTGGGCCAGCCGGTAGGTCAAGAACGCGCGGTTCGGCAGGCCGGTCAGCGCGTCGTGCATGTTCTGCCGGACCAGCTCGGCCTCGAGCTCGCGTCGGTCGCTGATGTCGCGGGCGACCACGACGATGCCGTCCTGGTGGGGGCCGGCGTCGAGGCTGACCTCGGCCAGTTGGCCGTCCCGGGTCCGCCGCACGGAGTCGTGCCCGCGCACGCGCTCGCCGGTGCTGGCGACGGTGACCAGCCGGCGCGGCTCGTCGGAGCCCGGGGGGTAGAGGATCGTGGCCTCGCGCCCGATGACCTCGTCGGCGGCGTACCCGTAGAGCGCCTCGGCGCCCCGGTTCCAGCTGGTGATGACGAGGTCCATGCCGATGGTGAAGATCGCGTCGGCGACGGAGTCGACGATGCCGGCCAGCCGGTCGGCGGCGTCCTCGGCCTGGGCGAGGGCGATCCGCAGCTCGTCGTTCTCGGCGGCGAGGTCGTGGGCGTTCGCGAGGTCGTCGACGTCACCGGCGACGATGATCGGCGCCACCGGCGGCTGCTCCCGTCTCAGCGGAACGACCCGGCTCCCCATGTCTTCCCTCCCGAAAAGGATGAGCGGGACTCAGCCGTCCCAAGCTGGCCCCCGCACGCACGATTGTGACGGGTGTGACGCGCGTTGGCAGCAGGATCGGGAAACTGGTCCAGACATCGCCTGTCCGTATAGCTCGTCATACCTGTTGGTAACCGCGTGCGAGGGCCCGCATGCGTGGAGGTCGCCGGGGGCGGCGTGGCCGATGTGCTGGCGGATGTGCTGGCCGATGTCGTGGCCCGGGATCGCCCGAAGGGCGCAATTGCGCCGCTTGAGCGAGGGGAGCGAGGGTTTCGCTGCCCAACCGGCGCAATTGCGCTGCTGCGGTGCCCGCACCCAGCGTGGCGACAGGGTCCCAGGTGCCTCCTCGGTGCGCTCCGCTCAGTGCGCTCCGCCGAGGTTGAGCCCCACCACGCCGACGACGATCAGGGCGAGCGAGACGGCCTTGAGGGCACTCATCGACTCCCCGAGCCAGAAGAAGCCGACCACGGCGACGACCGCCGTGCCCACGCCGGACCAGATCGCGTAGGAGACCGAGACCGGCAGGGTGCGCACCACGATCGTCAGCAGCCAGATGCTGACCAGGTAACCGGCCACCACCGCGAGCGTCCAGCCGGGATCGCGGAACCCGTTCGCCTTCGGGAGCAGCGAGGCTGCGACGACCTCGATCCCGATCGCGACCATCAGCAGCACCATGGCGCCGACCATCGGCCTGTCCTCTCGTGTAGCAGTCGCTACGAAATGTAGCACCCGCTACGCTTCTCGGCATGGGACGTCGTGAGGAGCTGCTCGACCGGGTCACCGACCACGTCCTCGAGCACGGCCTGATCGGCCTCACCCTGCGTCCGCTCGCCGCCGCGATCGGCACCAGCGACCGGATGCTGATCTACCACTTCGGCAGCCGCGACGGGCTCGTCTCCGCCGTCGTCGCCCGCGCCGGCGACCGGTCGACGGCCTACGTCGACGCGCTGCCCGCCGCCCCCTCGGTCCGCTCGGCGGTGAACCGCCTGTGGGCGGCGTACGGCGAGGAGCCCCTCGCCACGTGCCTCGGCGTCTACGTCCAGGCGGCCGCGTCCGGGTTGTTCGGCAGCGAGCCGTACCTGAGTGAGGCGCGGGCGAGCAACGAGCGCTGGACCACCGCCCTGCGCGCGTACCTCGCCCGCAGCGGGGCGCCGCCGCGCCGGGTGGCGCGGATCGCGACCCTGGTGGACTCCGCGCTCTACGGGTTCCACCTGGACATGACCACGGACCGGCCCGACGAGCTCGCGCGCGGCGTCGACGACCTCGCCCGGGCCGCCCAGGCGCTGGCCGTTTGAGGCCGCGTGTTTGACTGCTGCGCATGCGTTCGACACGACTGACCCTGGCCGTGACCGCTTTCTCGGCAGCGCTCGCCCTGTCGGCGTGCAGTGGCGAGGACGAAGTTGCCAAGGGGAGACCCCGGGTGCTGCCGGTTCGTCGGCGTCGTCCGAGGAGAGCCCGACGATCTACCCGGTCGACCAGTGCCAGGCGGTCGTGACGATCACCGGTGCGCTGCAGGCGAGCTGGAAGGGCAATGCCCAGGCGACGCCCAGTGACGAGTCGACGCTCTACCAGTCCAGCGACGGCAAGAAGAGCTGGATCACGGCCACCCCGAAGACGGGGGAGGAGCCAGCCCAGGTCGTCGTGACGGTGAAGGGCACGAGCTACACCGCAGCCGCCAAGGCGATCAGCATCGAGGAGTCCGACGACGGCGCTGAGGTCGAGGCGACCATCGCGCCCGCGAAGGGTCAGCAGGCGAAGGCCGTCGCGACCTTCACCTGCGCGCAGGGGTAGGCGGTCAGCCGTCGCCCTCGTAGACGCTCCACCAGCCGATGGCCTCGGGGTTGACGTAGATCGTCAGGCGGCCGCCGGACTCCTGCATCTCGACCTCGACCTCGACGACGTCCGCGCCGTCGAACCCGTCGCGCAGCCTCGTGAGCAGGTCGGCGGTGTCGGTCTCCGTGGGGAGCTTCCAGGAGTCGTCGGTGTTCCCGAGCAGCAGGTACTTCGCCATGCCGCACACCGTAGCGACCTACCCGAGCGTGGCGGCCAGCAGCACCGCGCCGAGAACGACCGCGACGGTCAGCACGTAGCCCAGGCTGAACGCCGGCAGCGGCTCGCCGGCCCGCATCGCCCGCTCGACCCGGGCCCAGCGAATGAGGGCGAGCACGGTGAGCAGGGCGCCGGTGAGCACGAGGAGCACGGCGAGGATGCCGCGCGCCGCGTCGTTCTCGGGCAGCCCGAGGGCGCTCAGCGCCACGCCACCGGCGAGCATCGCGAGCGCTGTGCGCACCCACGCGAGGAAGGTGCGCTCGTTGGCCAGCGTGTACCGCGGGTCCGGTTCCTGGCCCGCCTCGTAGAGCCACCGCGGGTGCCGGTGCGTCATGGCGCCCACTCTAGGGTGACCGCGTGACCCACGAGTTCGACCAGCACATCGCGATCCGCCAGCAGGACGAGACCACATGGGAGGCGGACCTCTCGGCCGGCTGGCTGGTCGGCGGCGGGGTCAACGGCGGCTACCTCCTCGCGGTCGCGGGCAACGCGCTGCGCGAGGCGCTGCCGAAGAAGCCGGACCCGATCGCGGTCTCGGCCCACTACCTCTCGGCCGCGACGCCCGGCCCCGCGACGGTGACCGTCGACGTGCGCCGCGACGGCGGCCGGATCGCCACCGCGGCCGTCGACGTGCGCCAGGGCGAGGACACGCGGATCACCGCGCTCGCGACGTACGCCGACCTCGACCGCCTCGGCGACGACGTCCGCACCACGGCGCAGGAGCCGGACCTCCCGCCGCTCGAGCAGTGCGTGCCCAACACGATGGCGCCGGAGGAGGTGCGGAAGATCGCGCCGCTGATGGACCGCTTCGAGATGCGGTTCCATCCCGACCAGGTCGGCTGGGCCGTCGGGCAGCCCAGTGGCCGCGGCGTGCTCAGCGCGTGGTTCCGGCTCGTCGACGGCCGCGAGCCGGACCCGATCTCGCTGCTCATGGTCGTCGACGCGCTGCCGCCGGTGACCTTCGACCTCGACATGCCGGGGTGGGCTCCGACGCTGGAGCTGACCGCGCACGTGCGCGCGAGGCCGGCGCCCGGATGGCTCAAGGTCCGCCACGAGACCCGCAACATGGCCGGAGGCCTGTTCGAGGAGGACTGCGAGGTGTGGGACTCCGCGGGCCGCCTGGTCGCGCAGAGCCGGCAGCTCGCCCTCCAGCCCCGCCCGGTGGGCTAGGCCGGGCGCACCACGTCGCTGTCGTGGATGGCCGTGCCCTGGCCGAGCCACCACCGGGCGCCGCGCTGGGTCTCCGGGTCCTCGGATCCGGCGAACCCCGCCAGCTCCGGACTTCCCGCCATGCCGAGCGCGAACAGCGTGGCGTGCCGCTCGAGCGGCTTCGAGGCGTCGTACCGGTCCGCGACCGCCCGGCTCTGCTCGGGCGTCAGGGACCCGCCCAGGCCGACGTTGACCAGGGCACGCGCGCGGACGGACGGGCGCTGCTCGGAGCAGGCCATCTGCACGACCCGCTCGCGCTGGTCACCGTCGCCGACCCGCATGAGCACGGTCCACGCCCGCGCGGCGAGCAGGTCGTTGTCGTCGGCGGCAAGGCGCAGCAGGTGGCGGGCCGCCGAGGTGCGGTACGGCGAGGCCGCGATCAGCAGCGCCGCGTGGTGCCGCCGCGGCTTGTGGGAGTGGAACAGCGCCTCGCGCAGCAGCCGGCGCAGCATCAGGTCCGGCTCCTGCGGGTGGTGGCACGGCGTGTCGGCCTGGACGGCGGGGGCGAGGTCGGCCACGACGGACGCCGCG
>NZ_BAAIFY010000016.1:0-98040 GCF_054653575.1 Nocardioides pyridinolyticus | reverse complement strand
CCGCATCACCCTGCACCTGCCCCGAGCCTGGCCCTGGCAGCCCGCCTGGACCGCACTGTTCGACCGAGTCAGCGACCCACCACCCGTCCTCGCGGCCTGACCACCCAGCAGCCACCGCTGCGCGACCGAGGATCACTGTGGACGACCCGGACAACGAGGTCCGGCAGATCAACACGCCCCCGACCCCTCAAACCCCGCCAATCCCGATCACGCAATCACCAAAATGGCCATCGGTGGATCCGGGTTTAGGGCCTGAGAGTCCAGTGCCAGGGTTGCGAGGCCAACCCACCACGCAGTCCTGCGGGCGCTTCCCGCAATTGCTCGATGGGATCGTTGCAGACTAGCTTGAACCGCTGGCCTCACCGGCCAGCACAAGGCTCAGCGCCTGACCGGTGGAGGATCCGCCACACCGTTGTCACCGAGCAGCCGTAGTGGTCAGCAATCCGCTGCATCGACCAGCCCTGGTCACGCAAGTCCCGAGCCTTGCCGGCTTGCGCGTGGATGACCGTGGCCCGCCCTCGACTCACCACGTGCTCCCGCTTTAGCAGCAAGCTGATGGTCGACGGATCAACGCCCTGCGCTGCGGCAAGTTCGCGCATGGTGGCCCCGGCCTCATAAGCCGCGACTAGCCCCGCGACTCGAGCCGGATCGATCCGACCCTGACGTCGCCGGCGGATCAACGCCGGCGACTCATATGGCTCCAGGGCCAGCCGTTCGATCTCGTCCAGCCGCTCATTCAGACCCCAGCTCCCTACACCCTCAACTGTGAAGAGCCGCTTTAGTAGGGGAGAGCGGTTCAATTGTTGTTCCGTCAGGACCACCGAACAGAGAGGAAGCCCGGCGCGGTGCGCCGGGCTTCTCGCTTTCCGTGGGCGCCCCGTGCGCGATGGGCGCCGTGGGCGCCGGCCTTCCGTTCTCCGGCGGTGCATCTACCAGTCGGTCCTGGGCGGCCAGCTCGACGTGATGACCTTCGCCGACCAGGGCGGCATGGAGGTCGCCGAGAGCGAGGCCGACCTGGTCATGCACTCGGCCCTGTCGGTGTCGGACTCCGTGCAGCTGATGGGCGCCGACGTCCCCAGCCACATGGACACCGGCGGCGACATCGCGAACGGCTCGATCTCGCTGAGCGGCGACGACGAGGCAACGCTGCGCGCCTGGTTCACCGGCCTGAGCGAGGGCGGCAGCATCACCGTGCCGCTGGAGAAGGCGCCCTGGGGCGACTCGTTCGGCATGTTCACCGACAAGTACGGAGTCGACTGGATGGTGAACATCGCCGGCTCCGCCTGAGCGCCGAGCGGGACGTCATACGCGCCGGTCGTCCGGGCGACCACCTCGTATGACGTCCGGCGTCGTCAGCCGACCTCCTCCAGCTCCGACCAGTCGACGACGGCGGTACGCCGCTTGTACTCGGCCACCAGCCCGGGCCAGTTGGTCGTGATCCGCCGCCCGTCGCGGTACCAGCTGTCGCAGCCGGCCCAGATGCCGTCGCCCAGGCGACGCTGCATCTCGGCGTCGTACCGCTCCCAGACGTCGTGCCGCTCCGCGACCCGGTGGGCGCGGCCGTCCTGTACGCGGCGCGCGACCTGGGCGATCCAGCCCGCCTGCGACTCGAGCATGTTGATGATCGAGCTGCCGCCGAGGTTGGTGTTCGGGCCGTAGATCGTGAACAGGTTCGGGAAGCCGGGGACGGTGATGCCGAGGTGGGCGCGGGCGCCGTCGGCCCAGACCTCCTTGAGCGAGAGGCCGTCGGCGCCGCGGACGTCGAGCCCGCCGAGGAAGTCGGTCGCGGCGAAGCCGGTGCCCCAGATCAGCACGTCGGCGGCGTGCCGGACGCCGTCCGCGGTGACGACCGCGTGCGGCTCGACGGCGGTCATCCGCTCGGTCACCAGGTCGACGTGGTCGCGGTCGAGCGCGGGGTACCAGTCGTTGGAGAACAGCACGCGCTTGCAGCCGAGCTCGTAGCCCGGCATCAGCTCGCGCCGCAGCTCCGGGTCGCGCACCTGGCGGCGCAGCTGGAGCCGCCACGCCGCGCGCATCGAGGCCATCAGCGGCCGGGTGATGGGGGAGGTGCCCTCGAGGGCACCGTTGAAGCGCTCGGTGATCCAGTAGGTGAGCCGGCGCTCGCCCGCGGGCACGGCGGGGTGGCGCTCGAACATCCGGTGGTGTCCGGGGGTGTAGGCGCGGTCCGGCTTCGGGACGACGTACGACGCCGAGCGCTGGAACACCGTCATCGACCCGACCCGGTCCACGATGCCGGGTACGAACTGGATCGCGCTCGCGCCGGTGCCGACCACCGCGACCCGCCTGCCGGTGAGGTCGACGTCGTGGCGCCACCGGGCGGAGTGGAACGCCGGCCCGGCGAACGTGTCCGCGCCCGGGATCTCCGGGATGACCGGGTTGGAGAGCTGGCCGGTCGCGGCGACGACGAGGTCGGCCTCCAGCACGCCCTGGCTCGTCGTGATGCGCCACGTCCCGTCGACGTACTCCAGCGCGGTCACGTGGGTGCCGAACCGCACCAGGTCGAGGAGGCCGTGCTGCTCGGAGGTGCGCCGGATGTAGTCGAGGATCTCGGGCTGGACGGAGTAGCGGCGCCCCCAGGTGGGGTTGGTCGCCCACGACCAGGAGTAGAGCGGGGACGGGACGTCGCACGCGGCCCCCGGGTAGGTGTTGTCGCGCCATACGCCGCCGATGTCGTCGGAGCGCTCCAGGATCGTCACGTCCCGCACGCCCGACTGCCGCAGGGCATGGGCGACGCCCAGCCCGCCGAACCCGGCTCCGATCACGACCACTCGCAGCGCCATGCCCGGCAACATGCCGTCAGGTCTGACTGTTTGTCTCCTGGCGTCCTCACGTTCACCGACCCGTCACCCGCCGCACGCCGGCGCAGCACCGGGTGTCCCTACGGTCCCGGCCATGACTGTCCCCGCCACGCGCGACCTGATCCCGCTGCGGCCCGTGTCCGGCTTCCGGCACGGCTCCCGCAGCCACCTCACCTGCTTCTTCCGCTGCGGCAACGCCTGTGACAAGTCCGAGCCGAACCCCACGGACCACGGCCACGTCCAGGACGAGATCGCGAAGGCGGTGCAGCGCCGCGCGGTCCTGAAGGGCACCGGGGCCCTCGTCGTCGGCAGCCTCGCCGCCACCGCGACCGCGGGCTCCGCCGCCGCAGTCGGCCCCGCGCCGTACGCCGGCAAGGCGGGTGGCACCGCGCACCTGGGCCGCGCCGCGTTCACGCCGGTCAAGCCGAACAAGCGCGACGCGGTCACCACGGCGCCGGGCTTCGACCACGACGTGGTCATCCGCTGGGGCGACCCCGTCGTGCCCGGTGCGCCCGAGTTCGACGCGTACCGGCAGACGCCTCAGGCCGCGAAGATGCAGTTCGGCTACAACTGCGACTACGTCGGCGTGCTGCCGATCGACCGCGACTCCCGGCGCGCGCTGCTCGTGGTCAACCACGAGTACACCGACGAGAACCTCATGTTCCCGACCGGCGTCTACACCTCGCAGGACATCAAGGCCATCGCGATGATGAACCACGGCATGTCGGTCGTGGCGATCAAGCGGGGCCTGGTGCCCGGGTCGTGGTACCGCGAGGAGAACCTCTCCGCCACGCCGTACAACCGCCGCATCCACATCGACACCCGCTTCGTGCTCGACGGCCCGGCGGCGGGTGACGCCCGGCTGCGGACGTCGGCCGACCCGACCGGCAGGGCCGTGCTCGGCACGCTCAACAACTGCGCCGGCGGCACGACCCCGTGGGGCACGGTGCTCTCGGGCGAGGAGAACTTCAACCAGTACTTCGACAAGTCGGGCGACCTGGACCCCCACTACACCGCGCAGTACGCGCGCTACGGCATCACCGGCACCGGCACCAAGGGCTGGAAGGACGTCGACGTCCGCTTCGACCTGACCCAGGAGCCGCACGAGCCGCACCGCTTCGGCTGGATCGTCGAGGTCGACCCGTTCGAGCCGGACGCCGACCCGGTCAAGCACACGATGCTCGGTCGCTTCAAGCACGAGGGCGCCAACATCGTGCTCGCGAAGGACGGCCGCGCGGTCGCCTACATGGGCGACGACGAGCGGGGCGACTACCTCTACAAGTTCGTCTCCAGGAGCAAGGTGGACCGCCGCGGCAACGCCGCGGCCCGGAAGAGGAACAAGTCGCTGCTCTCGCGGGGCACGCTCTACGTCGCCCGGCTCACCGGTGACGGCACCGCCGACGGCCGGCACGACGGCACCGGCGAGTGGATCCCGCTGTGCAGCGACACCACGTCGTACGTCGAGGGCATGTCGATCGCCGACGTCCTCATCTTCACGCGCCTGGCCGCCGACCAGGTCGCGCCGACGAAGATGGACCGCCCCGAGGACGTCGAGCCGAACCCGGTCAACGGCAAGGTCTACGCCGCCCTCACCAACAACTCCAACCGCGGCAGCGCGAGCCTCCCGGTCGACGAGGCCAACCCGGTCGGCTCCTCGATGGTGCGCTCGTCCCTCGGCGCCCCGCTGACCCCGGCCAGCGGCAACCGCAACGGCTACGTGCTCGAGATGACCGCGGCGGGCGACGACCACGCCGCCAGGGCGTTCACCTGGGACCTGATGCTGATCTGCGGCGACCCGGCGGCCGCCGAGACCTACTTCGGCGGGTTCGTGGACCGGAGCAGGATCAGCCCGATCTCGTGCCCGGACAATGTGTCCTTCGACGACGAGGGCAACCTCTGGATCTCGACCGACGGCAACGCGCTGGGCTCCAACGACGGCATCTTCCGGGTGCCGGTGGCCGGCCCGAACCGGGGCCAGGTGCTCCAGTTCGTCACGATGCCGCGCGGGGCCGAGGCCTGCGGCCCGCTCATCGCCGACCGGAGCCGGTCGCTGTTCTTCGCCGTCCAGCACCCGGGCGAGCTGGACGGGGCCACGTTCGAGAACCAGCTCAGCACCTGGCCGCACACCGACGACTTCCCCCGCCCGTCGGTCTGCGTGGCCTTCCGCCGCCGCTGACCCACGCCGAGTCGGCGCTGTTTCATCATGAAACAGCGCCGACTCGGCGGTCAGGCGATCGTCAGGCCACCGTCCACCGCCAGCGTCTGGCCGGTGACGTACGCCGCCGCGTCGGAGGCCAGGAACACGACCGCCGCCGCGAGCTCGGCGGGATCGCCGGTGCGGCCGGCGGGGATGCGCTGGGCCTGGGACTCCAGGTAGCCCTCGTGGTACTGGTCGGTCATCTCGGAGGCGAAGAAGCCCGGCGCGATCGCGTTGACGCGGATGCCCTTGCGGCCGGTCCACTGGGCCGCGAGGTCGCGGGTGAGGCCGAGCAGGCCCGCCTTCGAGGCGATGTACGCCGCCTGGGGGAGGCCCGCGGTCGTGAGGCCGAGGACCGAGCTGATGTTGACGATCGAGGAGCCCGGCTGCATCACGCGGCCGCAGGCCTGCGCCATCCAGTAGCAGCCGTTGAGGTTGACGTCGATCACCTGGCGGAACTGCTCGGGCGTCTCGCGGACCGCCGGCACGGCGGTGCCGATCCCGGCGTTGTTGACGAGCACGTCGACGTGGCCGAACTCCTCCATCGCCAGCGCGACGATGTTCGTGCACGCCTCGGGGTCGGCGACGTCGGTCTCGACGCTGAGCGCCTTGCGGCCGGTCGCTTCGACCAGGACAGCGGTCTCGGCCAGCCGGTCGACGCGGCGGGCGCCGAGGACGACGTCGGCCCCGGCCTCCGCGAGGCCCCGGGCGAAGGCGACCCCCAGGCCGCTGGAAGCGCCGGTGACGACGGCGACCTTGCCGTCGAGGCGGAACAGGTCGGTGACGGTCCGATGATCAGGCATGCCGCGACTGTAGCGATCGGTACCGCCGGGGTATCCTGAGCCCATGCGGAGGATCCTGCTCCTTACCTAGCCGCGTCGACTCAGCAACCATCGACGCGGCTGCCCCTCGTTCCGAGGGGCTTTTTTGTGCCCGGAGCCAGAGCCCCCACCACACGCATGAGAGAGACGAGATGAGCGACCAGGAGACGTACGACGTCGAGGCCGTCCAGGACAAGTGGCTGCCCGTCTGGGACCAGCTGCAGCCCTTCCGCGCCGACGACGACTCGCCGCGCGAGAAGCGGTACGCGCTGACGATGTTCCCCTACCCCAGCGGCGACCTGCACATGGGTCACGCCGAGGTGACGGCTCTCCACGACGTGATCGCGCGGTACTGGTGGCAGCGTGGCTACGAGGTGCTGAACCCGATGGGCTGGGACTCCTTCGGCCTGCCGGCGGAGAACGCCGCCATCCGCAACAACGAGCACCCGGCGACGTACACCTACGCGAACATCGAGACGCAGTACCAGTCGTTCCGGCGCTACGGCATCTCCTTCGACTGGTCCCGGCGACTGCACACCTCCGACCCGGAGTACTACCGCTGGACCCAGTGGCTGTTCCTGAAGTTCCGCGAGCGCGGGCTGGCCTACCGCAAGAACAGCCCGGTGAACTGGTGCCCGAACGACCAGACCGTGCTGGCCAACGAGCAGGTCGTCGACGGCAGGTGCGAGCGCTGCGGCGCCGACGTCACCAAGCGCGAGCTGACCCAGTGGTACTTCAAGATCACCGAGTACGCCCAGGAGCTGCTGGACTGCCTGGACGACCTGGAGCCGACCTGGCCGGCGCGCGTGGTCAGCGCGCAGCGCAACTGGATCGGCCGGTCCGAGGGCGCCCACGTCGACTTCCGGGTCGAGGGCCGCGACGAGCCGATCACGGTCTACACGACCCGTCCCGACACGATCTTCGGCACGACGTTCATGGTCGTGGCGGTCGACTCCGCGCTGGCCGACGAGCTGGTCACCGACGCGCAGCGGCCGGCGTTCGAGGCCTACCGCGAGGAGATCCGCAAGGAGACGGAGATCGAGCGGCTGTCCACCGACCGCCCGAAGACCGGTGTCGACCTGGGCGTGACGGCGACCAACCCGGTGACCGGCACCCAGATCCCCGTCTGGGCCACCGACTACGTCCTGGCCGACTACGGCACCGGCGCGGTCATGGGCGTCCCCGGCGGCGACCAGCGCGACTGGGAGTTCGCGACGGTCATGGGCCTGGACATCATCCGGACCACCCAGACCCCGGAGGGCTACGACGGCGAGGCCTACAACGGCGAGGGCCCGGCGATCAACTCGCCCGCCCCCGGCGTCGACGCCCCGCTGGACATCAACGGCCTGGACGTGGCGGCGGCCAAGCGGGCCACGATCGACTTCCTGGAGCAGCAGGGGACCGGCAAGGGCGCGGTGAACTTCCGCCTGCGCGACTGGCTGCTGAGCCGCCAGCGCTACTGGGGCGTGCCGATCCCGATCATCCACTGCGAGAAGGACGGCGAGGTCGCCGTCCCCTACGACCAGCTGCCGCTGGAGCTGCCCGAGCTGCGAGGCGCGGACCTGAAACCCAAGGGCGTGTCCCCCCTGGCCGCGGCCGAGGAGTGGGTGAACGTCGAGTGCCCCACGTGCGGCGGCCCGGCCAAGCGCGACAGCGACACGATGGACACCTTCGTCGACTCGTCGTGGTACTTCCTGCGCTTCTGCTCGCCGGACTACACCGACGGCCCGTTCGACGTCGCCCGGGCGAATACCTGGATGCCGGCCGACATCTACGTCGGCGGTGTCGAGCACGCCGTGCTGCACCTGCTGTACGCGCGCTTCTTCACCAAGGTGCTGGCCGACATGGGGATGCTGGAGGTCCGGGAGCCGTTCGCGGCCCAGCTGAACCAGGGCTTCGTCATCAACCAGGGCAAGAAGATGAGCAAGTCGCTGGGCAACGGCGTCAGTCTGGGGGAGCAACTTGCGGCCTTCGGAGTGGACGCCGTACGCCTGACGCTGGTCTTCGCCGGCCCGCCGGAGGATGACATCGACTGGGCCGACATGTCGCCGGCCGGCTCGCTGCGCTTCCTGCAGCGCGCGTGGCGGCTCTCCGGTGACGTCACGTCCGAGCCGGGGACGCCGGCCGTCGGCGGCGACGAGGCGCTGCGCCGGGTGACCGCACGCACGGTGCACGACGCGGCCGAACTGGTGGAGTCGCTGCGGTTCAACGTCATGGTCGCCCGCGTCATGGAGCTGGTCAACGCCACCCGCAAGGCGATCGACTCCGGCTGCGGACCGGCCGATCCCGCCGTGCGCGAGGCCGTGGAGGCGGTCGCGATCCTGCTGTCGCTGGTGGCGCCGTACACCGCCGAGGAGATGTGGGAGCGGTTGGGACACCAGCCCACCGTCGCGCGCGCCGGCTGGCCGGCGGTCGACGCGTCGCTGCTGGTCGAGGACACGGTCACGGCGATCGTGCAGATCCAGGGCAAGGTCAAGGCCCGCCTGGAGGTCGCCCCCGACATCGCCGAGGCCGACCTGGAGGCGCTGGCCCTGGCCGACCCGGCCGTGGCGAAGGCGATCGACGGCCGGCCGGTGCGCAAGGTGGTCGTGCGCGCGCCGAAGCTGGTCAACGTCGTCGTCTAGCCTTCAGGCCATGCCGGTCGTGGTCGTCACCGACTCGACCGCCAGCCTCCCTCCGGAGCTGGCGGTCGAGCGCGGCATCGTGGTCGTGCCGCTCCAGGTGGTCATCGGGGCGACCGTCTACGACGAGGGGTCCGAGGACGCCACGCCGGAGAAGGTCGCGGCCGCGCTCAAGGAGTGGAAGCCGGTCAGCACGTCGCGGCCGGGCCCGGCCGCGCTCGTCGAGGTCTACGAGCAGGCTGCGCGGGACGGCGCCACCGAGATCGTGTCCGTGCATCTGTCCGGGGAGATGAGCGGCACCTTCGAGTCCGTCCAGCTCGCCTCCCGGGACGCGTCGATCCGGGTGCTGCCGGTCGACACCCGGCAGGTGGGCGTCGCCACGGGCTTCGCCGCGCTCGCCGCCGCCGACGTCCTCGACGCGGGAGGCACGGCGGACGACGCCGCCGCCACGGCGCGCGCCCGCGCCGACGCCGCGGTGTCGCTCTTCTACGTCGACACCCTCGCCTACCTGCGCCGCGGTGGCCGGATCGGGGCCGTCGACGCGCTGTTCGGGGGCGCGCTCGCGGTCAAGCCGCTCCTCACGATCACCGACGGGCGGGTGGCGCCGCTGGAGAAGGTCCGCACCTCGGGCCGGGCCCTGGCCCGGCTGGAGGAGCTCGCCGTTCAGGCCGCCGGCGACAGGCCGGTCGACGTCTGCGTCTCCCACCTGGCCAGCCCGGACCGCGCCGCGCAGCTGGCCGACCGGCTCCACGAGCGGCTCGCCGGCCAGCTCGAGGGCCGATCGGTGTGGTGCGGCGAGCTCGGCGCGGTCCTGGGGGCGCACGTCGGCCCCGGCATGATCGCGGTCTGCGTCTCGCCGCGCGTCTGAGGGGCGCCGACCCGCTCGCCGTCCACAGGCGCGGACTCCTGCGGCGTCATCCCCAGCTCGTCGTCGGCTCGGCACGGAGCGTCGGGGGCGCTGCCTAGCGTCGCCGCATGCCCACTCGCCGACCGACCGCCGAGCACCAGGACGCCGTCACCCGCCGGCTCGCGCTGCTGAGCGCGGACCGGCCACCGGAACCGGAGCCCCCCGAGATCCCGCTGCCCGGGCGACACGCGTCGCGGCGGCCCCGGTTCGCGCTGGGGCCGCCTCAGCTGGCGGTGGTGGCGGTGCTGGTCGCCGTCGGCCTCGCCGTCACCTGCTGGTGGGTGGTCCGCGGCGCCCCGGAGCGGATCGAGGCGCCGACGCTGGAGCCCGCGGGCGTGGCGTCTCCGCTCGCCGAGATGTCGCCGGTGGCGGCGTCGGCCTCGCCGGCGGAGTCCGTCACCGTGGACGTGGCCGGCAAGGTGCGCCGGCCGGGCATCGTCGTCCTCGACGCCGGCGCCCGGGTCGTCGACGCCCTCGAGGCCGCAGGAGGGGCACGCCCGGGCGTCGACCTGTCGGGGCTCAACCTCGCGCGCGTGCTCGTGGACGGGGAGCAGGTCGTCGTCGGCGTCCCCGCACCCGGCGGGGTCGCGGCGGCCGTGCAGCCCTCGGCCGGCGCGCCGGGCGGGCCGCTGGTCAACCTCAACACCGCCTCCCAGACGGAGCTGGAGACGTTGCCCGAGGTCGGGCCCGTGACCGCCGCGTCGATCCTCGCCTGGCGCGAGGAGAACGGCGGGTTCACCGCGGTCGACGAGCTCCTGGAGGTCGACGGCATCGGTGACGCCACGCTGGAGCAGATCGCCCCCTACGTGACGGTGTGAGCGCTCGTGGACGTCCGGATGCTGCTGCTCGGCGGGACCGCGTGGGCGGCCGCGCTCAGCGCCGGGTGGCTGGGCTGGTGGTCGGTGGCGGTGGCCCTGGCCGGCCCGCTCGCCTGGCTCGCGCTCGGCCGGCGCCGCACGGTCGCCGGGGTCGTGGTGGTGTTCGCGGGGGTGGCCGCGGTCGCGACCCTGCGGGCCGAGCTGGTCAGCGAGAGCCCGGCGGCCGACCTCGCGGCCGACGGCGCCGCGGTGACGATCACCGGGACGGTCAGCTCCGACCCGCGGGTCCGGGAGGGCCGGTTCGGAGAGGTGGTCCTGACCCGCGTCGACGTCCGCCGGATCACCGGGCGCGGCACGACCTACGCCGTCGCGGTCCCGGTCCTGGTGATGGGGGACGACGGCTGGCAGCAGGCCGCCCTCGGCAGCACCGTGCGGGCCTCAGGCACGCTCGGCCCGGCCGACGGCGACGACCTGGCCGGCGTGCTCGGAGCCCGCGGGCCGCCCGAGCTCCTGGCCGACCCGGACCCGTGGTGGGACGCCGCGGCCGCGGTGCGGGCGTCCGTCCGGGACGCCGTCGCCCACCGGCCGGACGCCCAGCGCGCGCTCGTGCCGGCCCTGGTGGACGGCGACGACGCCCTCGTCGACGAGGCGCTGGCCGCCGACTTCCGGACCACCGGGCTCACCCACCTGCTCGCCGTGTCCGGCACGAACCTGACGCTGGTCGTCGGCTTCCTGCTCGTGCTCGCCCGCTGGTGCCGGGTGCGCGGCCGGTGGCTCTACCTGGTCGGCGCCTGCGGGATCGTCGGGTTCGTGCTGCTGGCCCGGACCGAGCCCAGCGTGCTCCGCGCGGCCGTCATGGGATCGGTCGCCCTGTTCGCGATGGGCACCGACGGACGACGCCGCGGCGCGCGGGCGCTCGGGGTCGCCGTGCTCGTGCTGCTCCTGGTCCAGCCGGCGCTCGCGGTGTTGGCGGGGTTCACGCTGTCCGTGCTCGCGACCGCCGGGATCCTGCTGCTGGCGCCGGCGTGGCGCGACGCGCTGGCCCGCTGGCTGCCGCGCTGGGCGGCGGAGGCGATCGCGATCCCGCTCGCGGCCCAGCTCGCCTGCACGCCGGTGGTCGCCGCGATCTCCGGCCAGGTCAGCCTGGTCGCGGTCGTCGCGAACCTCGCCGTCGCGCCCGTCGTCGGCCCGGCCACCGTGCTGGGGCTCGGGGCCGGCCTGGTCGGCCTCGCGTGGGACCCGGCCGGGCGGCTGCTCGGCACCGGGGCCGGCTGGTGCGTGGCCTGGATCGTCACGGTGGCGACCCGGGGCGCGGACCTGCCGACCGCTGCGGTCGGCTGGGGGACCGGCGTGGTCGCGCTCGCGCTGCTGACCGTGCTCGTGGCGGCCATCGCGCTCGCCGGGCCGCGGCTGGTCCGCCGCCCGGTGGCCGGTGCGGCCTGCTGCACGCTGCTGGTGGTCGCGGTGCTCGTGCGCCCGCCGAGCCTCGGCTGGCCGCCGGACGGCTGGGTGCTGGTCGCCTGCGACGTCGGGCAGGGCGACGCGCTCGTGCTCAACGCCGGCCCGGCGAGCGCCGTCGTGGTCGACACGGGGCCGGAGCCGGCCGCGGTCGACCGCTGCCTGGACCGGCTCGGCGTCGAGCAGGTGCCGCTCGTGGTGCTGACCCACCCGCACGCCGACCACGTCGACGGGCTGCCGGGCGTGCTCGACGGGCGGACGGTGGGTGCCGTCGAGCGCACGCCCGTGGCGTACGGCGAGCCCCGGCAGGTCGGTGCGGTGACGATGCAGGCCGTGTGGCCGGCGCCGGGGTGGGTCGCCGACGACCCGAACGACGCCAGCGTGGTGCTGGTGGCCGAGGTGGGCGGCGTACGCCTGCTGTTGACGGGTGACGTCGAGCCGCCGGCCCAGGCCCGGCTGGCCCGGATGCTGCCCGGACTGCGGGTCGACGTGCTCAAGGTGCCGCACCACGGCAGCCGCTACCAGGACGAGGGCTGGCTGCTGTCCCTCGGTGCCCGAGTGGCGCTGGTGTCGGTGGGGGAGGACAACGACTACGGCCATCCCGCACCCGAGACGCTGGACCCGCTCACGGCGGCCGGGACGGCCGTCCATCGCACCGACGAGGAGGGGGACATCGCGGTCGTCGTGGAGCACGGCCGGCTGTCGGTGGCCTCTGGATAGGGTGAGCGCACCATGGCTGGTTCCCCGCGCGCGTCAGACGTCCTGGGCCGGGTCACGCTGGTGACCGGCAAGGAGGAGTTCCTCAACGAGCGCACGGTCAGCGCGGTCCGCGACGCGGTCCGCAAGCACGACCCGGAGGCCGAGCTCTCGGAGACCGTGGCCTCCGAGCTGTCGCTGGCGACGCTCGGCGAGCTGGCGGCGCCGTCGCTGTTCTCGAGCATCCGCTGCGTGGTCGTCCGGTCGCTGGAGAACCTGCCCGAGGAGTCGGTGGCCGGACTGCTCGACTACGCCGGCAGCCCGGCCGAGGAGGTCGCGCTGGTGCTGGTGCACGGCGGCGGGCCCAAGGGCTCCGGCGTGCTCACCAAGCTGCGCAAGCTCGGTACGGTGACCGAGGCGAAGTCCGGCGAGCTGCGGCCCTCGGAGTTCCCCGGCTTCGTGGCGGCGGAGGTCCGCAGCCACGGCACCACGATCGAGCGCGACGCCGCCGACGCGCTCGTCCAGGCCGTCGGCCAGGACCTCCGGGCGCTCGCCGCCGCGGCCAGCCAGCTCGCGAACGACTTCGCGGGCCAGCCGATCGGCGCCGAGCAGGTGAAGCAGTACTTCGGCGGGCGGGCCGAGGCCAAGTCGTTCGCGGTGGCGGACGCCGCCTTCAACGGCCAGCGCACCGCCGCGCTCGAGGAGCTGCGCTGGGCCCTGGACGGCGGTACGGCGCCCGTGCTGGTCACGTCCGCCTTCGCAGGCGGTGCCCGCGGGCTCGCGCGCTACCTCGCCGCGCCGGGCCGGATGTCCGAGAACGACCTCGCCCGCGAGGTCGGCGTGCCGCCGTGGAAGCTGCGCACGCTGCGCCAGCAGTCCCGCAGCTGGACCGAGACCGGGATCGGGCAGGCGATCCGGGCGATCGCCCAGGCCGACGCCGACATCAAGGGTGCGGCCAGCGACGCGTCGTACACGCTCGAGCGCCTGGTCCTCACCGTCACCGACCTGCGCGACGACCGGTAGCCGTCTGGCGACGTGGCGGCGGCATAGCCACGGACGGTCCTGTCGTTGCTGGGCGCCTGGAGCAACAGGGACGTCCGTGGGTATAGCGACGACGAGGCGCGCCCCAAATGCCGCTGACCCGCCAGGACGAGGTCCTGACGGGTCAGTGCGACGACCGATCGGCCCGTCAGAGCTGACGGGCGGTGAGATCAGAGAGAGGCGGCCTTCTTGGCGATCGCGGACTTGCGGTTCGCGGCCTGGTTCTTGTGGATGACGCCCTTGGAGGCGGCCTTGTCGAGCTTCTTGGCGGCGTCGCGGCCCGCGGCGACCGCGGCGTCCTTGTCGCCGGCCTCGGCGGCCTCACGGAACTTGCGGACGGCAGACTTCAGGCCGGTCTTGACGGCCTTGTTGCGCTCGTGACGGCGCTCGTTCTGCTTGTTCCGCTTGATCTGGGACTTGATGTTCGCCACTGTTGCTGCCTTCGTTTCGTGGTGGATCGGTCGTTGACGTCGAGGTGCGCGCGGGCAGGAAACAGCCCTGACACGCGACGGACAAGGCTAGCAGCGGCAGCTCGGGCGCCCAAATCCGCTCAGGACCAGCCGCGCCGCTCGGCCAGCCAGTCCCAGCAGACCACACCCTGCCACCGCTGGGCGTCCCGGATGTGCGGCGAGGTCGGCGGCACGGGCTGCTGCGCGGACATGAGGAAGTACCCCGTGACCAGCGCCAGGACGATGTCGATGGACTCGGCGGGGACGTCGCGGGTGAGCCGGGACGAGGCCAGCACCGCGTCGACGTCGAGCCCGTCGCCGCGCGGGCCGATCAGGAGGAAGACCGTGTCGAGCCAGGCGGCGCCCAGCGAGGGCCAGTTCCAGTCGCACAGCAGCACCCGCCCGTCGGCGGCCAGCAGGAGGTTGTCGTCGCGGATGTCGGTGTGCACGAGGGTCTCGCCCCCGACGACCTCGCGGTAGCGCGCGGCCAGCGCGGCCGCCTCGTCGACCCGCTCCGCCGGGCCGGGCGGCACCTGGCGGACGGCGTCCCAGTACGCCGGCCAGTCGGCGAACTCCTCCTCGGCCGGCGTGAGCCCGAGGGCCGCCGGCGGGGGCGTCAGCGTCGCGGCGAGGCCGTCGGCCATCGCCACGCACGCCGCCAGGTCGTGCGGCCGCCACGGCCGGCGCGGCGCGCGGGCGTCGACGTACTCCGTCGACAGCACCACCCAGTCCTCGTCGTCGTGGGTCCACAGCAACCGCGGTGCGGGCGCGGCGGCCGGGAGCACGGCGAGCTTGCGCGCCTCCTCCCGGTACGCCGCCGCGAACATCCGCTGCGCCTTGTGCGACGCCGCCTTCACGAAGTGTCGCGAGCCGTCCGCGCAGGTCAGCACCGACGCGAACCCCGGGGTGAAGCCCGCGCCCTGCGAGCGTGCCTCCACCACCGGCGACCCGCACCGCTTCTCGACCAGCGCCCGCAGGTGCGGCGGCAGGTGCGCCCACTCCAGGCGGCGGGCGGTGCGGCCGTGGGGGATGGTCGTCGGGAGGCGTACGTCGGTCACGGGGACCATCCTCGCGGAGCCGTCGGAGAGGCGTCTCTTCGCGGCCCAGCGGCAGATCATCGAGGGGATCGCCACGACCGGCAGCAGGCGGTGAGTGAGGGTTTCTCGCCCGCCGGTGGAACAATGGAGGCGTCCGCGACCGTCCGACGAGAGTCATCCGTGCCCACGAACCCGACCGCGCCGCTGCCCGGCCACACGCCCCCGGCGATCATCCGCAACTTCTGCATCATCGCGCACATCGACCACGGCAAGTCGACGCTGGCCGACCGCATGCTGCAGCTGACCGGTGTCGTCGACGAGCGGGCTGCCCGGGCGCAGTACCTCGACCGCATGGACATCGAGCGCGAGCGCGGCATCACGATCAAGAGCCAGGCCGTACGCATGCCGTGGACGGTCCCCGCCGGCAATGAGGCCGGCGCCGAGCCCGGCACCTACGTGCTCAACATGATCGACACCCCGGGCCACGTCGACTTCACCTACGAGGTCTCTCGCTCGCTCGAGGCCTGCGAGGCCGCGATCCTGCTGGTCGACGCCGCCCAGGGCATCGAGGCGCAGACGCTGGCCAACCTCTACCTGGCGATGGGCGCGGACCTCCACATCATCCCGGTGCTCAACAAGATCGACCTGCCGAGCGCCAACCCGGAGAAGTACGCCGCCGAGCTCGCCGGTCTCGTGGGCTGCGACCCGGGCGACGTGCTCCAGGTCAGCGCCAAGACCGGCTTCGGCGTCGAGAACCTGCTCAACCACATCGTCCAGGAGACGCCCCCGCCGGTCGGCGAGGCCGACAAGCCCGCCCGCGCGCTGATCTTCGACTCGGTCTACGACACCTACCGCGGGGTGGTGACCTACGTCCGGGTCGTCGACGGCGAGCTCACCCACCGCGACCGGATCAAGATGATGTCGACCGGCGCGACCCACGAGCTGCTCGAGCTCGGCGTGATCAGCCCCGAGCAGGTCAAGGCCGACAAGATCGGCGTCGGTGAGGTGGGCTACCTCATCACCGGCGTGAAGGACGTCCGCCAGTCCCGCGTCGGTGACACCGTCACGACCCAGCACGGCGGCGCGACCGAGGCGCTCGGCGGCTACAAGCACCCGAACCCGATGGTCTACGCCGGCCTCTACCCGATCGACGGCGACCAGTTCGGCGACCTGCGCGAGGCGCTGGAGAAGCTCCAGCTCAACGACGCGGCGCTGACCTACGAGCCCGAGACCTCGGGGGCGCTCGGCTTCGGCTTCCGGTGCGGCTTCCTCGGCCTGCTGCACATGGAGATCACCCGCGACCGCCTCGAGCGCGAGTTCAACCTCGACCTGATCTCGACGGCCCCCAACGTGGTCTACGGCGTCGTCATGGAGGACGGCACCGAGCACGAGGTGACCAACCCCAGCGAGTTCCCCGACGGCAAGATCGCCGAGGTCCGCGAGCCGGTCGTCCGCGCCACGATCCTCAGCCCGAGCGACTTCATCGGCACGATCATGGAGCTCTGCCAGACCAAGCGCGGCACCCTCCAGGGCATGGACTACCTCTCCGAGGACCGGGTCGAGATGCGCTACACGCTGCCGATGGGCGAGATCGTCTTCGACTTCTTCGACCAGCTCAAGTCGCGCACCAAGGGCTACGCCTCGCTCGACTACGAGCGCTCCGGCGAGCAGGCGGCCGACCTGGTCAAGGTCGACGTCCTGCTCCAGGGTGAGCCGGTCGACGCCTTCTCGGCCATCGTGCACCGCGACGCCGCCTACTCCTACGGCGTGATGATGGCCGGCAAGCTCAAGGAGCTGATCCCGCGCCAGCAGTTCGAGGTGCCGATCCAGGCCGCCATCGGCGCCCGGGTGATCGCCCGCGAGAACATCCGCGCGATCCGCAAGGACGTGCTCGCCAAGTGCTACGGCGGCGACATCACCCGCAAGCGCAAGCTGCTCGAGAAGCAGAAGGCGGGCAAGAAGCGGATGAAGAACATCGGCACGGTCGAGGTCCCCCCGGAGGCGTTCGTCGCCGCGCTGTCGACGACACAGCCGACCGAGAAGACGAAGAAGTAGCCCGCGGCAGCCCGTTTCGACGAGCCGGCGTCGGGTATCCCGCCGTCATGGCGGACGACGTCCAGGTCTCGGGACAGCGGACGACCCTGCGCGAGGCGGTCGTCCGGCGTCGGTACCACTCCTCGCCGGGCAGCCGTCGACGCATCTCCACGTTCCTGCTCGCGCTCGTCGCCCTGGTCCCCGTTCAGATCATCTTCTTCGCCGGCACCGGGCAGGTCTGGTCGGTCGTGGCGGTGGCCCTCAACCCGTTCGCCGCCTACCTCGGCCTGCGGGGCTGGGCCTACGGCGAGGCCGTGATCCTCTTCTTCGCCGTGGCGGTCGGCTTCCTCGCCGTGGCGGTCGGCTTCCTCGCCAACGCGGTCCCGTTCTACCTCTCCTGAGGGCCCGCCTGATCTGATGGGGCGGTGACCTCCCTGCCCGCCGGTCTCCTGGCGCTCGCTGACCGTGGACCGGGGTGGTCGGACTTCCTGGACCGGCTGCCCGGCCTGGTCCGCGACCTCCTCGACGAGTGGCAGCTCGTCACCGACGGCGACGCCACCCATGGGCGTACCGCGGTCGTGCTTCCGGTGCGCACGCCCGCGGGCCGGCCGGCGGTGCTCAAGGTGGGCTGGCCGCACTGGGAGGCCGAGCACGAGCCCCTGGCGCTCCAGCACTGGCAGGGCGACGGCGCGGTGCAGCTGCTGCGGGCGGACCCGCGGCGGTTCGCCCTCCTGCTGGAGAGGCTGCACCGGGAGGACCTGGGCGACCTGTGGGACGTCGAGGCGTGCGAGCTCGTGGCCGACCTCTACGGCCGGCTGCACGTGCCGGCGCCTCCGCAGCTGCGCACCCTGTCCTCGCTGGCCACCCGCTGGGGCGACGAGCTGCGGACGCTCCCGCGCGACGCCGCCGTGCCGCGCCGGATGGTCGAGCAGGCGGCGGCGATCGCCCGGGCGTTCGCCGCCGACGACGGCACCGACGGCCGGCTGCTCCACACCGACCTGCACTACGAGAACGTCCTCGCCGCGGACCGCGAGCCCTGGCTGGCCATCGACCCGAAGCCCCTGAGCGGCGACCCTCACTACGAGGTCGCGCCGCTGCTGTGGAACCGGTGGGAGGAGATGGCGGGTGACGTCCGCCGCGCCGTCCGGGCCCGCTTCCACGCCGTGGTCGACGCCGCGGGTCTCGACGAGGATCGGGCCCGCGACTGGGTGGTGCTCCGGATGGTGGTCAACGTGATGGGGGAGCCGGCCGACGCCGCCTGGGTCACCCGGTGCGTCACGATCGCCAAATCGGTCCAGGACTAGGCGGTCGGCTGCGAGAATGGGCCCGTGCCCTCCGTGATCTCCGTCAACGTCGGCGCGGTCCGCCGCGCGCCGTACGCCAACCTCGGACACTCCGGCATGGACAAGCGCCCGGTGGCCGGCCGGGTGGCCGCGCACACCCTCGGCCTCGACGGCGACGCGGTCGGCGACACGTTGCACCACGGCGGCGTCGACCAGGCGGTCTACGTCTTCGCGCGCGAGGACCTCGACTGGTGGGGCCGCGAGCTCGGTCAGGACCTCCGCAACGGCATGTTCGCCGAGAACCTCACCACCGAGGGCATCGACGTCAACGAGGCCGAGGTGGGGGAGCGCTGGCGGGTCGGCACCGCCGAGCTCGAGGTCGCGAGCACCCGGATCCCGTGCAACGACTTCAAGAACTGGATGGGCCTCGGCGGCTATGACAACCGGGCCTGGGTGAAGCGCTTCGCCCGGGTCGGCCGCCCCGGGCCGTACCTGCGCGTGGTCGTCGAGGGCGAGGTCGGCGCCGGTGACGAGCTCACCGTCGTGCACCGACCGGGCCACGGCGTCACCGTGAGCACGATGTTCCGGGCGCTGACCACCGAGGCGGCCCTCCTTCCGGAGCTGCTCAAGGTCGAGAACCTCGTCGACGAGGCACGGGTCTCGGCCGAGCGGTACGCCGCCGCCCAGGTGTGATCCAGGCGTGATCCAGGCGTGATCGCGGGGTGGCGCAGGCGTCACAGGGGGGTTTGCTACCGGTGAGTTGGGTTCGTGATCTAGGTTACTCCGCAACCCCGTCCCTCTCGGCCGCCCTGCAGGAGTGCCCACCATGAAGAACACGGACACCAGCTTCGTCGACCACCTCGCGCCCAACTTCGCCGTCCAGTTCCTCGACAGAGTCGAGAAGTCTGCGGACCGCGAGGCGTTCCGCTACCCGCGGGGAGAGGCGTGGGAGTCGGTCACCTGGCGGCAGGCCGGAGACCTGGTGGAGAAGCTCGCGGCGGGCCTGCTCTCCCTCGGCATCCAGTCCGAGCAGCGCGTCGGCATCGCGTCCGGCACGCGCTACGAGTGGATCCTCGCCGACCTGGCCGTGATGTGCGCCGCGGGTGCCACCACGACGGTCTACCCGACGACGAACGCCGACGACACGGCGTACATCCTCGGTGACTCCGAGTCCCGGGTCGTGTTCGCCGAGGACGACGAGCAGATCGCGAAGCTCAAGGCGCACCGCAACGAGCTGCCGCACCTGGTCAAGGTCGTCACGTTCGACGGGACGGCGGACGGCGACTGGATCATCGGCCTCGACGACCTCGCCAAGCTCGGCGAGGCCTACCTGGCCGAGCACCCGGGCGTCGTCGAGGAGACCGCGCGATCGATCGCGCCGGACCAGCTCGCCACGCTGATCTACACCTCCGGCACCACCGGCCGCCCCAAGGGCGTGCGGCTGCTGCACCGCGCGTGGGTCTACGAGGGCACCGCGATCCAGGTGCAGGACATCCTGCACGAGGACGACCTCCAGTTCCTGTGGCTGCCGATGGCCCACTCGTTCGGCAAGGTGCTGCTCTCGGCCCAGCTCGCCTGCGGCTTCGCCACCGCGATCGACGGCCGGGTCGAGAAGATCGTCGACAACCTGGGCGTCGTGAAGCCGACGTTCATGGGTGCGGCGCCCCGCATCTTCGAGAAGGCCTACGCCCGCATCATCACCATGCAGGCGGCCGAGGGCGGCGCCAAGGAGAAGATCTTCAAGAAGGCCTTCGAGGTCGGACTCAAGGTCGACGAGCTGACGCTCCAGGGCAAGTCGGTGCCGTTGTCGCTCAAGGTCCAGCACGGCCTGTTCGACAAGCTCGTCTTCAGCAAGGTGCGCGAGCGGTTCGGTGGCCGGGTGCGGTTCTTCATCTCCGGCTCGGCCGCGCTCAACCCGGAGATCGGCGCCTGGTTCCACGCCGCCGGCATCAAGATCCTCGAGGGCTACGGCATGACCGAGAACGCCGCCGGCGCCACGGTCAACCACCCCGACGACTACAAGATGGGCACGGTCGGCCCCGCCCTCCCGGGCAGCGAGGTCAAGATCGGCGAGAACGACGAGGTCATGCTGCGCGGCCCGCACATCATGGCCGGCTACCACAACCTCCCCGAGGAGACCGCGAAGACGCTCACCGAGGACGGCTGGCTGCACACCGGCGACAAGGGCAGCCTGGACGCCGACGGCTTCCTCACGATCACCGGCCGGATCAAGGAGCTCTTCAAGACCTCCGGCGGCAAGTACGTCGCCCCGCCGGCCATCGAGGCGAAGTTCAAGGCGGTCTGCCCCTACGCCAGCCAGTTCCTCGTCTTCGGCAGCGAGCGCAACTTCGTCTCCGCGCTGATCACCCTCGACCCCGACGCGATGGGGGGCTGGGCCGAGGAGAACGGCATGGCCGGCAAGTCCTACACCGAGATCGTGAACTCCGAGCCGGTCAAGAAGATGATCGGGGAGTACGTCGAGCAGATGAACGCCGGCCTGAACCGCTGGGAGACGGTGAAGAAGTGGGAGATCCTCGACCACGACCTCACCATCGAGTCCGGTGAGCTCACCCCGTCGATGAAGGTCAAGCGCAACGTCGTCGAGGAGCGCAACAAGGCCCTCATCGACTCCTTCTACAGCTGAGTCATTCCTGCCGAGTCGGCGCTGTCTCAGCGTGAGACAGCGCCGACTCGGCATTTCCGACCCCGCTGTTGACTCATTCGAACAGGTGTTCGAAGATAGGGCGTGGCCAGCACCCTCGACACCATCGCCGAGCTCCGGGGCAGGATGGCGCGCCTGGAGAACGGCGTGCCGCGGCTGGCGCTGGAGACCCACCCGGCGCTCGCCGGGCTGGTCCAGCTGCGGGCGGGAGGAAGCTACTCCGTCGACAGCGCGAGCCTCGCGCTGACCCTGCTCGCCGGTCCGTCGAGGGCCGGTGGCTGGTGCGGCGTGGTCGGCGTCGACGACTTCGGCGCCGAGGCGGCACACGCCCTCGGGGTCGACCTCGACCGCACCGTGCTGGTGCCCGACCCGGGCGACCAGTGGCTCGAGGTCACTGCGGCGCTGGTCGACGTCGTCACGGTCGTGCTGGTCCACCCGCGCGGGCGCGTGCCGGAGCACGTGGCGGAGAAGCTCGGCGCCCGGCTCCGCAAGCGCTCCGCCGTCCTGGTCTCCCTGGGCGACTGGCCGCGCGCCGAGGTCCGGCTGACCTCGCGCGAGCCCGCCTGGGCCGGCGTCGGCGACGGACACGGCCACCTGCGGTCGCGCCGGGTCATGGTCGAGGCGCACCGCGGGTCGGCGCCGCCGCGACGCGGCGCGCTGTGGTTCCCGGCCGAGGACCAGGCCGTCCGCCGGGTGGAGGCCACGGTGTTCGAGCCGGGCGCACCCGTGGCCGTGGAGGCGGCCAGTTGAGGGTGCTCGCCGTCTGGTGCCCGGACTGGCCCGTGGTCGCGGCGCTGGCCGACGAGGGGCTGCCCACCCACCTGCCGGCAGCGGTGTTCAGCGCCAACATCGTGCAGGCCTGCAACGGGGCGGCCCGCACCGCCGGCGTACGCCGGGGCATGCGGCGCCGCGACGCGCAGTCGCGCTGCCCCGAGATCAAGGTGTACGCCGCCAGACCGGACCGCGACGCCCACGCGTTCGAGCCGGTGCTGGCTGCCGTCGAGGAGATCCGACCGGGCGTCATGTCGCTGCGCCCCGGCCTGCTGGCCGTGCGCGCGCCGGGCCGGTTCCACGGCGGCGAGCCGGCCGGGGCGGCGATCCTCGCCGAGCGGCTGGTCGCGCTGGGCGTGTGGGACTGCCGGTTCGGCGCCGCCGACGAGCTGTTCACCGCCGAGCAGGCCGCGCGCCGCGCCGAGCCCCAGGACTGCCGCGTGGTCGGGCCGGGGGAGTCGGTGCCGTTCCTGCGCGCGCTGCCGGTCGAGGCCATCGAGGACTCCCGGGACGGCAGAGACGCGGTCAGCCTGATGAAGCGGCTCGGCCTGCGCACCCTGGGCGACCTCGGCGACCTGTCCGCGACCGACGTGCGCGACCGGTTCGGCGCCCAGGTCGCGTGGGTGCACCGGGTGGTCGGCGGCGCCGGCGCGGTGCCGCTCGCCGCGCGCACCCCGCCGCCCGACCTCGCCTGCCACGTCGACTTCGAGCCGCCGCTGGACTCCGCCGAGACGATCGTGTTCAGCGCCCGGCAGACCGCGGACCGGTTCGTCGCGGGGCTGGCCCGGCAGCGGCTGGTCTGCACCGAGGTGCTGGTCGAGGCGCGCTGCGAAGGCGAGTCCGAGCCGGCGTCCGCGCGGGTCTGGCTGCACCCGCGCTGGTTCACCGCCGCCGACCTGGTCGACCGCCTGCACTGGCAGCTCCAGGGCGCCATGAACGGGCTGAGACGGGCCGGTGACGTGCGCGCGCCGGTCGACCGGGTGCGGCTCGAGCCGCTCACCGTCGTCCCCGAGGCCGTGCACGCCGACGGCCTGTGGGGCGGCACCGACGAGCGGGTCGAGCGCGGCATCGCCCGGGTGCAGGGGATGCTCGGCCACGAGGCCGTCGTGCGGCCGGTCCTCCAGGGTGGCCGCAGCCCCGCCGACCGGCAGGCGCTGGTGCCGTGGGGCGAGCGCCCGACCGGGCTCCGGCCCCGTGCCGATCAGGGAGGCCCGCCGTGGCCGGGCAGCATCCCGCCGCCCGCGCCGGCCCGGGTGCTGGCCAGCCCGTGGGCGGCCGAGGTGCTCGGCACCGGTGGCCGCACGGTCGACGTCGACGACCGCGGAGGCGTGACCTGCCCGCCCGAGCGGTTCCGCCCCGGACCGTCGGACCCGTTGCAGCCGGTCGCCGCCTGGGCCGGCCCGTGGCCGGTCGAGGAGCTGTGGTGGGAGTCGACCCCACGCCGGGTCGCGCGCTTCCAGGTGGTCGGTGTCGACGGCAGCGCCTGGCTGCTGACCTGGGATTCCGGGGTCTGGTTCACGGAAGCGGCCTATGACTAGCAGGGCCGACTAGTGGGCTGGTCGAACCCCGCCATCTCCTGGGGCGAGCTGGAGAAGCGGCTCTCCGGGCGGATGGTCACGCCCCAGGACCCCGAGGCGCCGATCTCGCAGCGCAAGCGCAAGAACCGGTTGGTCGACGTCGAGCGGCCGGCCGGCCCGGTCGTGCCGTACGCCGAGCTGCACGCGCACTCGAACTTCAGCTTCCTCGACGGCGCCAGCGGCCCCGACCACCTGGTGCTCGAGGCGCTGCGGCTCGGGCTGCACGCGCTGGCGATCACCGACCACGACGGCTTCTACGGCGCTCCGCTGTTCGCGGAGACCGCGCAGCTGCACGGCGGGCTGAAGACGATCTACGGCGCCGAGCTCTCCCTCGGGCTCACCAAGCCCCAGAACGGCGTCGCCGACCCCGAGGGCAACCACCTGCTCGTGCTCGCGCGCGGCGTCGAGGGCTACCACCGGCTCGCGGGCGCGATCACCGACGCCCAGCTGCGCGGCGACGAGAAGGGCAAGCCGGTCTACGACCTCGCCGAGCTCGCCGAGCGCGCGGGTGGGCCTCGGGACGGGCACTGGCTGGTGCTCACCGGCTGCCGCAAGGGCATGGTGCGCCAGGCGCTGGACTCTGCTGGACCTAGGGGAGGCCCGTCGTACGCCGCCGAGGAGCTCGACCGGCTGACCGCGCTGTTCGGGCACGAGCACGTCGCGGTCGAGCTGATCGACCACGGCTTCCCGGGCGACTCGGCGCGCAACGACCGGCTGGCCCGGCTGGCCGTCGACCACGGGCTGCCCTACGTCGCGACCAACAACGTCCACTACGCCCGGCCCGAGCAGCACCGCGTGGCCGGCGCGATGGCCGCCGTCCGGGCGCGGCGCAGCCTGGCCGAGATGGACGGCTGGCTGCCGGCGTCCGGGATGGCCAGCCTGCGGTCGGGGGAGGAGATGGCGCGGCGCTTCGCCCGCTACCCGGGCGCGGTGGAGCGCAGCGTCGAGATCGCCGACGCGATCGCCTTCGACCTCCAGAAGGCGTCGCCGCGGCTGCCGAAGTTCGTGCCGGACGGGTGGACCCCGTCGGGCTGGCTGCGCGAGCTCACCGAGCGCGGCTTCGCCGAGCGGTACGCCCACGAGCCGCACGCCCGCGAGGCCCGCGAGCGTGTCGAGCACGAGCTGCGGATCATCGCCGAGAAGGACTTCGACGGCTACTTCGTGATCGTCCACGACATCGTGGAGTTCGCGCGCGAGAACGGGATCCTCTGCCAGGGGAGGGGATCCGCGGCCAGCTCGGCGGTCTGCTACGCGCTCGGCATCACCGCGATCGACCCGGTCTTCTACCGGCTGCCGTTCGAGCGGTTCATCTCCCAGCATCGCGAGGAGGAGCCCGACATCGACGTCGACTTCGACTCCGACCGGCGCGAGGAGGTGATCCAGTGGGTCTACCGCAGATACGGCCGGCACAACGCCGCCCAGGTCGCGAACGTCGTCGGCTACCGGCCCAAGATGGCGGTCCGCGACGCCGCGAAGGCGCTCGGCCACTCGCCCGGCCAGCAGGACGCCTGGTCCAAGCAGATCACCTCCTGGACCGAGGTGGCCGTGCGCGAGGGTGGCGACCACGACGTCCCCGGCTCGGTGGTGGCACTGGCCAATGACCTCCTCGGTGCCCCGCGCCACCTCGGCATCCACTCCGGCGGGATGGTGCTCACCGAGCGGCCGATCGGCGAGGTGGTGCCGATCGAGCGGGCGCGGATGGACGACCGCACCGTGCTCCAGTGGGACAAGGACGCCTGCGAGTTCATGGGGCTGGTGAAGTTCGACCTGCTCGGGCTCGGCATGCTCAGCGCGCTCGACCACATGATGGCGATCGTGCGTGAGCACCTCGGGGAGTCGTGGACGCTCGCCTCGATGCCCAAGGAGGAGTCCGCGGTCTACGACATGCTCTGCCGCGCCGACTCCGTGGGCGTCTTCCAGGTCGAGAGCCGGGCCCAGATCGGCACCCTGCCGCGGCTCCAGCCGCGCGAGTTCTACGACCTCGCGATCGAGATCGCGCTGATCCGGCCCGGCCCGATCCAGGGCGGCGCGGTCCATCCCTACGTACGCCGGGCGACCGGCCGTGACCCCGTCGAGTACGCGCACCCGCTGCTGATCCCGGTGCTCGAGCGGACCCGCGGCGTACCCCTCTTCCAGGAGCAGCTGATGGACATGGCGCGCGTCCTCGGCGACTGCAACCGCGACGAGGCCGACCTGCTGCGCCGGGCGATGGGCTCCAAGCGCGGCATCGAGCGGATCGAGTCGGTCAAGGAGAAGCTGATGTCGGGCATGGCGGCCAAGGGCCTCGCCGGCGAGCGCGCGGACGCGATCTACCTGCAGATCCTGTCGTTCGCGAACTTCGGCTTCGCCGAGAGCCACGCGCTGTCGTTCGCCAAGCTCGTCTACGCGAGCTCATGGTGCAAGCTGCACTACCCGGGCGCGTTCCTCGCCGCGCTGCTGCGCGCGCAGCCGATGGGCTTCTACTCGCCGCAGTCGCTGGTGCACGACGCGCGGCGCCACGACGTCGAGGTGCTGCGCCCCGACCTCCTGCACTCGCGCGCGACCGCCGACCTCGAGCTCATCGGCTCGCCCGGCCCGACGGGGCTGGACGCGTGCCTCCGCGACGGTGAGCGCACGGAGTGGGTGCCCGGCACGCCCGACCCGACGCCGGAGCACCGGCGCGACACGGCGTACGCCGTCCGGCTCGGCCTGGACTCCGTGCGCGGCATCAGCACCGGGGTGGCGCAGCGGATCGTCGCGGCACGGGAGGAGCGGCCGTTCGCCGACCAGGCCGACCTGTCCCGGCGGGCCGGGCTCGACGCGCGGCAGCTGGAGGCACTGGCCACCGCGGGCGCCTTCGACGCTGTGTTCCCCTCTGGAACGCTCTCGCGGCGGCAGGCGCTGTGGAACGCCGGCTGGACCGAGACCGACGAGCACCTCGAGGGCATCCGGGTCGCCGGGCCGGCGCCGACGCTGCCGGACATGGACGACGTCGAGATCACCATGGCCGACATGTGGGCCACCGGCATCACCCCGGCCGGGCACCCGTTCGAGCACCTGCGCGGCCAGCTCACGGCGGCGGGCATCAGGTCGGTCGCGGACTGCAACACGTGCGAGCCCAACCGCCGCGTGCACGTCGCCGGGCTGGTCACGCACCGGCAGCGCCCGGGCACCGCCGGCGGCGTCACCTTCCTCAACCTCGAGGACGAGACCGGGATGCTCAACGTGGTCTGCACGGTCGGGGTGTGGCGGCGCCATCGCCACGTCGCCAACAGCGCGGCCGGCATGGTGGTGCGCGGGATCCTGGAGCGCGAGGACGGCGTCACCAACCTGGTCGCCGATCGGCTCTCCGCGATCGAGACCGTGCACCCCGAGGCCGGCCAGGCGCTGCGCGCGCGGCACCGCTCACGAGACTTCCACTGACGCTGCACCGACATCGCCCAGGGAGCACACAGGGAGCGCACAGCCGGGTCGGGTCTCCTTGCGGGCATGGAAGAACGCGACGAGCACGACCTCGGCCTGTCCCACGACCTCCCGAAGATCCTCGGCCGGCGCGGCCTGCTGGGCCTCTTCGGCGCCGCCGGCATCGCGACCGTCGCGGTGGCCTGCGCCACCGACGACACCGCGACGGTCTCCTCCCGGACCCGGCCGCCGTCCGGTGACGGCGGTGCCCCGATGGGCGGCGACTCCTCGGTCGAGGTGGCGGCCGGCGAGATCCCGGAGGAGACCGCGGGCCCCTACCCGGGCGACGGCTCGAACGGCGTCAACGTGCTCACCGAGTCCGGCGTCGTACGCAGCGACCTGACGACGTCGTTCGGCGACGCCACCGGTGTCGCCGACGGCGTCCCGGTCACGATCAGGCTGAAGGTCTACGACCTCGACGGCGACGACGTCACCGCGCTGTCCGGCGCCGCGGTCTACCTGTGGCACTGCGACCGCGAGGGCCGCTACTCGATGTACGACGAGGAGATCGCCGACGAGAACTACCTGCGCGGCGTCCAGGAGACCGACGCCGAGGGCCGCGTGGAGTTCACCTCGGTCTTCCCGGCCTGCTACGACGGCCGCTGGCCGCACATGCACTTCGAGGTCTACGAGTCGCTCGACTCCGCCACGTCGTACACGAACAAGCTGCGCACCTCCCAGCTCGCCCTCCCCGAGGACGTCTGCGCCGAGGTGTACGCCACCGAGGGCTACGAGGCCTCCGTCGACAACCTGTCCCGCGTCGGCCTGGACTCCGACATGGTCTTCGCCGACGGTCACTCCCTCCAGCTCGCGAAGGTCACCGGCTCGGTCGACGACGGCTACACGATCTCCCTCGCGATCCCTGTCTGACTCGGCGTCGGGGCACGGGTGGGAGGATGGGTCAGTGCCTTCCGCCCTCCCGACCGGTGACGCAGTGCCCGAGGACGGGTCGCTGCCGGAGTCGGCGCTGGCCGGGCTGGGGGAGCGGCCGTTCGGGTTCTACGTGCACGTGCCGTTCTGCACGGTGCGCTGCGGCTACTGCGACTTCAACACCTACACCGCCGACGAGCTCGGGCCGGGGGCGAGCCGGGCGACGTACGCCGAGACCGCGATCGACGAGGTACGCCGGGCGCGCCGGGTGCTCGGTGACGCGGACGTCCCGGTCAGCACGGTGTTCCTGGGCGGCGGCACCCCGACCCTGCTGAGCCCCTCCGACCTCGGCGGCATCCTGCGGGCGATCGACGACGAGTTCGGGCTCGCGCCGGACGCTGAGGTGACGACCGAGTCGAACCCCGACAGCGTCGACCTCGCGGCGCTGGAGTCGCTGCGGGCGCAGGGGTTCAACCGGATCAGCTTCGGCATGCAGTCGGCCGTGCCGCACGTCCTCGCGGTGCTCGACCGCACCCACGACCCGCGCCGGGTGCCGGCGGTGGTCGAGTGGGCGCGGGCCGCCGGCTTCGACCGGGCCGGGGGCGGAAGCATCAGCCTCGACCTCATCTACGGCACGCCGGGGGAGTCGCTCGCCGACTGGGAGACCACCGTCGACGCGGCGCTCGCGTGCGCCCCCGACCACGTGTCGGCGTACTCCCTCATCGTCGAGGAGGGGACCGCGCTGGCCCGGCGGGTCCGGCGCGGCGAGCTGCCGATGCCCGACGAGGACGACCTCGCCGACAAGTACGTCCTCGTCGACGACCGGCTCGGCGCCGCCGGTCTGGAGTGGTACGAGGTCTCCAACTGGGCCAAGGACGAGGCCAGTCGCTGCCGCCACAACCTCCGCTACTGGACCGGCGGCGACTGGTGGGGCGTCGGCCCCGGCGCGCACAGCCACGTCGGCGGCGTGCGGTGGTGGAACGTCAAGCACCCGGCGGCGTACGCCGAGCGGCTCGCTGCCGGCCGGAGCCCGGCCCACGCCCGGGAGGTCCTCGACGACGAGAGCCGCCGCGTGGAGCAGGTCCTGCTGGAGCTGCGGCTGCGCGAGGGGCTGCCGACCGACGCCCTCGACGCCGAGGGGCTGGCCGCCGTGCCCGGTCTGGTCGAACGCGGCCTCCTCGCCCCGGCGGGCGGCCGGCTGGTGCCGACGCGGACCGGCCGGCTGCTGGCCGACGCCATCGTCCGCGACCTGCTGCCGTAGGACACCCGACGGGCCTAGGGTGAGCGCCATGACCCAAGGCCCCGAGGAACCCCTCGACCCGAACCAGCAGCAGCCCGGCCAGCCCGACGGCCAGCCCGACGGCCAGTCCGGTGACCAGTCCGGTGGCCAGTCCGGTGGCCAGTCCGCGCCGCCGCCGCCCTACCAGGAGGCCGCCCCGCCGCCGTACGGCCAGCCGATCCCGCCGCAGTACCCGCAGGCCGGCTACGGGTACAACCCCGCCGCGCCCTACGGCGTGCACCCGGTGACCGGGCTCCCGTACTCCGACAAGAGCAAGCTCGTCGCGGGCCTGCTGCAGATCCTCATCCCGCTCGGCATCGGCCGCTTCTACATCGGCGACACGAAGACCGGCGTGTGGCAGCTCGTCGTCACGATCCTCACCTGCGGCATCGGCGCGCTGTGGCCGTTCATCGACGGCATCATCATCCTCGCGACCGACAGCACGGACGCCCAGGGACGTCCGCTGCGCGCCAGCTAGGCCCTCGGCTAGCTGGTCACGAAGTCGATCAGCTCCTCGACCCGGCCCAGCAGGGCAGGGTCGAGGTCGTGGTAGCTGGAGACCCTGCCGAGGATGTGCTGCCACGCCCGGGCGGTGTCGGCCTGGTCGCGGTGGGGCCAGCCGAGCTGCTGGCAGACGCCCTTCTTCCACTCGATCGAGCGGGGCACGTCCGGCCAGCGCTCGAGCCCGAGGCGCTCGGGCTTCACCGCGGCCCAGATGTCGATGAACGGGTGGCCGACGATCAGCACGTGCTGACCGACCGGGGACGCGGCGATGCCCTGGGCGATCCGGCTCTCCTTCGAGCCCTTGACCAGGTGGTCGACGAGTACGCCGACCTTGCGGTCGGGCCCCGGACGGAAGTCGCGCAGGTGGTCGGCGAGGTCGTCGACGCCGCCGAGGTACTCGACCACGACGCCCTCGATGCGCAGGTCGTCGCCCCACACCTTCTCGACGAGCTCGGCGTCGTGGCGGCCCTCGACGAAGATCCGGCTGGCGCGGGCGACGCGCGCCTTCGCGTCGTGGACGGCGACCGAGCCGGACGCGGTGCGGGTCGGCCTCGCGGGCGCCGTCGCCCGCACCGGCGCGGTGAGGATGACGGGCCGGCCGTCGAGCAGGAACCCGGGGCCGAGCGTGAAGGTGCGGCGCCGGTTGCGCCGGTCCTCGAGCGTGACGGTGTGCAGGTCGCGATCGACCGCGACGATCTCGCCGCACCAGTCGGTGGTGACCTCCTCGACGACGGCGCCGATCTCGGCCGGTGCCTCGACGGCGCGGCCGCGCTTCGGGGCGCGCCAGTCGGTCGAGAGGACGTCGGTGCCGTAGCGGTCGCGGGAGGTCATCCCACGACGGTAGGCGCGACCACCGACGGCGCCCGGGAGGGCACGCCGTCAGTCGGCGCTGTCGTCCTCGTCACGCTCGTCGTCACGCTCGTCGGGCGTCTTGCCGCCCTGCATGTCGAGCTCCTCGGGCGACTTGGCCTCGTCCTCGTCCAGCGGCTGGGCCAGCGGGTTGTCCTCGGTGGGCCGGAGGTCCTCGGGGAGGGCCTCGTCGCTGATCCCGGTGGCCGGCTCGTCGGTGTTCTCGCTCATGGCGGGGACGTACCCCGCTCAGATCAGCGGCAACCGCCGCTGGCTCCGCGGCAGCTGCTCGTAGCCGCGGGGGACCGCCTCGCCCAGCCGCTCCCGCGGCCACGGCCAGTCGGCGGCGTCGAGGGCCTGGTCGAGCGGCACGCCGCGGCCGGCCAGGTCACGGATGGTCTCGGCGATGATCCCGATCTCGTTGCGCTGCTGCTCCACGAACTCCCGGTCCACCGGTGCGCCGTGACCCGGCACCACCACGGACGCGGGCGTCGTCAGCCCGAGCACCACGTCGAGCGTGAGCGGCCAGTCCATCGGCCACGAGTCCTCGCCGAACCACGGCGTCGCCGACTCCTCGACCAGGTCGCCGGCGAGCAGCACGTCCGCGTCGGGCACCCGGACCACCAGGTCGCCGCCGGTGTGTCCGCGCCCCGGGTGCACCAGCTCGACCATCCGGTCGCCGGCGTCGAGCACGAGCGCGCTGGAGAAGGTGCGGTCCGGGCCGACGACGTCGGTCGTGACCACGTCGGCCGTGTGCGGGTCGGCCGGCTCGGCGGCGTACCGCTCCTTGATCCGGTCCGCGCCGTCGGCCAGCTCGGTCGCGGCGGTCTCGTGGGCGACGATCGGGATCTCGCCGTACGCCGCGCGGAAGATGCCGTTGCCGAAGGTGTGGTCGAAGTGCCAGTGGGTGTTGACGATCCCGGTCACCGGTCCGGCGCCGAGCCGGCGCACGTCCTCGACCACCTCGCCGGCGGCCCGCGCGGACCCGTGCGTGTCGACCACGAGCACGCCGTCGGCGCCGCCGATCAGCGAGACGTTGACGTCGAACCACTCGTAGCGCGCGACCCAGACCCGGTCGGCGACCTCGGTGAATGCCACCGGCCCAGCGTAGAGAGCCTCAGCAGATCCCGGCATGCAGGCAGTGCCGCAGCAGGTCGCCGAGCTCCTCGAGGCTGCCGGCGACCCGCGGGAACTCGATCACGTGCCAGTGGGCGCCCTGGACGTCCACCCACTGCACCTCGACGCTCGCCGGAGTGAGGTCGACCAGCCGAACCCCGAGCAGCTCGGCCGGCCGGGTCCGCGTGCCGGTGGAGACGGCCTGGCGCAGCTCCTCCTGGTGGCAGTCGTTGGCGTGCTCCGTGGAGCGCTGGAGGTGACCGCGGTTGAGGTCGTGCTCGAGGCTGCGGAACTCCAGCAGCGGCACCCGGTGCTGGCGCGACGCCCGCTCGAGCAGCACGAAGTTCAGGTCGAGCGAGACCACGTGGCGTACGTCCTGGCAGCAGTCGCAGTCCTCGACGGCCACCCGTTCGAGCCGGCCGGCGAGCGTGAGCATGTCGGCGCGCTCAGCCCCGCCACGGGGGCCGAGTCCGCTGGTCAGGGTGAGGAGCGCGCTGCGGCGCGCCTCGGCGGCGCGCGCGACGGGGGAGCCCGGACGGCACAGGAACGTCGGCGTACCGCGGCGGTCGGTGAGACCGGTGTCGTCCTCGACGAGCTGCTCGCCGTCGATGACGAGGCTGACCTCGGAGGGGCAGGCCAGGATGCTCCGGGCGACGGCGGCGAGCATGGGACCTCCTGTGACTAGTTAGGCAAGCCTAACCTTATCCGGATTCGTCTCGGCGTCAACGGTCGTGCCGGGAGGTGGTCGCCGCGTGGGGCTAGTACCCTTGGCACTCCCGACATTCGAGTGCCAACATCCGGGTGAGACGCAGAGGAGGACGGGCATGCAGGAGGAGCGCCGGCTCGCCGTCCTCCGCGCGATCGTCGAGGACTACGTGACCACCGAGGAGCCCGTCGGCTCCAAGGCCCTCGTCGAGCGGCACGGCCTGGGGGTCTCCCCGGCCACGGTCCGCAACGACATGGCGGCGCTCGAGGACGAGGGCTACATCACCCAGCCCCACACCAGCGCCGGCCGGGTGCCGACCGACAAGGGCTACCGGCTCTTCGTCGACCGCCTCACGACCGTCAAGCCGATGAGCGCGGCCGAGAAGCGCGCGATCGCCACGATCCTCGACGGGGCCGTCGACCTCGACGACGTCGTGAACCGCTCGGTGCGGCTGCTCTCGCAGCTGACCCGCCAGGTCGCGGTCGTGCAGTACCCGACGCTGTCGCGCTCGACGGTGCGCCACGTCGAGCTGGTCGCGCTCGCGCCGAGCCGGCTGCTCGTGGTGCTGATCCTCAGCACCGGCCGGGTCGAGCAGCGCCTGGTCGAGCTCCCCGTCGCGCTGGACGAGGAGGCGCTCGGCGAGCTCCGCACGCGCGTCCTGCGAGCCGTCGTCGGCGAGGTGATCGCCGAGGCGGTCACCCGGCTGCGCGACCTGCTCCCGGCCGAGGCCGAGGGGTCCGACGCGGTGCTCGCCGCCGTCGTCGACGCCCTCACCGAGGCGATGTCCGACCACCGCTCCGACGAGCGGATCGCCGTCGGAGGGGCGGCGAACCTCGCCCGGTACGGCGACCACTTCGACTCCGCCGTACGCCCCCTGCTCGAGGCGCTGGAGGAGCACGTCGTGCTGCTCAAGCTGCTCGGCGAGGCGCACGCCGGCGAGGTGCTGACGGTGCGGATCGGCCACGAGGGCCCCTACCAGGAGCTCGCCGCGACCAGCGTCGTGGCCGCGGGCTACGGCCCCGGCGACGAGGCGTTCGCCCGGCTCGGCATCGTCGGGCCGACCCGCATGGACTACCCGGGCTCGATGGCCGCGGTGCGCGCGGTGGCGCGCTACGTCTCGCGGATCCTCGACGAGGCCTGAGCCCCCTTCCCGCACACCACGATCGATCCCCGAACAACCAAGGAAACCCAGTTGAGCCAGGACCTGTACGAGCTGCTCGGTGTCGACCGCGACGCGGACGGCGACGCGATCAAGAAGGCCTACCGGCGGCTCGCGCGGCAGTATCACCCGGACGTCAACCCCGACCCCGAGGCCCAGGAGAGGTTCAAGGAGGTCTCGCTGGCCTACGAGGTGCTCTCCGACCCGAACAAGCGGGCGGCGTACGACCGCGGCGGTGACCCGTTCGGCGGCATGGGCGGTGCCGGCTTCGGCCAGGGCGCCGGCTTCTCGTTCACCGACATCATGGACGCCTTCTTCGGCGGCGGTGCGGCCGGCGGCGGCGGGCGGGGCCCGCGACCGCGCGAGCGCCGCGGCCAGGACGCGCTGATCCGACTCGAGGTCACGCTGGCCGAGGCGGCGTTCGGCGTGACCCGCGAGCTCAAGGTGGACACCGCCGTGCTGTGCAGCACCTGCCACGGCGAGGGCGCCGCGCCGGGCACGCATCCGGTGCCGTGCGAGACCTGCCGCGGCGCGGGCGAGGTGGCCCACGTCCAGCGCTCGTTCCTCGGCGAGATCCGCACGCTGCGCCCGTGCGCGGCCTGCCGCGGCTTCGGCACGATCATCCCGGAGCCCTGCCGCGAGTGCTCGGGCGACGGCCGGGTCCGCTCGCGCCGCACGCTGACCGTGAAGATCCCCGCCGGCGTCGACAACGGCACCCGCGTCCAGCTGACCGGCGAGGGCGAGGTCGGTCCCGGCGGCGGGCCGGCCGGTGACCTGTACGTCGAGATGCACGTCGCCCCGCACCCGACCTTCACCCGCCACGGCAACGACCTGCACTGCACGGTCACGCTGCCGATGGCCGCGGCCGCGCTGGGCACCACGCTGACCCTGCCGACCCTCGAGGCCGACGTCGTCGACGACGAGCCGAGCGAGACGGCGCCGGAGGGCAGCTTCGAGCTCGAGGTGCGCCCCGGCACGCAGTCGGGCTCGGAGCAGGTGCTCAAGGGGCGCGGCGTCCCCGGCCTGCGTGGCGGTCGCGGCGACCTGGTCGTCACGGTCGTGGTCGAGACGCCGACGCGGCTCGACGCGCGCCAGGAGGAGCTGCTGCGCGAGCTCGCCACGATCCGCGGCGAGGAGGCGCCCTCGGGGCAGGTCCGCCCCGGCTCGAAGTCCGTGTTCGGCCGGCTCCGCGACGCGTTCAACCCGCACTGATGTCCCTGCCCGTCCACCTCGTGCCGGCCCTCGACGGGGTCGCGACCGGTGACGAGGTCACGGTCGAGGGCGACGAGGCCCACCACGCGGTGGCGGTACGCCGGCTGCGCGTGGGCGAGCAGGTCGTGCTGACCGACGGCGCCGGCGTGTCGGTGCGCGGCGTGGTCTCCTCGACCGGCAAGCGGGTCTTCGCGGTGGTCGCCGAGGAGGTCGTCACGACCGCGGCTCCGACGCCGGAGGTCGTCGTGGTCCAGGCGATCCCGAAGGGCGACCGCGGCGAGCTGGCCGTCGAGGTGCTGACCGAGGTCGGTGCCGCCCGGATCGTGCCGTGGGCCGCGGCGCGCAGCGTCGCGGTCTGGAAGGGCGAGCGGGCCGCGAAGTCCCTGGCCCGTTGGCGGTCCACGGCCCGTGAGGCCGCCAAGCAGGCCCGCCGGTCGTGGTTCCCCGAGGTCGACGAGATGGTCTCCACCGCCGAGGTGGAGGCGCTGGTCGCGGGTGCCGACCTGGCCGTGGTCCTGCACGAGGAGGCGACCGGCTCGCTGGCCGCCGTCGAGGTGCCACCGGCCGGCCGGATCGTCGTCGTGGTCGGGCCCGAGGGCGGCCTCACCGACGACGAGGTGGCCGCGTTCGTCGCCGCCGGTGCGGTGTCGGTGCGACTCGGCACCGAGGTGCTGCGCACCTCGACCGCCGGGCTCGCGGCCGTGTCGGCGCTGCTGGCGCGCACGCCCCGCTGGACCTAGGTCGGCAGCGGCGCGCCGACGCGCTCGCTCAGCCGACGACGATGGTCTTGGAGTCCTCCGTGGGACCGGCGCCCTCGCCGTCGGACGGGTCGTCGGTCGATGCGACGAAGGTGTACTCACCGGGCTCGAGCGAGGAGACGTCGACCTCGGTCTGCCACGGGTAGAGCTTGTCCATCCAGCCCTCGGCGGTCGAGAACCCGTCGAGCACGACGGCGCCGGAGGAGTCCCGGAGCTGCCAGGGCGTGGTGGCCTCGAAGGAGCTCGACACCCCGCTGGCCGTGAACGTGTCGCCCACGGTGGCGCCCTGCTCGGGTGCGGTGACGTTGACGAGCGCGAGCGTTCTGATCGGGTCGGCGGCCGTGAAGCCGTCCTCCGAGGCGATGTTGAAGATCTGGGTGGCCGCGCCCGAGGAGTCGGTGAACGTGATCGGGTCGCGGGACTGGAGCACGCCCTGCGCGGTGTAGACGAGCTGCTGGATCGCCTGGATCGAGGCGCTCTCGGACATGCCGCCCGGGATGCCGGTCCACGAGTCGTCGGGCAGCGGGATCTCGGCGCTGCCCGACGTGGTGAACGTGCCGGCGGGCAGGGCCGTGCCGTAGTCCGGGTCGAGCGCGTCGCCGGACGCGGCCAGGGTCAGCGCGGCGCCGAGCGGGTCCGCGGCGTCGACGCGGCGGAACTCGCGGTAGAGCTTCGTGCCCTGCGGCGTCTCGCCGGTGAAGTACACGGGCACGGTGACCTGGTCGGCCATCGGCGCGTCGTCGTCGGACGGCTCGTCGCCGCCCGTGCCGCCCGTGCCGTTCTGGTGGCGGTTGCTGTTGCTGGCGGGCTGCTGGTCGTCGGCGGAGGGGTCGTCCCCGCAGCCGGCCAGCGCGAGCGCGGCCGTCGCGAGCAGGACGGCGATTCGGGTCCGGGTGTGCATGGGTTCATCCTTCCGGCGAGTCGGTGCTATCTGACGATGATCGTGCGCGTGTCGTAGTCGAGGAGCGCCTGCTCGGCGCCCCCGGACGGGTCGGTGGAGGACGCGACGAACTCGTAGGACCCCGACGCGAGGCCGGAGACGTCGACCTCCGCCTCCCACAGGTAGAGCCGGTCGCCGGTCCCGAGGGCGGTCGTGAACCCCTCGCGCACCGTCTGCCCGGACGCGTCGCGCACCTCCCACCCCACGGTGCCCTCGTGCACGTTGGCGCGCCCACGAGCCGTGAAGACGCCGTCCTCGTAGGCGGCACCCTCCGCCGGATCGCTGATGCTCACCAGGTTGAGCACATCGTTCTGCGGCTGCGCCTCGTACGTCGTGTCGCCGATCCGCACCGGCAGCCGCTCCTGGGCCGCGCCCTGGAGGGTGTACACGACCTGCTGGACGGCCAGCTCGTCGTCGAGCACGGCGTTCTCCGGGTCGCCGACCTCGACGTGGATGACGCCGTCCATGAGCATCACGTCGCCGAACGACGAGGTGGTCCACGGCGTCCGGTAGTCCGGGTCGGTGGCGGGCCGCTCGATGCGGTCCAGCGCCGCCTGGAGCGCGTCGTCTCCGGGGGCCTCGTCGAACTCGCGGAACAGCCGCTCGCCGCGCGGGCTGTCGCCGAGGAAGTAGGCCGGCACCAGGAACGTCCCGGGCGAGGTGGCCACGTGGTCGTGGTCAGCGCCGTCGTCGCCGTCGCCGATCACCGCGAACGCGGTCACGGCCGCGGCCGTCGCGAGAACGACGCCGCCGGCGGCGTACCACCAGGGGCGGGCGGCGTGCGCGGGCGCCGACGCCACCTGCTCGCGGATCGCGGCGAGCCGGTCGTTGGGCTCGAGCTCGTCGACCGCGTCGTGGAGGAGATCGCCCAGGTCGGGGAAGGGAGTGTTCACTGGTCCTCCTGGAGGAGCTCACGGAGGGCGGCCGCGCCCCGCGAGGCGTGGCTCTTCACGGCGCCGCGGCTGATTCCGAGCGTGTCGGCGATGTCGGCCTCGGACAGGTCGAGGTAGTAGCGCAGCGCGAGCACCTCGCGCTGCCGGTCGGGGAGGGCACGCATCGCCTGCAGGACGGCGGCGCGGCGGTCGGAGTCGGGGGTCGGATCGGCTGCGTCCAGCGGTCGGACGGTCGCGGCGTGCCGCGCCACGACCGCGCGGTGCCGGAGCGCCGAGCGGGAGCGGTTCACGACCGCCTGACGCAGGTAGGCGAGCGCCTTGTCCGGGTCGCGCAGCCGCGACCATCGACCGTGGACGGCGACGAACGCGTCCTGGACGACCTCCTCGGCCGTGCCCTGGTCGCGCACGAGCAGCACGGAGAGCCGGACGAGCTGGCGCCAGTGAGCGGCGTACAGCTGCTCCAGCGCCTCGTCCGCCGTCCAGGCAGCTCGTTCGGTCATCACGGTCACGCTACTTCCACGCGCGGCGGGGCCATCGGGTTTACTGGGGGCGTGGAGGACTGCATCTTCTGCAAGCTCGTCGCGGGGGAGATCCCCGGCGAGATCGTGCACACGACCGAGCGGACCGTCGCGTTCCGCGACCTGAATCCCCAAGCGCCCCTCCACGTCCTCGTGGTCCCGACGCGGCACTTCGCGAACGCCGCCGAGCTCGCCGCCGGCGACCCGGCTGCCTCCGCCGAGCTCGTGAGCACCGCCGCCGCGGTCGCGACCGCCGAGGGGTACGACGACTACCGGCTCGTGTTCAACACCGGCGCCGACGCCGGGCAGACGGTCTTCCACACCCACCTGCACCTGCTGGCCGGGCGTTCCTTCACCTGGCCGCCCGGATGAGGGAGACCGGGATGAGCCGCCGGCTCGCTCCCGGACTGGTCGCGGTGCTCCTCCTCGTCCTCACGGCCTGCGTGCAGGAGGGTCAGGACCGGCGCACCGGCGCCCCCACCGACCTGCTGTCGCCGGCCGCGCCGCCCGAGGTGGTGGCCGACCAGCTCGCGGACGTGCCGCAGGGCAAGCTGCGGCCGCTGCGCGACGGCGAGAGGCGGATGACGCTCGGCATGCCCGAGCCCTATACGCCCGCGGCGCCGAACGGGACCGGCACCGACGACTACCGCTGCTTCCTGCTCGACCCCGGCCTCGACGAGGACGTCTGGCTGACCGGCAGCAACGTGCTGCCCGGCAACCTGTCGGTCGTGCACCACGTCATCCTGTTCCGGCTCGACCCCGACCAGATCGCGGAGGCCGAGCAGACCGACGCGGACACGCCCGGGCAGGGCTGGACCTGCTTCGGCGGCACCGGGCTGAGGAGCGACTTCGCCGAGGTCGACGACGCCCCGTGGCTCGCCGCGTGGGCGCCCGGTGGCGACGAGACGATGACGACCGACGGCTACGGCGTCCGGCTCGACGCCGGCTCCCGGATCGTGATGCAGGTCCACTACAACCTGCTGAAGGGTGCGTCCCCGGACGTCTCCAGCGCCCAGCTGCGCTGGATGAGGGGCAGCGAGGACCTGACCCCGCTGCACACCTACCAGCTCCCGGCGCCGGTCGAGATGCCCTGCCGCCCCGACCACGACGACGGCCCGCTGTGCACCCGCGCGGCGGCCGAGGCCGACGTGCGCGCCCGCTTCGGTGCCGGGCAGAACACCCACAACCTGCTGCACCTGCTGTGCGACACCCCGATCGAGCCGACGTCCACCGCCGTCTGCAACCGGGTCGTGAACCGGGGCATGACGATCCTCGGCGTCGCCGGCCACATGCATCTGCTGGGGCGGCAGATCAGGATCGACGTCAACCCCGGTACGCCGGAGGAGAGGCGGGTCCTCGACATCCCGGTCTGGGACTTCGACGACCAGGGCTCCAAGCCGCTGAAGGAGCCGCTCCACCTCGACCCCGGCGACACCGTCCGGGTCACCTGCAAGCACGTGCAGTGGCTGCGCGACGTGCTGCCGGCGTTCGAGGGCCAGCCGGACCGCTACGTCCTGTGGGCCGAGGGCAGCACCGACGAGATGTGCCTGGGTACGCTCACGGTCGCCTTCGACGACGAGCGGTAGCGCTCAGAACAGCTGGGCGACCCGCATCGCGACCAGCACCACCGGCAGCCCGAAGACCAGCAGCATCGCCCACGCGGTGAGCCGGTGCCACGGCTTGTCGGGGTCGAGCCGGCCGGCGAAGTCGAGGATCGCGCCGTCGGGCACGTGGTGGGAGAGGCCCATCCGGCGGGCGTCCTCGGGGAGGTGCTGGCCGGCGAACCACATCGGCGGCGTGTCGTCGTCGTGGTCCCAGTCCAGATCCCGGTCCGGGTCCCCACCCGGCTCCCTCTGCATGCCTGCCACGTTACTCGCTGGGACCGCCCGTGGCGCTCCCGTAACATGGAGGGGCGCCGAACCCCTACCGAAAGGCCGCCCGCACGGGCCTCCATGACTGACAGCAACCACCAAGGGACCCCCGCGAACGCCACGCGCCACACCGTGGTCGTCCCGAACAGCATCAACATGGTCAGCCTGCTCGGCCCGGGCGACGAGTACCTCGGGATCATCGAGGGCGCCTTCAACGCCGAGATCCACGTGCGCGGCAACCGGATCAGCCTGCGCGGCGAGCCCGGCGAGGTCGCGCTGGCCGAGCGTCTCCTGGACGAGCTGGTCGCGATCATCCGCACCGGTCAGGGCATCACGTCCGAGACCGTCGAGCGGGTCCACACCATGCTTCGGGCCGAGACGACCGAGCGCCCCGCCGACGTGCTCAGCCTCAACATCCTGAGCAACCGTGGCCGGTCGATCCGCCCGAAGACGCTCAACCAGAAGCGGTACGTCGACTCGATCGACAAGCACACGATCACCTTCGGCATCGGGCCGGCCGGCACGGGCAAGACCTACCTCGCGATGGCCAAGGCCGTGCAGGCCCTCCAGTCCAAGAACGTCAACCGGATCATCCTGACCCGGCCGGCGGTCGAGGCGGGGGAGCGGCTCGGCTTCCTGCCCGGCACGCTCAGCGAGAAGATCGACCCCTACCTGCGCCCGCTCTACGACGCGCTGCACGACATGATCGACCCCGAGACGATCCCGAAGCTGCTGGCCGCGGGCACCATCGAGGTCGCCCCGCTGGCCTACATGCGCGGCCGGACGCTCAACGACTCCTTCATCATCCTCGACGAGGCGCAGAACACCACGCCCGAGCAGATGAAGATGTTCCTGACCCGCCTGGGCTTCGGCTCGAAGATCGTCGTCACCGGCGACGTGACCCAGGTCGACCTGCCCGGCGGCACCAAGTCCGGGCTCCGGGTCGTCGAGGACATCCTCGACGGCGTCGAGGACCTGTCGTTCAACCGCCTCACCAGCCACGACGTCGTCCGGCACCGCCTGGTCGGCAAGATCGTGGCGGCGTACGACGACTTCGACGCCCGCGGCGGCCTGAAGGCGGCACCGCAGAAGTGAGCATCGAGATCCTCAACGAGTCCGGCCGCCAGCTCGACGAGAAGCGGCTCGCGCAGCTGAGCCGCTTCGTCATGGACCGGATGCGCGTGCACCCGATGGCCGAGCTGTGCATCAAGGCCGTCGACGAGGCGACCATCGCCGAGCTCAACGAGCACTGGATGGAGAAGGAGGGACCGACCGACGTGCTGGCCTTCCCGATGGACGAGCTCCGCCCGGGCCTGGTCAACGAGGAGCCCGAGGAGGGCGTGCTCGGCGACCTCGTGCTCTGCCCCGACGTGGCCGCCCGGCAGGGCGAGACCGCCGGGCACGGAGCCGACGCCGAGATCGAGCTGCTCACCGTCCACGGCATCCTGCACCTGCTCGGCTACGACCACGCCGAGCCCGAGGAGCACCGGGTGATGTTCGGTCTCCAGGACGAGCTGCTCGCCGCCTGGCGGTCCCCGGGACAGCCGCAGTGAGCGTCTGGCTGCTGGCCGCGGCAGCCGTCCTCGTCCTCCTCGCCGGCCTCTTCTCCGCCGCCGACGCCGCCCTCGCGACGTTCTCCCGCGCCCGCGCGGAGGAGCTCGAGGACGAGGGCCGGGCCGGGGCCGGTCGCCTGCTGGCGCTGCTCGACGACGTGCCGCGCTACCTCAACACCGCGCTGTTCCTGCGGCTGCTCTGTGAGATCGCCGCGATCGTGCTCGTCGCGCTCGAGGTCTACCAGGCGTACGCGGAGTCCTGGTGGCCGACGGTGCTCACTGTGATCGGCGTGATGCTGGTCGTCTCGTTCGTCGCGATCGGCGTCGCCCCGCGGACCCTCGGCCGCCAGCACGCCGAGAAGGTCGCCCTGATCTCCGCCGCCCCGCTCGCGATGATCACCGCGGTCCTGGGCCCGCTGCCGAAGCTGCTGATCCTCGTCGGCAACGCGCTGACCCCCGGCAGGGGCTTCCGCGAGGGCCCGTTCAACACCGAGACCGAGCTGCGCGAGCTCGTGGACTTCGCCGAGGCGTCGTCGGTGATCGAGTCCGGGGAGCGCAAGATGATCCACGACGTCCTCGAGCTCGGCGACACCACCACCCGCGAGGTGATGGTGCCGCGCACCGAGGTCGTCTACATCGAGCACTACAAGAACCTGCGCCAGGCGCTCTCGCTGTTCCTGCGCAGCGGCTACTCCCGCGTGCCGGTGATCGGCGAGAACCTCGACCACGTCGTCGGGATCGCCTACCTCAAGGACATCGTGCGCCGCGACTTCGAGGCACCCGACGTCGAGTTCACCCAGCGGATCGAGGAGATCTGCCGCCCGGCGTACTTCGTGCCGGAGTCCAAGCCCGTCGACGCGCTGCTCGCGGAGATGCAGGCCAAGCGCCAGCACATCGCCGTCGTGGTGGACGAGTACGGCGGCACCGCCGGCCTGGTCACGATCGAGGACGTGCTCGAGGAGATCGTCGGCGAGATCACCGACGAGTACGACGAGGAGACCGTCGAGGTCGAGCAGCTCGAGGACGGCGCGGTGCGGGTGTCGTCGCGCTACCCGATCGACGACCTCGACGAGCTCTTCGGCGAGGACATCGAGGAGGAGGACGTCGACAGCGTCGGCGGCCTGATGGCCAAGCACCTCGGCCTGGTCCCGATCGCCGGGTCGGTCGTGGAGGCGCACGGGCTGCGCTTCGAGGCCGAGGCCGCGCAGGGCCGCCGCAACAAGATCGGGACCGTGCGGATCGCCCGCGTGCCCGTGCCCGACGACGAGACCGAGGACGACGATGAGTGACCTCTCCGCCGAGCTGTCGGCCGAGGACAAGAAGCTGGTGACGCTCGCCCGCGCCACCCGCGCCCGCACCGGCGCGGCCGGGGGCGCCGCCGTCCGCGACTCCGATGGCCGCACCTACGCCGCCGCCACCGTCGACCTGCCGTCGCTCCGCGTCTCCGCTGCCGGCGTGTGCGTGGCGATGGCCGTCGCCTCCGGCTCGCGGGGGCTCGAGGCGGCGGTCGTCCTGACCGGCGCCGACGCCGTCGCGCCCGGCGACCTCGACGCGCTCCGCGACCTCGGCGGCGCCGGCGTCGTCGTGCACCGCGGGGACGTCAAGGGTGCAATCACCGAGACTCTGTCCACCTGATCCTCCGGGCAGAGTAGGTTGCTGCCCGTGAGTCTGCGTGGCTGGGAGGCACACGAGGATGCCGTCGAGCGGCTGCGGGCGTCGTACTCCGCGGTCCCGGCCGGCGCACCCGTACGCCTGGCGAAGAAGACCTCGAACCTGTTCCGCCCCCGGGCGGCGACCTCGGCCCCGGGCCTGGACGTCTCCGGCCTGAACGGCGTGATCGCGGTCGACCGGGACGCCCGGACCGCCGACGTGCAGGGGATGTGCACCTACGAGGACCTCGTCGACGCGACGCTGCCCTTCGGCCTCATCCCGCACGTCGTGCCGCAGCTGCGCACGATCACGCTCGGCGGCGCCGTCACCGGGCTCGGCATCGAGTCGACCAGCTTCCGGCTCGGCTTCCCGCACGAGTCCGTGCTCGAGATGGACGTGTTCACCGGCGCCGGCGAGGTCGTCACCTGCCGTCCCGGCGACGACCTGTTCGACACGTTCCCCAACTCCTACGGGTCGCTCGGCTACGCCACCCGCCTGACGATCTCGCTGATCGAGGTGCCGGGCCGGGTCGCCCTTCGCCACCTGCGCTTCGACGACCCCGGGCTGCTGGCCAAGTCGATCCAGGAGATCTCCGAGGCGAGGGCGTACGACGGGGTCGCGGTCGACGCGCTCGACGGGGTCGCGTTCGGGCCGGGGGAGTACTACCTGACGCTGGCCCGCTGGACCGACGAGGGCGGCGTGACGAGCGACTACACCGGCCAGGACATCTACTACCGGTCGATCCAGCAGCGAGAGACCGACCTGCTGACGACGTACGACTACCTGTGGCGCTGGGACACCGACTGGTTCTGGTGCTCGGGGGCGTTCGGCGTGCAGAACCCCCGGATCCGGCGGCTGTGGCCCAAGCGGTGGCGGCGCTCGGACGTCTACCACAGGCTCGTCGCCCTTGACCGCCGCTACGGCATCGTCGACCGGATCGACCGCCGGAAGGGGCGCCCGCTGCGCGAGCGGGTCATCCAGGACATCGAGGTGCCGGTCGAGCAGCTGCCGGAGTTCCTCGAGTGGTTCGACGACGTGGTGGGCATGCGCCCGGTGTGGCTCTGCCCGTGCCAGGCGCTGCGCGACTGGCCGACGTACCCCCTCGAGCCCGACCGTCTCTACGTGAACGTGGGCTTCTGGGGCACGGTCCACCGGGGGCCGGACGCCCTCGAGGGGCCGCTCAACCGCGCGATCGAGCAGAAGGTGCACGAGCTGGGCGGCCACAAGTCGCTCTACAGCGAGGCCTTCTACGACCGCGCCACCTTCGACGATCTCTACGACGGCGACAACCTCGCCGCCGTGAAGGGGCGCTACGACCCCGACGACCGGCTGACCAGCCTCTACGACAAGGCGGTGAAGAGACAGTGAGCAGGAGCTACACGATCGGCCAGGCTGTCGAGACGCTGTTGCGCGACGGGATGCCCCTGCGCTTCACGGCGTACGACGGCAGCTCGGCCGGGCCCGAGGACGCGGAGTTCGGACTGCACCTGCGCAACGAGCGCGGGCTGTCCTACATCATGACCGCGCCCGGCGACCTCGGCCTGGCGCGTGCGTACGTCGCGGGCGACATGGACCTCGTCGGCGTCCATCCGGGCGACCCGTACGAGGCGTTCAGCCTGATGATGAACCACACGAAGTTCCGCCGGCCGGCGCCGGCGGAGGCGCTCGCCATCGTGCGGAGCCTCGGCTTCTCCCACCTCAAGCCCCCGCCGCCGCCCCCGCAGGAGACGATCCCGCGCTGGCGCCGCCTGGTTGAGGGACTGCGGCACTCCGAGGGCCGCGACGCCGAGTCGATCCACCACCACTACGACGTCTCGAACACCTTCTACGAGTACGTCCTCGGGCCCTCGATGACCTACACCTGCGCGGTCTTCCCGACCGAGGACGCGACGCTGGAGGAGGCGCAGTACACCAAGTACGACCTCGTCGCCCGCAAGCTCGGCCTCCAGGAGGGCCAGCGCCTGCTCGACCTGGGCTGCGGCTGGGGCGGCATGGTCCGGCACGCGGCGCGCCACTACGGCGTCAAGGCGCTGGGCGTCACGCTCTCGCGCGAGCAGGCCGCGTGGGCCCAGCAGCGGATCAAGGAGGAGGGGCTCGACCACCTCGCCGAGGTCCGGTTCATGGACTACCGCCACGTCGAGGAGACCGGCTTCGACGCGATCTCCTCGATCGGCCTCACCGAGCACATCGGCGTGAAGAACTACCCGGCGTACTTCTCGTGGATCCGCGACCACCTGCGCCCGCAGGGCCGGCTGCTCAACCACTGCATCACCCGCCAGCACAACCGGCCGCAGAACACCGGGGCGTTCATCGACCGGTACGTCTTCCCCGACGGCGAGCTGATCGGCTCCGGCACGATCATCCGCGACGTGCAGGACGCCGGGCTCGAGGTGCAGCACGAGGAGAACTTCCGCGTGCACTACGCCAAGACGCTCGCCGGCTGGTGCCGGAACCTCGTCGACAACTGGGACGCCTGCGTCGCCGAGGTCGGCGAGGGCACCGCCCGCGTGTGGGGCCTCTACATGGCCGGCTCGCGGCTCGGCTTCGAGCGCAACGAGATCCAGCTGCACCACGTGCTCGCGACCAGGACCGACGAGACCGGAGCCAGCGGCTACCCGCTCCGCCACACCTTCTGAGGCGGCCGATAACCTCGTGTGGTGAGCACGAGGGCCCAGCAGTACGACGCGACGGTGCTGCGTCGCGAGCAGCTCTCGGCGCACCTTGTCCGGCTCGTGCTGGGCGGTCCGGGGCTGGCGGCGTTCGAGTCGACCGGGGTGCCGGACGAGTGGGTCGGCCTGGTCGTGCCCGGGCAGTTCCAGAGCCGCTACTACACGGTGCGCTCGTGGGACGGCAGCGAGCTGGTGCTCGACGTGGTCGTGCACGACGTCGGGCTGGTCACCGAGTGGGCCCAGCTCGACGTGGTCGGGCAGACCGTGACGATCACCGAGCCCAAGGGGTCCTTCGACATGCCCGCCGACGCGGGTTGGCTGCTGCTCGTCGGCGACCTGACCGCGCTGCCCGCGATGGCCCGCATCGCCGAGACCGTCACCGTGCCGACGCGGATCTGGGCCGAGGTGCCCGACGACCTGGCGGCGTACCTCCCGGCCTCGGCGGACGTGACCTGGCTGGCGCCCCCCGCGCCGGGGGAGAGCGGGCTGGCCGCGACGGTGGAGACCATCGGCTGGCCGGCCGGCGAGGGCTACTTCTGGATGGCCGGCGAGTCCGCGCAGATGCGCGCGATCCGCAAGCACCTGATGCGCGACCGCAAGCTGCCGTCGTCGGCGTACGACGTGATGGGCTACTGGCGCGGTGTCGCCCAGCGCCAGCCGCGCGCCGTCGATCCCGGACCCATCTGGCGGGCCGGCAAGGCGGCGGGCAAGAGCGACGAGCAGATCTGGGCCGAGTACGACGAGGCGAGGGGCACCGAATGAGCGAGCACCGCAGCGGCTTCGTGTCGTTCGTCGGTCGACCGAACGCGGGCAAGTCGACGCTGACCAATGCGCTGGTCGGCCAGAAGGTCGTGATCACCTCCGACAAGCCGCAGACCACGCGCACCGTCGTGCGCGGCATCGTGCACCGCGAGGACGCGCAGCTGATCCTCGTCGACACCCCGGGGCTGCACCGGCCGCGGACGCTGCTCGGCGAGCGTCTCAACGACCTGGTGACGACCACGCTCGCCGAGGTCGACGTGGTGGCGGTGTGCTTCCCGGCCAACGAGAAGATCGGCCCGGGCGACCGGTTCATCGCCACCGAGATGGCGAAGATCAAGCGCACGACGAAGGTCGCGATCGCCACCAAGACCGACCTCGCGTCGTCGGAGCAGATCGGGAGGCACCTGCTCGACATCGCCGCCCTCGGCACCGACATCGGCGTCGACTGGGCCGAGATCGTGCCGGTCTCGGCGAAGTCCGGCGACCAGGTCGGGCTGCTCCAGGACCTGCTGGTCGGGCTGCTGCCCGAGGGTCCGCAGCTCTACCCGGACGGCGACCTCACCGATGCTCCCGAGGAGATCCTGGCCGCCGAGCTCATCCGCGAGGCCGCCCTCGACGGCCTCCGCGACGAGCTGCCGCACTCGGTCGCGGTGGTGGTCGAGGAGATGAACCTGCGCGAGGACCGGCCCGAGGACAAGCCCCTGCTCGACATCCACGCCAACGTCTACGTCGAGCGCGACTCGCAGAAGGGCATCATCATCGGCCCCAAGGGCTCGCGGCTCCGCACGATCGGGACGACCGCCCGCAAGCAGATCGAGGCCCTGCTGGGCACACCCGTCTACCTCGACCTCCACGTCAAGGTCGCCAAGGACTGGCAGCGCGACCCCAAGCAGCTGCGCAAGCTGGGCTTCTGATGATCGCGCCCGCGCCCGTCGCTGCCTGGCACGCGATCGCCGTGACCGGGGACCCAGCGCTCCTCGACGGTCTGATCGCCGACGACTGCGTGTTCCGCTCGCCGGCTGTGCACACCCCGCAGGAGGGCAAGGCGGTCACGACGGCGTACCTCACCGCCGCCATGGCCGTCCTCGGCCCCACCCTCACCTACGTCCGCGAGTGGTACGCCGACGACTCCGCCGTGCTCGAGTTCACCGCGTCCCTCGACGGCCTGACCGTCCACGGCGTCGACATGCTCACCTGGAACGCGTCCGGCCGGCTCGTCGACTTCACGGTGATGGTGCGGCCGTTCCAGGGCCTCACCAAGCTGATGGAGCTGATGGCGGCGGAGCTCGCCGGCCGGGGAGGCTGATCACCGCGGGCTGCGCCGTGGACGTCTGTCTGTTCTCCTCGAGCGTGTACCGTGGCTGGCACCAGGTGCTTCAGCCCAGGGCGCCATTCCTCCTTGAGGAAGGTCTGCCGTGCGGACCGAGATCCTGCTCACCTGTGACCCACCGTCGGCCGTGTCCGCGTCGTCGGAGACCTCGACCTCTCCACGCGTGATCGACTCCGTGAGGTCCTGGAGGCGCTGCGTCGGGATGGCTGTTCCGGCGTCGAGGTCTCCCTCGCGGAGGTGACCTTCGTTGACGCGTGCAGCGTGGCCGTCCTGCACGCCGAGAGGCGGCACGTGACCGACATCGGCGGCGTCTTCGCGGTGGTGGCGGCGTCCCCGTGCTGTCAGCGGGCCGTGCGGCTGGCCGGCTACGACGGGCTCTCCGTGCCGATGAGCCGTGCGTTCCGAGCCCAGGCTCCGTCCGAGACCTCACCCACGCCGCGCTGACCTACTGGTGCCGATGGTCATTCGAAGGCCAGCTCGGCCCACACCATCTTCCCGTCGCCCTCGACCGGCACCACACCCCAGGAAGCAGCCAGTTGGGACACCAGCAACAGGCCACGGCCACGTTCAGCGGCCTCATCCGGAGCCCTCAACTCGGGGCTGCCCGGGCCCCGGTCCACGACCTCGACCCGCAACGCGTGCGCGTCGCGCACTTCGAGGCGGAGATCGAAGCCCGACCGAGCGTGCTCGACGGCGTTGCCCGCCAGCTCACTGACGACCATCACCGCCGGATCTACGAGCTTGGGCAGCGCCCACCCATGCAGTTGAACGCGCACGTGCTCGCGCGCGATCGCCAGGCTGGCGGGATCGCGAGGCAGGGACAGCGACGAGGATGCGCCCGCCGCGGGTTCCGATATCGCCACCAGTGTGTCCACCAGCGTGGCCAACTGGTCCTTGGACACATAACCCGCCGTACGACGCGCGAACCACTCCTCGTCGTCCGGATCCGCGCCGGTGAACACCAGGATCTTGGCGTAGGGCACGACCTCGCGGATGCGGGCCACCAACTGACGCCCCGCCAGGTCCGGAAGGCTCAGGTCGAGGACCACGATCTGGGGCTCCAACCGCTCGCAGACCGCGATCGCCTCCGCCGCCGTCGCAGCATCCCCGACCACAGCGAACCGACCACTGGCCGCGAACCGCAGTGCGGATCGCAGCAACCGCCGGACCTCGACCACGTCGTCGACGACCACGACCCGGACGAGGTCAACCATCGCTGCGCGCTGGACGCAGGCTTGACCGGCAAACCATCACCCGAGGGGTGCCCCGCGACGCCAGGCCCGAAACGGGGAGCCGCCAAGGCGGCTGTCGCAGCAGGTCCGACTCTGCGCCGAAGCGCCGAGGGACTCAGGCTGCACTTCTGCGGCCGGCCTGTGCTGAGACTGGCCCGTCGACACCGAGATCGCGATCGCCCCGCGCACCTGACCGGTCCGTGACGACGGCCGGGGGTCCGCCGGCGTCGCAGATTTCCAGGGATAGGTGGTCACCGCAGTCTGTGGGCACCGGAACGCTGGTGGCGGCGTGCTGTCGGAGCGCCGCACGTCGAGGGGGAGCGCGGGGTCGAGGGTGGCGGCGGTGGCGGTGAGGAACTGGTCGAAGGCGAGGGCGTCGGCGAGGGAGGCGTAGCCGGTGATGGGGACGGCGCCGTCGGGGCTGATGCCGCGGTAGTGGACCTCGATGCATCGTTTCTCCGCGGCGGCGATCCGACGCCGTTCGGCCTCCTCGGGGTCGTACTCGGCCCGGGCACGCGTGATCTGGCGTTCGATCTCGGCCCACGAGCGCCGCCTCGCGATCAGGGCCAGGTGCCGGTCCACGGCGGCAGCGGCGTCCATGGAGAGGGTGCGGGTGTCCTGGGCGATCTTGCGGGCCTTGAACACCGCCACCTCCCCGGCCATCACCCGTCTCCAGATCCGCGGCAGCCGGTAGCGCAGCTCGATGGCGTCGCCGACGTACCGGATCCCGGTCTCGTGCTTCATCCCCAACGCCAGGGCGAACTCCGCGACCGCGGACTCATCGACCCAGGGGGCGCCGTCGCCGGCGATCTCCACCGGATGGGTGGCCCAGTCGTCGGGGTCGGGCTCCTCGCCCTCGAACATCGCGGCCCACTCGACCGCGAGCAGCAGCCGCTCGATCTCCAGGTCGGCGATCGCGCGCTGGTTATCCCGGGCAGCCACCAGCACCTCCTCGGCGCGGTCGGCGCGGGTGCGGGTGGTGGCTGCCATAGGTCCACTCAAGCAGGCACCACCGACACTGATGATGCTCAGAAGCCTTTGTCCACAAGGGATCGGGCATTTGCAGGTAAGAGATTTCCGGGTACGGATCGGCCACCGCATGTCGTGCTACGGCCCGGGCCACCACGGTCGACCCCAGCGAGCCGGAAGCCCGACGGCGGACCGCCACCCGCGTTCCGGTCACCACAGACCACGGTGACCACCTCTCCCTGGAGATCCGCGACGCCAGCGGATCCGCAGCCCGCCTGGAACCCGACATCCGGCGACCGCGTCGGAACGGACGTGAGGATGATCGCCGTGCTGCTCGCGGCCGCACTGGCCACAGTGACCCTTGCGAGCTGCGGCGAAGAGGACAGGGGCAGCCCAGGCGCCGAGCAGTGGCGGCGGCTCCCGGACCCGCCGCTGAGCCCGCGCGACCATGCCGTGGTCATCGGCGTGGACGGGCGGATGCTCGTGGTGGGTGGGTGGGACTTCCTCTGCCCGCCCGACGAGGACTGCTCCACGCCGGAGGAGCCGTTGCACGCCGACGGTGCGGTGTACGACCCCGGGACCGACGCGTGGACGGAGATCCGCCCAGCGCCGTTCGGGGTCCGCCGGCAGGAGTACGCCGTCGCGGAGCTCCGGCGGGTCGGCGTACCTCCTCACCGGGTGCGCGAGCGGACCCCAGCGCGGCGCGCGCACCCGGCTGCTGTCCTACGCCCTGGCCGCGGACCGTTGGACCGACCATGGACCCGTGCCCGGACCCACGAAGGGCCGTCACCTCGTCGCCCTCGACCATGCGCTGCTCGCGCATGCCGGCAGCGACGAGTACGGCGAGGTGCCCGACCTGGTGTACGACCCACGGACAAGACGTGGACCGAGCTGCCCGACGACCCGCTGCCGCGCTCCTTCGACCGCTTCGTCGTGCCCGTCGGGGACCGGCTCGTGCTCACCGCCTCCTCGGGCTCCACCGACACGACGGCCGCCCGCTTCGACCTGGCGTCGGGCGACTGGACACGGCTCGAGGACGCCCCCGGCCGCGGCTATCAGCTCTTCGGGACGGACGACGGCCCCCTGCTCAACGGGCACTTCATCGACGAGCCGGGCTGGCTGCTCGACCCGACGACGTGGGCGTGGTCGGAGCTGGACGGCGGCGGCGTCGACGCCGCCCACGTCGGCGGCGTCCTGGACGCCGAGGACGCCACCTACGACATCCCGAACAGCGTGGGCCAGCTGGCGTCACGCACCCAGCTGCTCGTCTGGGACAGCGGGACGGAGTCGTATGTGACCATCCCGCCCCCGGCCGGCCGGGAGGACGTGTACGACGACTCCAGCACCGCCCTGGGGCGAGACCTCTTCGTCTTCGGCGGCCAGCACGACGGCCGGCTCAGCGGCGAAGCGTGGCTGTGGACCGCTGCTACGGCAGCAGCGCCAGCTTCCCGCCGGGATGGCCGGTCGTGAGCAGCTCGACCGCGGCCGGTGCCTCGGCCAGCGGGTACGTCCGCGCGATCGGGACCGTGAGCTCACCGGCCGCCGCGAGCGCGACCAGGGACGCGCGCACCGAGTCGCGGTAGGCCTTCGAGGCGGGCATCGCGCCGGCGATGCGAGGGAGGCCCGAGGACTCGGGCGCAGCGATGGTCACGATCCGGTCGGCCGGGGCGAGGGCCCGTGAGATCGAGACCGCTTCCTCGGTGCCCACGCAGTCGAGGGCGGCGTCGACGGAGGTGGGGAGCCGGGAGACGAGGCCGTCGCCGTAGGCGACGGGAGTCCCGCCGAATGCCGAGACCCGCGAGAACGAGGACGGGCTGCACGTGCCGAGGACGCGTACGCCGAGCGAGCGGGCGAGCTGGAGGACCGCGACCCCGACGGCGCCGGAGGCGCCGTGGACGAGGACGGTCTCGCCGGCGGAGGCGCCGACGACGTGCAGCATCTCCGAGGCGGTGGTGCCGGCGAGCAGCAGGTTGGCGGCCTCGGGGAAGGACAGCGCGGCGGGCTTGGCGAAGACGTCGGCGGCGGGGACGTTGAGCGAGGTCGCCCAGCCACCGGAGACCCGGAAGGCGAGCACCTCGTCCCCGACGGCGAAGGGCGCTGAGGCGCCGACGGCCGCGACCGACCCAGCCACCTCGTAGCCGATCGGCACGGGGAACGAGGTGGCGCGCGCGAGGTGCTTGTGGTCGGCGGGGTTCGCGCCGGCGGCGTGCACCCGGATCGTCACCTCGTCCGGAGCGGGAGGCGGCACGTCGTACGTCTCGAACGAGAGGTCGGAGGGCGAGGTCGCGATCCAGCGCTGGGCCATGGCGTCGACGCTAGTCCGGCGCCCAGCAGCGGCCGAAGGTCTGGCCCGCCGCCCACTGCTGCCGCGACGGCCATTCGTAGCCCCACTCGTAGTCCAGCGCGCCGCCGGCGGCCGCCGCGCCGGCGTCCTGGCACGGCGTCTCGCCGGCCTCCCGCACCTCGTCGACCCCCGGGTAGGGACCGGCCTCGAACGGCACGACGGCGACCGCCCGCCACGCGTGCTGGCGCGAGCACACGACCCGCGAGAAGTCGGGCGTCCCGGGCTCGGCGGTGCCGCACATGCCGTAGCGGTCGCGCCCCGTCTCGCTGTCCAGTACGCCGGCCAGCCGGCCGGTCAGCGGCGCCAGCTCCTCCTCGGTCGCCAAGGCGACCACGTCGCAGCGGAACCACGAGGCGCCGGCGTCGGACACCTCCACCGAGGGCGTGAACCACACCGGCCGCAGCATCGAGAGCCGCTGGTCCTCCGCCGACCCCCCGACGAACGACCCGAACCGCGCCGGACACTCCTTCGCGACCTGCGCCTGCACCCGGTCGGAGTCGACGGCGAGCAGGTGGCCGGCGACGAGGGCGTCGAGCGTGCCGACCGCGAACGTCATCGCGGTGTGCGGCTTCGCGCACGAGATCCGCTCGGCGGTCGCGGTCGGCGCGACGGCCTCGTCGTAGGACAGCGCGTAGCAGCCGCGGTCGAGCGGAGCCGGCGGCACCGACGCCGTCGGCGGGGCGGGGGAGGCGGGCGTGGAGGACGACGGCGCCGCGGCCGGCCCGTCGCCCGCGCCGCCCGCGCCGTCGCCGGTGCAGGCCGCGAGCAGCGGCAGCACCAGGGCCAGAGCCAGGAGCCTCACTGGTCCGTCTTCGCCCAGCAGACCGAGCGCCGGTTGCCGACCTCCCACTCGGCCTCGTGGAACCACGTGTAGCCGAACTCGTAGTCGACGGGGGAGTTCAGCCAGTAGCCGACCGAGGAGGAGCAGAAGTCGCGCGTGGTCACCTTGACGACGCGGTCGCCGGGATAGGTGTCGCCGAACTTTTCCAGCGAGATCGTCGTGACCGCGCGCCACTGGTGCGGCTCGGTGCAGGGCAGCTTGACCGACCCCGAGACCGAGGGGCCGTCGGCGCAGACCATCCAGCGGTCCTTGGGCCGCCCGAGCAGCAGGCCCTTCGCGGTGGTCGGGAGCTCGACGTACTCCGTGGTCTGCTCGCCGCCGCCGACCACGTCGCAGCGGTACCACCGGGCGCCGTCCTCCCAGGCGTCCTCGGTGGGCCGGAACCAGGCCCAGCTCATGATTGTGCGCATCACGAGGCTCTCGTCGGCGCCGAGGAAGTCCATGAACGCCTTGGCGCAGGTGCGGTAGGCCCAGGCGCCGAGCTCCTCGTCGTCGTAGTCGGCGTCGTCGAAGGACCCCGGCAGCTCGCCGACGGCGTACGTCTCGGCGGTGTGCGGCTCCTCGCAGTCGACCGCCTCGGTGGTGTTGGCGGGCTCGGCCACGTCCTCGGGCGTCAGCATCCGGCACGCGCCGAGTGCCGGCGGCAGCTCGTCGACGGGCTCGGCGGTGTCGTCGCCGCACGCGGAGAGGAGGGGGAGGGAGAGCGCAGCCAGGGCGACGAGCACGGCCAGCCGGCGCACGTGAGCTCCTCTCTCCGTCGGGGTCCGCGCGATCGTACCGCTGCCACGTGTGCCATGACCGGCATCGGGGCACGGTGGGCCCATGCCCGCACCCCGCATCCTCGCTCTCGTGCAGGCCGGCGGCGCCGGCGGCCGCATGGACGTGCTCACCCGCGAGCGGGCGAAGCCGACGCTGCCGTTCGCCGGCGTCTTCCGGCTCATCGACTTCCCGCTCTCCAACCTCGCCAACAGCGGGCTGTCGGACGTGTGGCTCTCGGTGCAGTACCACGGCGCCGCGCTGGGCGAGCAGGTCGCGAACGGCCGCCCCTGGGACCTCGACCGCAACCGCGGCGGCCTCCGCCTGCTCATGCCCGAGGAGGGCACCGGCGGCACCGACCAGGAGGGCTTCGCCAAGGGCAACGCCGACGAGCTCTACCGCATCCGCGACCAGGTCCGGGGGACCGGCGCCGAGCTGCTCGTCGTGTGCAGTGCCGACCACGTCTACCGCTTCGACGTGATGGACGCCGTCGAGACCCACCGGCAGGTCGGGGCGGAGTGCACGGTCGTCACCTCGACGGTCCCGATCGCCGAGGCCTCCGACCACGCGACGGTCGAGGCCGGCGACGACGGCCGGGTGACGGCGTTCGCCTACAAGCCCGACGAGCCGACGACCGAGACGGTGGCCGCCGAGATCTTCGTGTACGACGTCGAGGTGCTCGTCGAGGTGCTCGAGGAGCTGCACCGCGAGCTGGGCGCCGACGCCGAGGAGGGCGACACCGGCCTCGGTGACTACGGCGAGCACCTGGTGCCCCGGCTGGTCGACCGCGGCCGGGTCGTGGCGCACCCGATGGCCGGCTACTGGAAGGACCTGGGCCAGCCCCACAAGTACCTCGCCGCGCACCACGACGTGCTCTTCGGCGACCTCGACGTCCTGGACCACCCGGACTGGCCGATCGTCAGCCATCAGCACCAGCGGCCCGCGGCCCGCGTGCGCGACGGCGCCCGCGTCGCCGACAGCCTGGTCAGCCCCGGCGCGAACGTGCGCGGCACGGTCATCCGCAGCGTCCTCGGCCCCGGCGTCGTGGTCGAGAAGGGGGCGCTCGTGCGCGACAGCGTGGTCTGCGAGGACACCGTCGTCGAGGAGGGCGCCCGCCTGGACTGGGCCGTGGTCGACCGGGACTGCGTGATCGGGCGCAACGCCGAGGTGGGCTCGCCGGACACCGATCCCGACGACCCGGACGCGATCGTGCTCGTCGGCCGCGGCTCCCACATCCCGGCGGGGACCGTGCTCGGCGAGGGCTCCCGGCTCGAGCCGGGCACGACGAGCTGACCTACGAGCTGACCTACGAGCTGACCTAGGAGCTGAGCAGCGCCGCCAGCGTCCCGCCGAGCTCGTACGCCGCCGCCTGCTCGTCCTCCCCGACGTCGCCGAGCACCGCCAGGACGTCGGCCGCCTGGACCCAGGGCAGGGCGCCCACGATCGACAGCACCGACCGCACCGCGCCGGTGGTGTCGTAGCGGCCGTGCACCCACAGCCCGAACGGCTTCCTGCCCCCGGTCGCCGGTGAAGCGGACCCGTCGTCGGTCAGCGCACCGCCGGCCTCGAGGAAGATCGTGTCGAAGAAGTGCTTGAGCGCACCGCTCATGTAGCCGAAGTTCGCGGTCGTCCCGAGCAGGTAGCCGTCCGCGGCCAGCACGTCGTCCGCGGTGGCCTCGAGGGCGGGGCGCACCAGCACCTCGACGCCCTCGATCTCGTCGTCGTTCGCCCCGGCGACCACGGCGTCGGTCAGCGACCGGACCGACGGGGTCGGGGAGTGGTGGACGACCAGCAGACGGGACGACATGTCCCGAGGCTAGCCAGAGTGGGCTATCGTGGCCGGGTCATGATGCGCAGCCTCCTCCTTCGCTGCCGCAGCGAGGTCTGAGCCAGAGCCGGTCCCCCTCGCTGCGGAGTGAGTGCGTGCGCCGGCCCTCTCCGAGACCTACCGCGAGACCGACGAGGATCCCCCATGACCATCCCGAGCCAGAAGCCGAGCGGCATGCCGTTCGAGCGCTACCGCCCGTTCCCGCCCATCGACCTGCCGGACCGCACGTGGCCGTCGAAGGTCATCACCGAGGCGCCGCGGTGGCTGTCCACCGACCTGCGCGACGGCAACCAGGCCCTCATCGACCCGATGAGCCCGGCCCGCAAGATGAAGATGTTCGAGCTGCTCATCAAGATGGGCTACAAGGAGATCGAGGTCGGCTTCCCGAGCGCGAGCGAGACCGACTTCTCCTTCGTCCGCCAGCTCATCGAGGGCGACCACATCCCCGACGACGTGACGATCTCGGTGCTCACCCAGGCCCGCGAGGACCTCATCGAGCGCAGCGTGCAGTCGCTGGTCGGCGTACCGCGGGCCAACATCCACCTCTACAACGCGCTGGCGCCGCTGTTCCGGCGCGTGGTGTTCCGCGCCGGCAAGGACGAGATCAAGGACATCGCCGTCCGGGGCACCGAGCTGGTGATGAAGCACGGCGAGGCGCACCTCGACATGACCGTGATCGGCTACGAGTACAGCCCGGAGATCTTCACCAGCACCGAGCTGCCGTTCTCGGTCGAGGTGTGCGAGGCGGTCTCCGACGTGTGGCAGCCCGAGGACGGCCGCGAGATCATCCTCAACCTGCCCGCGACCGTCGAGGTCGCGACGCCGAACGTGTACGCCGACCAGATCGAGTGGTTCGGCCGGCAGCTCACCCGCCGGGAGAACACCGTGATCTCCCTGCACCCGCACAACGACCGGGGCACCGCGGTCGCGGCGACCGAGCTGGCGACGATGGCCGGTGCCGACCGGATCGAGGGCTGCCTGTTCGGCCACGGCGAGCGCACCGGCAACGTCGACCTGCTGACGCTCGGCATGAACCTGTTCAGCCAGGGCATCGACCCGATGATCGACTTCTCCGACATCGACGAGATCCGACGCACGGTCGAGTACTGCACCAACCTGCCCGTCCACCCGCGCCACCCGTACGCCGGCGACCTCGTCTACACCGCGTTCTCCGGCTCGCACCAGGACGCGATCAAGAAGGGCCTGGAGGATCTGGACCGGCAGGCCGCCGAGCTGGGCGTGCCGGTCGGCGAGCTCCCGTGGGAGGCGCCGTACCTGCCGATCGACCCCAAGGACGTCGGCCGGACCTATGAGGCGGTCATCCGGGTCAACAGCCAGTCCGGCAAGGGCGGCGTCGCGTACCTGCTCAAGGCCGAGCACAAGCTCGACCTGCCGCGCCGCGCGCAGATCGAGTTCAGCCGCGTCATCCAGGAGCGCACCGACGCCGAGGGTGGCGAGCTCACCGCGGACGAGATCTGGCAGGTCTTCCGGGCCGAGTACCTCGACCGGGAGGCGCCGCTGAAGCTCAACTCGGTGCACACCTCCTCGGCCGCCGGCGAGAAGGACGCGCTCGACGTGAACGTCTACGTCGACGGCGAGATGCAGTCGCTGCACGGCGAGGGCAACGGCCCGATCGCGGCGTTCGTCAACGCGATCAACGAGCTGCCGCACGACTGGGACGTCCGGGTCCTGGACTACGCCGAGCACGCGCTCTCCGCGGGCGGCGACGCCCTCGCGGCGGCGTACGTCGAGTGCCTGGTCCGCGACCAGGTCCACTGGGGCGTCGGCGTCGACGCGAACATCGTCACGGCCTCGCTGAAGGCCGTGATCAGCGCGGTCAACCGCGCGCCGGCGCGCTGATCGGGGAGCTCGACACGGGACACGCCCTAGGGTGGGGCCATGTTGGTCTCGGAGCGGATCGGGCAGTTCTTCGTCGCGTCGGACACTGGTCGCGATCGACTCGAGTTCACCGAGTACGGCGCGGGTGACGCCTGGGTGGTCCTGCTGCCCGGCGAGCTGATGCCCCGCCGCATGCAGCAGCCGCTCGCCCACGCACTCGTCGCCGAGGGCATGCACGTCGTCACGCTGGACCCGCTCGGCCACGGGCGCTCCGACCGGCCGGCCGACCCGCACGCCTACTCGGTGACCGAGTTCGCCGAGCAGGTCGTGGCGCTGCTCGACCACCTCGGGGCGGCACAGGCGGTGGTCGGCGGCACCTCGCTGGGCGCCAACGTGGCGCTCGAGGTGGCCGCGATCGCCCCGGAGCGGGTGCGCGGGCTCATCGTCGATGCGCCGATCCTCGAGAACGGCGTGGAGGCCGGGATCCTGGTCTTCGGCCCGCTGCTGCTCACCGCACGCTTCCTCCCGCTGCCGATCGCGCTGCTGCGCCGGCTGACCCGGCCGGTCCCGCGTGGGGTGGTCCCGTTCTGGGCCGGCGTCGCGCTCGACGTCTGCAACCAGCGCGCGGACGCCATGGCCGCGCTGCTGCACGGGCTCTTCTTCGGCCGCGCGGCCCCGTCGGCCAAGGAGCGCCGCCGGATCACGGTCCCGGCGCTGGTCGTCGGCCACCCGTTCGACCCGGTGCGGCCGCTGGCCGACGCGCAGCTGCTCGCCGACGAGCTCGCCCAGGGCACGTTCGTGCAGGCGCGGTCGGCCCTGGAGTGGCGGCTGACGCCCGAGCGCCTCGACCGGGCGGCCGTCGACCTCGCCGTCGGGTGCTGGAAGACACCGCGTCGCAGACGGCGTACCGGCGCCTGACAGGGGAGAATGAGCACGTGGCCACCACCCGACGTCCGTCGTGCGTCCCGCACCCCGGGCACGCACCTCGCGGCGTTGACGTCGCTCGCCAGACGGCCCGGTATGGCAGCGCTCCGTCGCCTTGCGAGGCACCCGCCCGGAGCACGGGCCGCCCCCGACGGACGCCAGGCGGTGACCACTAGTGCTCTACCGCGACGAGGCGATCGTGCTGCGCACCCACAAGCTGGGTGAGGCCGACCGCATCATCACGCTGCTGGCCCGGCAGCACGGGCTGGTGCGCGCCGTCGCGAAGGGGGTACGCCGCACGACGTCCCGCTTCGGGTCGCGGCTCGAGCCGTTCACCCACGTCGACCTCCAGCTCGCGGAGGGCCGCAACCTCGACACGATCACCCAGGCCGAGACGCTCACGCCGTTCTCCAAGGGGCTCGGCCTCGACTACGACCGCTACACCGCGGGCACCGTGATGCTCGAGACCGCCGACCGTCTGGTGGCCGAGGAGCGGCAGCCCTCGCCGCAGCAGTTCCTGCTGCTCGTCGGCGGGCTCCGCGCGATGGTCGCCGGCGAGCACGGCCCGGGCCAGGTGCTCGACTCCTACCTGCTGCGCTCGCTGTCGGTCGCCGGCTACGCCCCGTCGTTCGAGCACTGCGCGCGCTGCGGCGAGGTGCCCCACCCCGGGGCGGGACCGCACCGCTGGTTCAACTCGTCGATGGGTGGGATGCTCTGTGCGACCTGCCGGGTCCCGGGCTCGGCCAGCCCTGCTCCGGAGACGGTCACGCTGCTGGGCGCGCTGCTCGCCGGCGAGTGGGACGTCGTCCACGCCGCGCACCCGCGTCACCTCAAGGAGGCCAGCTCGCTCGTGGCGGCGTACCTCGCCTGGCACCTCGAGCGCGGCCTCAAGTCCCTGGCGTACGTCGAGCGCTGATGAGACGGACCGTCCGCCCGCCCACGCCGCACCCGTCCGGGGAGCGCCCGCCCGCGATCCCGAAGGACCTCGTGCCCCGGCACGTCGCGGTCGTCATGGACGGCAACGGCCGCTGGGCCAAGGAGCGCGGCCTGCCGCGCACGCGCGGGCACGAGCAGGGCGAGCACTCGCTCTTCGACGTCGTCGAGGGCGCGATCGAGATCGGCGTGAAGGCGATCTCGGCGTACGCGTTCTCCACCGAGAACTGGTCGCGGTCGCCGGAGGAGGTCAAGTTCCTCATGGGCTTCAACCGCGACGTGATCCGGCGCCGCCGCGACGAGATGCACGAGCTCGGCGTGCGCGTGCGGTGGGCCGGTCGGACCCCGCGGCTCTGGAAGTCGGTGATCAGGGAGCTCCAGGTCGCCGAGGAGCTGACCCGCGGGAACGACGTCCTCACGCTCACGATGTGCGTCAACTACGGCGGCCGCGCCGAGATCGCGGACACCGCGCGCTCCATCGCGCGCGAGGTCGCGGCCGGCCGGCTGGACCCCGAGAAGGTCGATGAGCGGACCTTCGCCAAGCACCTCTACGTGCCCGAGGTGAGCGACGCCGACCTGGTCTGGCGGACGTCGGGGGAGCAGCGACTATCGAACTTCATGCTGTGGCAGGCGGCGTACTCCGAGCTCGTCTTCACCGATGTTCTCTGGCCCGATGTGGACCGTCGCCACCTCTGGAAGGCCATCGAGCTCTACGCTCGGCGGGACCGCCGGTACGGCGGAGCCTGACGCGAGAGGCCGGGATGGAGCGACTGCACCGCACGCTGCTCGGTCTGCGCCACCGGCTGCTGTTCACCGACGAGCCCGATCCCGCCGCACTGCAGGGCGTCTTCGCGCTCCTGTTCGTGCTCGACCTGACCCTGCGCGCGGTCGGCGGCTCGCCGCTGGAGCTCGGGTCCTGGCCCGCGGCGGGCCTGGCCCTGACCGCGGTGACCTGCGCGCTCGCGGCCGCGCTGCCGTGGGGTCGGCTGCCGGTCTGGGCCGTGGGCGTGCTGCCGGTGCTCGACCTGGCCGCGCTCGGCATGTCCCGGATGGACACCGCCGGGGGCGGCGCGGGCATCCTCGCGGTCGTCCCGGCGCTCTGGCTGGGCCGCCAGTTCGGCCGGTCCGGGGCGGTCGTCGCGGTGCTGGGTGCGACGCTCCTGCTCGCGCTGCCGAGCCTGCTCTACGTCGGCGTCACGGGCGTGAACCTCTCCCGGGTGGTGCTCATCCTGGTCGTCGTCATGTGGGCGGCGTTCGCGATCGCGTTCGCCATCGAGCGGGTCCGGGCCGGCCAGGACGTCATCGAGCACCAGCGCCGGGGTTCCGAGGCGATCTTCGACACCGTCGACGTCGGCCTGGTGCTGCTCGACGCGAACGGCCGCTACCAGGACATCAACCGGCGGCACGAGGACTTCCTGCTGCTGGCCTTCCCCGAGGGCCGCGCCGAGCGGGCCGGCCAGGTGGGCGAGCTCTTCGACGACGAGGGCAGGCGCCTGCTCTCGAGCGACGAGACGCCGTCGTACCGGGCGAGCCGGGGCGAGGAGTTCTCCGACATCCGCATGTGGGTCGGGTCGGATCCGCTGACCCGGCGCGCGCTGTCGGTCTCGGCGCGGCGGGTCGAGACCGACCGTGGCGAGTTCGCGGGCGCGGCACTCGTCTACAAGGACGTCACCGACTTCATGCGGGCGCTGCGGGTCAAGGACGAGTTCGTCGCGTCCGTCTCGCACGAGTTCCGGACGCCGCTCACCTCGATCAGCGGCTACGTCCACCTCCTGCTCGACCGTGACGACCTGCCCGCCGAGGTGGTCTCGCAGCTCGAGGTGATCGAGCGCAACAGCCAGCGCCTCGGACGGCTGGTCGCCGACCTGCTGCACACCGCGCAGGTCGAGGAGGGCCCGATGCCCGTGGTGCGTACGCCGACCGACCTGGCCGCGGTCGTCCGCGACTGCGCGGAGGCGGCTCGACCCGCCGCCGACGGCGCGGGGCTCGCCCTCGACCTCGACGTTCCCGACACGCTGGTGCTCAACCTGGACGCCGCCCGGATGGCCCAGGTCGTCGACAACCTGCTCTCGAACGCGATCAAGTACTCCACCCCCGGCGGCCGCATCCGGGTCGCCCTCGGCATCGACGCCAACCGGGTCGAGCTCGCGGTCGCCGATCAGGGCATCGGCATCGCCGCCGCCGACCGCGACCAGCTGTTCGCGAAGTTCTTCCGCACCCGCCAGGCCGAGGAGCGCTCCATCCAGGGTGTCGGCCTCGGCCTCTCCATCGCCAAGTCGATCGTGGAGAGCCACGGTGGCCGGATCGAGGTCGAGTCCGAGCTCGGCGTCGGCACGGAGTTCCGCGTGCGGATCCCGCTCTAGCGCGCTCGTCTCGACGGGCTAGGAGCGGCAGCTCCCACACGTCCCGAAGATCTCCAGCGTGTGGCTGACGTCGTCGTAGCCGTGCTCGGCGGCGATCGACCGCGTCCACCGCTCGACGGCGGGGCCCTCGACCTCCACGGTGGCGCCGCAGGAGCGGCAGACCAGGTGGTGGTGATGGGTGTCGGAGCAGCGGCGGTAGATCGCCTCGCCGTCCTCGGTGCGCAGCAGATCGACCTCGCCGGCGTCGGCCAGCCGCTGGAGGGTGCGGTAGACGGTGGCCAGGCCCACGGCCTCGCCACGCTGCCCGAGCAGGTCGTGGATCTCCTGCGCGGAGCGGAAGTCGTCGAAGGAGTCCAACGCCTCGACGACCGCCCGCCGCTGGCGCGTGGGCCGCATGTTCGGGGACGTCCCCGTCGGCTCAGTGCTCGTCATAGTGCCTCCCGTGGGGCGCGTGCCGGTGCCCGTCGTGCACGTAGTCGACGTGGTCGCCGTGGGGCACCGCGACGTGGCCGCAGTCCTCGCCGTGCTCGTGCGGGTGCTCGTCGATCTCCTGGTGCACCACGGCCGGTACGACGGGGAACGGCTGGCGCAGCCGCCGTCGGTGTCGCAGCCAGATGCCGAGCGGCCACGCGCCGACGAAGCCCGCGAGCGCGAGCAGCACGATCGTCGGGCCGGGGGAGACCCGCGCGTAGTCGGAGAGGTACGCCGAGAGCAGCAGGCCGCCCACGGACGCGGCCGTGCCGAGCACCATCGCCGAGGCCAGCGTGGTGCGGAAGGACCGGCTCAGCTGCTGGGAGGTGGCCACCGGGACCACCATCAGCGCGGAGACCAGCAGCAGGCCGACGGTGCGCATCGCGACCGTGACGCTGACCGCCGCGAGGACGGCCACGAGCACGTTGTAGACGCGGATGTTCAGCCCCGCGACGCGGGCGAACTCCTGGTCCTGCGCGACCGCGAACAGCTGCGGCGCCAGCCCGACGCAGATGAGGATCACGACCGCGGCGAGCGTCATGGTGACGATCACGTCGGTGGCGGAGATCGTGGTGATCGAGCCGAAGAGGTACTGGTTGAGCCGCGCTCCGCTCTCGTTCGCGAGCCCGGTGATCAGGACACCGCCGGCCAGGCCGCCGTAGAACAGCAGCGCCAGTGCGACGTCGCCGTTCGCATGGCCCCGCTCCCGGATCACCTCGATCGCGATCGCGCCGGCGATCGCGACGATCACCGCGGTCCACGTGGGGGAGGCGCCGGTGAGCAGGCCGATCGCGACGCCGGTGACCGCGACGTGGCCGATGCCGTCGCCCATGAGCGCCATCCGGCGCTGGACGAGATAGGTGCCGATAGCCGGTGCGGCCAACCCCGTGAAGACGGCGGCGAGCAGCGCGCGCTGCATGAAGTCCATGGACAGCAGGTCGAGGTAGTCGTTCATCGGTCGCCCTCGATCAGGGAGATGTGCGGCGCGTGGTCGTGGTGGTGGGCCTCGTCGTGATGGTGGTGGTGGGCGTGCGCGTCGAGGTGCACGGTCGCCACCTGCTCGCTGGCCAGCGGCGGCCCGTCGTAGGCGATCCGGCCGTCGCGCATCACGACCGCGCGGTCGATCAGCGGCGACATCGGCCCGAGCTCGTGGGCGACCAACACGATCGTGGCCCCGCGCGCGGACATCGTGCGCAGGGTGTCGGCGAGCACCTGCTGGTTCGGCAGGTCGACGCCGGCGGTCGGCTCGTCGAGGAAGAACAGCTCCGGCTCGCCGGCCAGGGCGCGGGCGATCAGCACCCGCTGCTGCTGCCCGCCGGACAGCGACGAGACGCTCTCCTTGGCCCGGTGCGCGAGCCCGACCACCTCGAGCGCGTCGGTGATCGCGGCCCGGTCGGTGCGGCCGAGCGGCCGGAGCAGCCTGCGCCGGGTGAGCCGGCCCGACGCGACGACCTCCCGGACCGAGGCGGGTACGCCGGAGGCGGCGCCGCCGCGCTGCGGGACGAACCCCACCCGCTGCCAGTCGTGGAACGACCCGAACGGCGTCCCGAAGAGCCGCAGCGAGCCGGCCGTCAGCGGCCAGAGGCCGGTGAGCGCCCGGACCAGCGTGGACTTGCCCGAGCCGTTCGCGCCCATCAGCGCGACGAACTCACCCGACCGCACGGTCAGGTCGATGTGCCGCAGGATCGGCCGGCCGGCGATCGCGACCGCGCCGTCGGCCAGCTCCACCGCGGGGGTGCTCAACAGCCGTTCGCCTCCTCGAGTGCCGTCAGGTTCTGCTCCATCAGGGAAAGGTAGTCCTCATCGGCGGTCTCGTCGGTCAGGCCCTCGACCGGATCGAGCACCGCGGTCTCCACGCCGGCGTCCGACGCGAGCTGCTCGGCGATGTCCGGGCTCACCAGCGACTCGTAGAACACGGTGGTGATGCCCTCGTCCTGGATCAGCTCCTGGAGGTGAGCCAGGTCGGCCGGGGTCGGCTCGGCGTCGGGGGAGAGGCCGTTGATCGGCTCGAACTCCAGCCCGTAGCGCGCGAGATAGCCGAATGCGTCGTGCGCGACCACGACCGTGTGCCGCTCGCAGCCGGCCAGGCCGCCCTCGTACGCCGCGTCCAGCTCCTCCAGGTCGGCGCGCAGGTCGTCGGCGTTGGCGCGGTAGTCGTCGGCGTGGTCGGGGTCGAGGTCGGCGAGCTCGTCGGCGACCGCGTCACCGAGGTCGGCCATCAGGAGCGGGTCCTGCCAGAAGTGAGGGTCGGTGTCGCCGTGGTCGTGCTCCTCGCCCTCCTCCTCGTGCTCCTCCTCGGCTGCCTCGTCGTGGCCGTGGTCGCCGGCGCCCGCGGGCCGCAGCTCGACGGCGTCGGCCACGTCGAGGGTCGCGCCCTCGGCGTTCGTGTCGACCGCGTCGTCGACTGACGGCTGGAAGTCGTGCAGGAGGACGACCAGGTCGGCCGTGGAGACCACGGCGGTCTCCCTCACGGTGAGCTCGAGGTCATGCGGCTCGCCGCCGGGTGCGGTGAGGTTCTCCACCGTCGCGTGGGAGCCGGCGACCCGCTGGGTCACGAACTGGAGGGGGTAGAACGCCGTCGCGACCTCGACCCCGTCGGCGGAGGTGGCGGAGTCGCTGAGCGCTGAGCACCCGGCCAGCAGCGGACTGAGGGAGAGAGCGGCCCCCAGGGCCGCGACGGCGTAGACCTTCATGAGAACGATTCTCAGCCGAGTTGAGAACGATTGTCAAACGCTACGATCGCCGCGTGCTGGTCGTGAACCGCTTCCGCGTGCCCGAGTCCGACGAGACGTTCCGGACGGACCTCGCGACCGCGCGCGACGCGCTCGCCGCGTGCCCCGGGTACGCCGGCGGCGAGATCGGCCGCAACGTCGACGACCCCGAGCTGTGGGTGCTCACCACGCGGTGGGCGAACGTCGGCAGCTACCGCCGCGCGCTGTCGTCCTACGACGTGAAGCTGCGCGCGGTCGCGGTGCTCTCGCGGGCCGTCGAGGAGCCCTCGGCCTACGAGGACGCGGAGCCCGGGACCACCCTCAATGATCCGGGCGCGCGCTCGTTAGGCTGAGAGCAACTTGACATCCTCCACATAGCCCAACGCTGACCATAGGAGCCACCGTGGCCAAGCCGCCGCCGTCCACCGTCGACCACGTCGTCTCGCTCGCCAAGCGCCGGGGCTTCGTCTACCCGTGCGGCGAGATCTACGGCGGCACGCGCTCCGCGTGGGACTACGGCCCGCTGGGCGTGGAGCTCAAGGAGAACATCAAGCGCCAGTGGTGGAAGTCCATGGTCACGATGCGCGACGACATGGTCGGCCTCGACTCCTCGATCATCCTGCCCCGCCAGGTGTGGGAGGCCAGCGGCCACGTCGACACGTTCACCGACCCGCTGACCGAGTGCCAGTCCTGCCACAAGCGCTTCCGCGCCGACCACCTGCAGGAGGAGATCGCGGAGAAGAAGGCCAAGTCCAGTGGGCAGAGTGTGAACCCCGACGACGTGGACCTCAAAGAGGTCGCGTGCCCGAACTGCGGCACCCGGGGCGCCTGGACCGAGCCCCGCCAGTTCTCCGGCCTGCTCAAGACCTACCTCGGCGTGATCGAGGACGAGTCCGGCCTGCACTACCTGCGCCCGGAGACCGCGCAGGGCATCTTCATCAACTTCGCCAACGTCGTGACCTCGAGCCGGCAGAAGCCGCCGTTCGGCATCGCCCAGATCGGCAAGAGCTTCCGCAACGAGATCACGCCCGGCAACTTCATCTTCCGCACCCGCGAGTTCGAGCAGATGGAGATGGAGTTCTTCGTCAAGCCGGGCGAGGACGAGGAGTGGCACCAGTACTGGATCGACGAGCGCACGAAGTGGTACGTCGACCTCGGCATCGACCCCGACAACCTGCGCCACTACGAGCACGCGCAGGAGAAGCTCAGCCACTACTCCAAGCGCACCGTCGACATCGAGTACCGCTTCAAGTTCGCGGGCTCGGAGTGGGGCGAGCTCGAGGGCATCGCCAACCGCACCGACTTCGACCTCTCGACGCACGCCAAGCACTCGGGCCAGGACCTGTCGTACTTCGACCAGGCCAACAACGAGCGCTACACGCCGTACGTCATCGAGCCGGCCGCCGGCCTCTCGCGCAGCCTGATGACCTTCCTCGTGGACGCCTACACCGAGGACGAGGCGCCGAACACCAAGGGCGGCGTCGACAAGCGCACCGTGCTCAAGCTCGACCCGCGACTCGCGCCGGTCAAGGTCGCCGTGCTGCCGCTGAGCCGCAACGCGGACCTCTCGCCCAAGGCGAAGGACCTCGGCATGGACCTGCGCCGCGCGGGCTGGAACATCGACTTCGACGACTCGGGCGCGATCGGCCGCCGCTACCGCCGGCAGGACGAGATCGGTACGCCGTACTGCGTGACCGTCGACTTCGAGACGCTCGAGGACCAGGCCGTGACGATCCGCGAGCGCGACACCATGCAGCAGGAGCGGATCTCGCTGGACCAGGTCGTGTCGTACTTCGCCTCGCGTTTCGTCGGCTGCTGATCGCGTTGCGCGTGCAGAATGGCCGAATGACGAGGGCACTCCTGGCCGCACTGGCCGTCACCGCGGTCGTGCTGTCGGGCTGCTCGTCCGACGACGAGAGCCCGGAGGCTGCCGACCCGTCGACTCCGGCCACCGCCAGCGACACCGCGGAGTACCTCGAGGTCCCGGCCGGGGTCGAGCTGACCGAGCAGGGCAGCCAGCTCGCGGTCGGCGACCACGCCGTCGTCGCCTACCAGCCGCGGCAGGGACAGATCGGCGCGCTCGACATCCAGGTCCGCCAGCTCGAGCAGGCCTCCATCGACGACCTGTCGGCCTGGCAGCTGAGCGACGCGCAGAAGAAGTCGACGCCGTACTACGTCGACGCGGTCATCGAGAACGTCGGTGACACCGACCTCGGCGGCCGGGCGATCCCGCTCTACGTGGTGAACGAGAAGAACGTCCTCCTCGAGTCCACGCCGTTCGCGAGCTCGTTCAAGCCCTGCCCGAGCACGCCGTTCCCGAAGAAGTTCCAGCCCGGCGACTCCGGCCGGTTCTGCCTGGTCTACCTCGCGCCCGAGAAGGGCGAGCTGGTCGCGGTGAGCTTCCGGCCGGAGGAGACCTTCAACCCGATCACGTGGACCGGCGAGGTCGAGAAGCCCGAGCCGCCCAAGGAGAAGGGCAAGGGCGGGAAGTCCGGCGATTCGAAGAAGAAGAACCGGCAATAGACAATGGTGGGCATGTCCCTGCCCACCTCGCTGATCCCCGGCCTGACCCCCGGCCTGACCCTGGGGTCCGTGCACGTCGACACCCCCGTGGTGCTCGCGCCGATGGCGGGGATCACCAACGCGGCGTACCGCCGCCTGTGCGCCGAGCAGGGCGCCGGCCTCTACGTGTGCGAGATGATCACCAGCCGCGGGCTGGTCGAGGGCGACCAGCACACCAAGGACATGCTGGTCTTCGACGAGCTGGAGACCGTGCGCTCGGTCCAGCTCTACGGCACCGACCCGGTCTACGTCGGCAAGGCCGCGGAGATCCTCTGCGCCGAGTACGGCGTCGCGCACATCGACCTCAACTTCGGCTGCCCGGTGCCCAAGGTGACCCGCAAGGGCGGCGGCGGCGCGCTGCCGTGGAAGCGCGGGTTGCTCGCGGAGATCCTCGAGCACGCGGTCGCCGCGGCCACGCCGTACGACGTGCCGGTGACCATGAAGACCCGCAAGGGCATCGACGAGGACCACCTGACCTACCTCGACGCCGGCCGGATCGCCCAGGAGTCCGGCGTCGCGGCGATCGCGCTGCACGGCCGCACCGTCTCGCAGGCCTACTCCGGCGCGGCCGACTGGGACGCGATCGCGGCGCTGGTCGACCACGTCGACATCCCGGTGCTCGGCAACGGCGACATCTGGGAGGCCGCCGACGCGCTCCGCATGGTCGAGCAGACCGGCGCCGCCGGCGTGGTCGTGGGCCGTGGCTGCCTGGGACGCCCGTGGCTCTTCCGCGACCTCGCCGCGGCGTTCGCCGGCGAGGAGGTCGCGACCCTGCCGACGCTCGGCGAGGTGGCCGCGATGATGCGGCGGCACGCCGAGCTGCTGTGCCAGCACATGGGGGAGGAGCGGGGCTGCAAGGAGTTCCGCAAGCACGTCTCGTGGTACCTCAAGGGCTTCCGCGCCGGCGGTGAGATGCGGCGCTCGCTCGGGCTGGTCGACAGCCTCGCCGCGCTCGACCTCCTGCTGGCCGACCTCGACCCGGACGAGCCGTTCCCGGCCTCCGAGCTCGGCGCCCCACGCGGTCGCCAGGGCTCCCCGCGGGCCAAGGTCGTGCTGCCCGAGGGCTGGCTCGACGACGCCGACGGGGCCGGCTGCTCCCTGCGCGAGGACGCCGGCGAGACCACCGGCGGGTGACCGGGAACACGCCGAAAACGCCGCCCGCGATTCCGGGCCCCGGTCCGCGTGTGGTTGACTCGGGCGGTCGTTGCCGGTTCGTGACCTTTCTCGGGAGTCCGCGGCAGGGGCAGACCCCCGTACGCAACAGCAAAGGATCAGCGCTGTGGCAGAGCATCGCCACAAGCGGGACGCCGATGCCCGCCGCATGCCCCGCGCCGCCTTCGTGGCCGGACCGCTTGCCGTCCTCGCGACCGCTTCCGCCGTGGCCCTCGGCGTAGCGGCCGCGGAGCCCGAGACCCCGAGCCTCTTCGCCCAGGAGAGCGCCGCCGACCTCGGCACCACCGCCAACCGCGACGAGGCCGTCTCGCGCAGCACGCCCCGGCTCGCCGGTGCGGCGCTCCAGCAGCAGCTCGTGCAGCGCGCCGAGCAGCGCGCCGAGAAGGCCGCCACCGCCCGCGCCGTGGCGAGGGCCGACACCCGACTCTGGACCACCACGGTCCTCAACCTGTGGTCCGACGAGACCCGGCAGGCCGAGAAGGTCGGTGAGATCGACTCCGGCGAGCGCGTGCTCGTGACCGGCCGCGAGGCCGCGGACCGGGTCGAGATCGTCCTCGACGGCCGGGCCCGCTGGGTCACCGCCGGCTACCTCTCGGACGAGAAGCCGGTCGCCGGCATCGGCGGTGACTGCACGAACGGCACGAGCGTGTCGTCCGGGGTCAGCCCCAACGTCGTCAAGGTGCACCAGGCCGTCTGCGCGGCCTTCCCGGAGATCACCACCTACGGCACCTTCCGCGGCGACGGCGAGCACGCGCAGGGCATCGCGGTCGACATCATGGTGTCCGGCGAGCGCGGGTGGGAGGTCGCGGAGTTCATCCGCGAGAACTACGCCGAGCTCGGGGTCTCCTACCTGATCTACTCCCAGCAGATCTGGTCGGTCGAGCAGGCCGGCGCCGGCTGGCGTGGCATGTCGGACCGTGGGTCGGCCACGGCCAACCACTACGACCACGTGCACGTGACGACGTACTGACGTCGGAAGTCGCCGGGGCGGGCCCTACCGCACCGTCACCCGCACCGTTCCGATCGTGACCGGCTCGCCGTCGGCGGTGATCGTGACCGTCAGCGTGCTGACCCCGCGCTCGACGGCTTCCCACGAGCGGCCGTAGTTCGGGCCCTCCGTCCAGTCGTCGAGGGCCAGCGCCGTGCCGGAGACGTCGCCGGCCAGGGTGCCGGCCCGGGCGCCGTGGCCGTACACCCAGATGGTCGCGCCGAGGTCGAGGGTGATCTCGGTGCCGGCGCGGATCTGCTCGTCCTCGAGGTCCTGGTACTCCGCGTGGTCGTCGGGGCCGATCGAGTTGACGCCCACCCGCAGCTCGTCGGCCGGGCCGCGGGGCTCGGCGACGACCGTGACGACCACCGGGTCGCCGGGCGCCAGCATGGTGCCGGGCGCCGGGCTCACGCCCAGCACGTAGCCGGCCTTGGAGCCGGGCTGGGTCTCGGTCCGCACCTCGACCTGGAGCCCGTCTGCCTCGAGGGCGGCGCGGTAGCGCTCGCCCGCGTCGTCGTCCTGCCACTCGACGTTGATCTCGCCGAAGCCGGACACGGCGACCCGGCCGGGCAGCACCCGGATCCAGGACAGGATCTGGTCGACCCGCGGCGCCGTCCGGGCGGTGGCGGTGTAGGACGCGTCGACGGACGGGAGGTAGACCGTCGCCCTGCACAGGCGTTGCGCCACGACGCTCATGGCGATGCACCGCGTGCCGCTCCGCTGCGCCGGCACACCATCGATCTCGATGTCCTCGTACGGGGCGAGCTCGCGCTTCCTGCCCTGGGCGAGCCACACGCTGTCGTACACGCGAGCACCGATCATCCCGCAGGTCTCGATGACCGCGACGTCGACGACGACGGTCGGCTCGGTCGCGGTGCCGCAGCGCAGTGCGTTGGTCGCCCAACCCGTCGGTACGGCGATCGCGGTGTCGCCGACGCCCACCAGTCGCCGGCCGGGCGGAGGCGGGTCCACGGCCGCGGTGCCGGCCGGGCCGGCCGCGGGCCGGTCGGGTGTCGGGTCCGGGTCGAGGGCGGTGATCGTCGTGAGCCCGCCGGCCACGGCGACCACGCCGAGCGCGACGCCCGCCGCGCGCAGCCGACCGCGGCGACGTCGCATCCGGTCGGCGCCGATCCTCATCTCCGACAGCGGCGGCGCGCCCACCGTGATGCGGTCGGCCGTGCGGTCGAGCAGGTCGGTCAGGTCTCGGTCGGTCATCGCGTGCCTCGCAGCTCGGAGAGGTGGGGATCGTCGGCGAGCAGCTTGAGCGCCCGCGAGAGGCGGGACTTCACCGTGCCGGGCGCGACGCGCAGCACGGCGGACATCTGCTGCTCGCTCAGGTTGGCGTAGTAGCGGAGGACCACCGCGGCCCGGTGCTCGGGCGTCAGCCGCCGCAGCGACCGCAGCACCGCGTCGGTGTCGTGCAGCTCGTCGTAGGCCGACGTGCCGTCCTCGTACGCCGGCTCGGGCACCTCGGCGACCGGCCGCTCCCGCGACCAGAGCCGGCGCCGGGAGGAGGTGAAGGTGTTGAACAGGACCCGGTGCACGTAGGCGTCCCGGTCGTCGGCGCGGCGGACCTTCGACCAGCTCGCCAGGCAGCGGGTGAGCGCCGCCTGCACGACGTCCTCCGCCTCGGCGGGCGAGCAGCCCAGCAGCACCGCCGCGCGCACCAGCCGGGCCCACCTGGTGGCGACGTAGTCGCTGAACTCGTCGTCGCGGTCCTCCACGCCTCTCAGACGCTCCGGGACAGGGCCGAGGTTCCCCACGGCCTAGAGTCTCCTGCGATGACTGACCAGGAGCTGTACGACGAGACCGCCCGCGAGCGCCTCGTCCCCGAGCCGCCCAAGCGGGTGGACGCGCCAGAGCGCACCCCGTTCGAGCGCGACCGGGCCCGGCTCGTCCACGCCGCCGCCTCCCGCCGGCTGGCCGCGAAGACCCAGGTCCTCGGCCCGCAGACCGACGACTTCGTCCGCAACCGGCTGACCCACAGCCTCGAGGTCGCCCAGATCGCCCGGGACCTCTCGCGCGCGCTCGGCAGCCAGCCCGACATCGCCGAGACCGCCGCGCTCGCCCACGACCTCGGCCACCCGCCGTTCGGCCACAACGGCGAGCGCGTGCTGGCCGAGCTGGGGGAGAGCGCCGGCGGGTTCGAGGGCAACGCCCAGACGCTGCGACTGCTGACCCGGCTCGAGGCCAAGACCGAGGGCGCCGGGCTCAACCTGACCCGCGCGACGCTCGACGCCTGCACGAAGTACCCGTGGCCCCGGGCGCTCGCGGAGGAGCCGCACGGCGTGCACGCCGACGGGTCCCCGCGGTTCGTCGTGAAGTTCGGGGTGTACGACGACGACCGGCCGGTCTTCGACTGGATGCGGAGGGGTGCGGACGGGCTGCGCCAGTGCGTCGAGGCGCAGGTGATGGACCTCGCCGACGACGTCGCCTACTCCGTGCACGACGTCGAGGACGGCGTCGTCGGCGGCCGCATCGACCTCACCGCGCTCGACGAGCCCGCGGTCTGGCAGACCGTGCGCGACTGGTACCTCCCGGCCGCCACCGACGACGAGCTCGGCCGCACGCTGGCGGGGCTGCGCACCGTCGGCAGCTGGCCCACCGCGCCGTACGACGGCAGCCGCCGGTCGCTCGCGGCGCTGAAGAACCTCACCAGCGACCTGATCGGCCGTTTCTGCGGGGCGGTGCAGCACGCGACGTTCGCCGCCGGCGACGGGCCGTTCGTGCGGTACGCCGCCGACCTCGACGTGCCGGAGCGGACCCGCCTCGAGATCGCCGTGCTCAAGGGCATCGCCGCCCACTACGTGATGCGCGCCGACGACCGGGTCGCGCTGATGGAGCGGCAGCGCCAGCTGCTCGCCGAGCTGGTGACGCTGCTCGCGCACCGCGGGCCCGACGCGCTGGAACGGCAGTTCGCCGACGACTGGCACGCCGCCGCCGACGACCCGGCCCGGCTCCGTGTGGTGATCGACCAGGTCGCCTCCCTGACCGACCAGAGCGCGGTCGCGCTGCACGAGACGCTGAGAGGCCCGCGATGACCGACCGGCTGGTGTGGCTGCCGTTCGACCCGGCCGAGCTGGGGGACCCGCCCGCGGGGCTGCGCTACGAGGTCGTCGACCCGACCCAGCACGTGCCCGACAGCGTCGCCGACGTGCGCTTCTACGTGCCGCCCTACCAGGTCGGGCCGGCGGTCTCCGAGGTGCTGCCGCGGATGGCCTCGCTCGAGGTGGTGCAGACGCTCACCGCCGGCGTCGACAACGTCCGCGCGCACGTGCCCGACGGCGTGCTGCTCTGCAACGGCCGCGGCATCCACGACACGTCCACCGCCGAGCTCGCGCTCACGCTGACGCTGGCTAGCCTGCGCGGCGTGCCCGGCTTCGTGTGCGACCAGGACCGGCACCGCTGGGCCACCGGCTGGCACCCGGCGCTGGCCGACAAGCGCGTGCTGATCGTCGGGTACGGCGCGGTGGGCGAGGCCGTGGAGCGGCGGCTGCTCCCGTTCGAGGTCGAGGTCGTGCGGGTGGCCCGCCGCGCCCGCGACGGCGTCCACCCCATCGCCGACCTCCCGCGGCTCCTGCCCGACGCGGACGTCGTGGTGCTCGTCGTACCTCTCACGGAGGAGACGCGCGGCCTGGTCGACGCGGACTTCCTGGCCGCGATGAGGGACGGCGCGCTGCTGGTCAACGTGGCCCGCGGCGCCGTCGTCGACACCGCCGCCGTCGTGGCCGCGCTGCACGGCGGAAGGCTCCACTACGCGACCGACGTGGCCGAGGTCGAGCCGCTCCCGGGGGACCACCCGCTCTGGGACGCCCCGAACCTCCTCGTCTCCCCGCACGTCGGGGGAGCGAGCAGCGCGATGTGGCCACGGGCGTACCGGCTGGTCCGCGACCAGCTGCACCGCTACGCGGCCGGCGAGGAACTTGTGAACGTCATGTCCGGCGAGTACTGACCCACACATAGACTCCGGGCGTGGCAGGACGGATCCGCGAGGAGGACATCGCCGAGGTGCGCGAGAAGGCGCGCATCGATGACGTCGTCTCGCAGTACGTCACCCTCCGCAACGCCGGCGGCGGGTCGCAGAAGGGCCTCTGCCCGTTCCACGACGAGAAGTCGCCGTCGTTCAACGTGAACCCCTCGCGGGGGTTCTTCCACTGCTTCGGCTGCGGAGAAGGCGGCGACGTCATCACCTTCCTCATGAAGATCGACGGCCTGTCCTTCGGCGAGGCCGTGGAGCGGCTGGCCGAGAAGGTCGGCGTCGTGCTGCGGCGCGAGGAGGACGACGGCCAGCGCGAGGCGCCCAAGGGCCCGCAGCGCGGCCGGCTGATCGAGGCCAACCGGGTCGCCCAGGAGTTCTACGCCGAGCAGTTGGGCACGCCCGACGCGCAGGTCGCGCGGGAGTTCCTCATGGAGCGCGGCTTCGACCAGGACTCGGCGGCTCACTTCGGCAACGGCTTCGCCCCGCGCGACGGCGAGGCGCTGCTGAAGCATCTGCGCGGCCGCGGGTTCACCCAGGAGGAGACGGTCGAGGCCGGCCTGGTCGCGATCGGGCGCTCGGCGTACGACCGCTTCCGCGGGCGGCTGCTCTGGCCGATCCGCGACGCCAGCGGCGACACCATCGGCTTCGGCGCGCGGCGCATCTTCGACGACGACCGGATCGAGGCGAAGTACCTCAACACCCCCGAGACCAAGCTCTACAAGAAGAGCCAGGTGCTCTACGGCATCGACCTGGCCCGCCGCGAGATCGGGCGGTTGTCGCGGGCGGTGATCGTCGAGGGCTACACCGACGTGATGGCGTGCCACCTCGCCGGCGTCGGGACGGCGATCGCCACCTGCGGCACCGCGTTCGGCGACGACCACTCGCGGGTGCTGCGCCGGTTCATGCACGACCACGAGGAGTTCCGCGGCGAGGTGATCTTCACCTTCGACGGTGACGCCGCTGGGCAGAAGGCAGCCCTGAGAGCCTTTGGCGGCGACCAGAACTTCGTGTCGCAGACCTACGTCGCAGTCGAGCCCGACGGTCTCGACCCCTGCGACCTGCGCATCCGGAAGGGCGATGGCGCTGTACGAGAGTTGGTCGCCAAACGAGTTCCGCTCTATAGGTTCGTCCTGGGAAACATCATCAGCTCCTACGACTTGGACCGTGCTGATGGACGCATTGACGCGGTGAGAGAGGCGGCTGGTCTTGTTGCCTCTGTCAGAGACCAGTCCAAGGTCGTGAGCTTTGCCCGCGAGATCTCGAAGATGGTCGGCTACGACCATGATGAAGACCGAGTCTTGGCGGAAGTCCGGCGCGCCGCGAAGCGACGTCCGGGTCAGGAGCGGGAAGTCATCCAGGCGCGCCCTCGAAGCGCGGTGCCCGACCTGCGGGACCCGCGGTTCTCCATCGAGCGGGAGACGCTCAAGCTCGTCGTCCAGCACCCGATGACGATCGGGCGGCTCACCACCGAGCTCGGCCCCGACGACTTCACCCACCCGACGTACCGCGGGGTCTGGGAGCTGGTCGTGGCCGCCGGCGGCCCCGGCGCGGGCGCGGGTGACCCCGCGTGGAGCGGCAGGCTGCGCGACGCCGCGACCGACCCGGCGGTGTCGAGCGCGATCAGCGCGATCGGCGTCGAGCCGCTGCTCAAGGAGCCCGACGCGGCGTACGTCGTCCAGCACATCCTGCGCCTCCAGGAGCTCACCGCCGCCCGCCGGATCGCGAACATCAAGTCCAAGCTCCAGCGCACCAACCCGGTCGAGGAGCCCGAGGCCTTCAACAAGATGTTCGGCGAGCTCGCCGCGCTCGAGGCGCACCGCCGCGGGCTGCGCGACCGGATGACGGGCCCGCCCGCATGACCCCGCCGATGCTGTGGGGCCGGCGGGAGCAGCCGAAGGTCCGCGTCGAGCGTGGGGAGAGGCTGCTGGCCGACGCCGTCGCCGAGGAGGCCCACCTCGGCGGGACCCGCGACGCGCTGTACGTCGTGCGCCGGCTCGGCACGGCGCTCGCCCTCGAGGAGACGCTCCGGATCCCGTGGGAGGACGTCCAGGCCGCCGACTGGGACGCCGACGCCACCACGTTCCGCGTCCGCGAGGTCGGCACGTGGGGCGAACAGCGCCCCGAGCACGTCTTCACGATGTCCGAGCCCGGCCGCCTCCTCGAGCTGGTCCGCGAGCGGGTCACGGCCAGCGTCGTCCTGCAGCGGCACGTCGCGATCCGCGGCCGCAAGGGCGTCCGCGTCATCGCCCGCCGCGCCCCCAAGGGCGACCAGCCGGTGCGCTGGATCTATGAGTTCGACGCCGGCATCGACCCCGCCGACCCGACCGTCCGGGCGGCCGCCGACGAGGCCCTGGTCGCCGCGCAGGCCGAGGTGGGGCTCGATTTTTCTTGATCGGGGTGGATTGCTAACCTGTGCGGGCTGCACCGATCCCCTGTAGCTCAACTGGCAGAGCATTCGGCTGTTAACCGGAGGGTTGTTGGTTCGAGTCCAACCGGGGGAGCCAGAAGAGGGCCTCTGACCTGGGCAAACGTCCAGGCAGGGGTCCTCTGAGATTTGAATCTGATGACGAAACTGTCCAGAAACAGGCCAGTAACGCTCGCGGCCAAGACCTCGAGAACGCTCTGCGCGGGGCAGAGTGCACGCCGGGTATCGAGCGCTCCCGTCCGGGGGACTTCGTGGGGCGACCGTCAGGTAGAGGGCCGGAACTTCTCGAGATGGACGGTCAGATCGGGCGCGACCGTGGCCTTGTGAACGTAGAAGTCGCGGGTGATGTCGCTGTCTTCGTGACCGAACTGGGCCTGGGCAGCGTCGATTCCCACTTCACGGTCAATGAGGGTGGCCACCGACCTGCGGAAGGTGTGGAAGGTGACCCAGTCGTAGGCGGTGTCGTCGACCACCTGGTTCCACATCCGTTCCCAGTTTGAGATCTGCCGCCAGGTTCCGCGGCGGGTCGGGAACACAGCGCCGTGCGGGTTGGCGTGGTTCTCGACCTGGCGCCGTAGCAGGATCCCGACGGCGAACGGGGCGGTTCAGGGAGAGACTCGCATGCGGCTCGCAACGGCGGTAGAGCGATGGATGGCGGGACACCGGGGATGCCTGAGTCATGTCGAAGATGCGCCACCCGCTCTTCGGGTGGACTGGCGTACCAGGACACGGACGGGGGCGTTGAAGGACAGCAGGTCGTTTTTCGGCGGATCGGGCTCGGTGAGTCTCAGCCCGGGTAGTGTGGTGGCGGCTTCTTGCACCGCTACTTGTGTTTCCATGCGGGCTAGTCCGGCGCCGAGGCAGCGGTGTAGGCCGTGCCCGAAGGCCAGGTCGCTTGGACCGTTGATGCCGGTCAGGTGGAGAAGTAGCGGTGCCCCTGGTGGAATCTCGACGTTGCCGACCTGAGTGCTCGTTGCTGTTATGCGCCGCCAGGTCGGTACCGAGGATTGCTCCGCGAGGACCGCCTCGACTGCCCGGGCTGCGAGGCTGGGTTGACGGCCTATCGCGTCCCAGCCGACGGGATCGGCGATGAGCCGAAGGTAGGCGGTGGAAACCAGTTGGCTGGTGGTCTCGTGTCCGGCGATCAGCAGGAAGTACGCGACACCACAGATCTGCTCGTCGGACAGGCCGATGTGGAGGAGCCGTCCGAACAGGTCCCCGACTGGTGACCTGCGTGCCGCGGTGGTGCGCTCGCGGAGCCAGCGGTAGAACTGCGCCGCGCTGATGGCCAACTGTTTCTGTTCGGCGGGGCCGGGCCAGCCCCAGAACAGCTCCAGCGAGTCGATGCTCCAGCGTTTCAACGCGGTCACGTCGACGTCGGTGAGTCCGAGGAGTTCGAGCAGGACGATGGCGGGGACGTCGGCGACCGCGCCGGCGAGGTCGACGTCGTCGCCTTCGGCGAGCATGCGCCGCGCGTGGGCGATCCTGCTGGCGGTGAGGGTGCGGGTCAGCGGCTCCACGGCCTGGACCGATCCGGGGCTGAAGAAGCCGGCCACGGCCTTTCGGATGGGGCGGTGGCTGTCGGTGGCGTTGTTCGCCAGGGTCGGCGGCAGCGTGAAGCCGACCTGGGCCAGGATGCGCAGCGCGCGGGTGCTGAGCGGTGTGTGGGCGGTGAGTGCGTTGTCGGGCCGGAACGTGTCGGGGTCCTGGAGCACTGCCCGTACCTGGGCGGGGTCCCGGACTCGCCACATTCCGGTGTGGGCGTCGAAGGTCACGGGGCAGCTCACGTGTGCTCCTTGTCGAACCAGGATGCGGCGCATTCGCGGAAGACCGACGGGTCGAGGGCGGCGGCGCCTTCGGGGATCTGGCCGAGCAGCGGTGTTCCGGTGACCGCGGGCAGGTCCACGAGGTTCGTCTGCTCGGCGAGACCGGGTGAGCCGGGAGCGGCGCCGATCACCAGTCCTTGGACCTGATGTCTTCTGGCCCGGAGCGCCTCGATGGTGAGCAGGGTGTGGTTCAGGGTGCCGAGGCCCGCCCGGGTCACGACCACGAAGGAGACGGGTAGTGGGGTCGCGGACGCCAGCTCGCACAGCCCGTTGCCGTCCTGGTCGAGGTCGACCAGCAGGCCTCCCGAGCCCTCGACGAGGACGACGTCGTGGGCGCGGCCGAGGTGCGCGATGGTGGCCGCATGTTCCTCGATGGGCGGGAGGCTGGTGCCCTCGAGTCTGGCGGCGGCGACGGGGGCAAGGGCCGCGAGCAGCCGTGCGCCCTCGCGGACCGTGGCGATCCCGGACAGTCTTCTGACCTCGTCGACGTCGGCGGGCTCGGCCGAGGAGGCACCGGTCTGCACGGGTTTGAGCACCGCGACGGTGCGGGTGCGCGTCAGGCGGGCCGCCAAGGCGGCGGTGACCACGGTCTTGCCCACCCCGGTGTCGGTCCCTGTGACGACCACCACGGGGCTGAGATTCATCGCGCCTCCTCCAACGCGTCCGCCAGTACCGCGCAGGCGTGGTCGATGGCGGCCTCGTCGAGCGTGGCGCGCGCGGTGAGCCGCATCCTGCTGATGCCGTCCGGGACCGAGGGAGGACGGAAGCAGCCCACCCGGAGTCCGTGGTCGGCGCACTGTCCGGCCGCCGCGAGCGCCGCTTCCGGGGTCGGCATCGGCACCGAGAACACGCCCCCGGGTCCGACCGGGACGCCGCAGGCGGCCGCCAACCGGCCCGCCACCGCGCCGATGCGCTCCACGCGTTTGGGCTCGTCTCGGATCACCCGGACCGCGGTCAACGCGGCTGCGGCGGCGGCCGGCGCCAGGGCGGTGTCGAAGATGAAGGACCGCGCCCGGTTCACCAGATGCTCCTTGAGCCGGGCCGAGCCGAGCACCACCCCGCCCTGGCTGGCCAGCGCCTTCGACAGCGTGGCGGTCACCACGACATGGTCGGCCTCGGCGAGGCCGGTGGCCGCCACCGAGCCCCCTCCGGCACCGGTGACGCCCACCCCGTGGGCCTCATCGACCAGCAGCACGGCACCGTACCGGCCGCAGACCTCCGCCAGCCGGGGGAGGGGTGCGGCGTCGCCCAGCACGCTGAACACCGACTCGGTGAGCACGAGCGCCCGGGTCTGCTCCCGGCCGCGCAGCGCGTCTTCGACCGCGGCCACGTCGTTGTGCGGCACCACGGCCACCGGGGAGCGGGACAGGCGCGCGGCGTCGATCAACGAGGCGTGCACATGCGCGTCCTGCACGATCAGGGTGCCGGGCCCGGCCAGCGTCGTGACCGCGCCCAGGTTGGCAAGGTAACCGGAGGAGAACACCAGCGCCGCCTCCTGACCGCACAGATCCGCCAGCGCCTCCTCCAGATCCACGTGCAGCCCGGTGGTGCCGGTGACCAGCCGGGACCCTGTCGCGCCGGTTCCCCAGTCCCGGATGGCGCCGACCGCCGCGTCGACGAGCCTGGCGTCGGTGGAGAGTCCCAGGTAGTCGTTGCCGGCCAGGTCGACCACCACGCCTGCCTCGGCCGGCAGCGAACGGGGCCGGAGGCGCCGGGTGAGCCCGCGCCGCTCCAGCACTTCCGCCCGGTCGGCCAGCCAGGCCTCGAGCGCACCGGTCATCGGGTGGTCCCCTGAACCGCCAAGCACATGGCCCTGCCGATGGTGTCGATGTCCTCGTCGGTGCACACGTACGGCGGCATCGTGTAGACGAGGTCGCGGAACGGACGCACCCAGACACCATGTCGGAGCGCGGCGTCGGTGACTCGCGGTACGTCGACCGGTCCCTCGAGCTGGACCACACCGACCGCGCCGAGCACCCGGACGTCCTTCACCCCGGTCAGCGCGCGGGCGGGCGCGAGCCCCTCGCGCAGTCCCCGACCGATCCGGGACACGTCACTGCGCCAGTCGCCGGCCAGCAGCAGGTCGATGCTGGCCAGCGACACCGCACAGGCCAGCGGGTTGGCCATGAACGTCGGGCCGTGCATGAGCGCGCCGCCCGGCCCGTTCGACACGGCATGCGCCACCTCCGTCGTACACAGCACCGCCGCCAGCGACAGGTAGCCGCCGGTCAGCGCCTTCCCGACGCACATCACGTCGGGGGCGACGCCCGCGTGCTCGCACGCGAAGAGCGCACCGGTCCGGCCGAACCCGGTGGCGATCTCGTCGAGGATCAACAAGAACCCGTGCTCGTCGGCGAGCGCGCGCAGGAAGCGAAGGCACCAGGGGCTGTAGGCGTACATGCCGCCGGCGCCCTGGAGGACCGGCTCGACGATGACCGCGGCGATCTCACCGGTGTGCCGCTCCGCGAGCTCACGGGTTGCGGCCGCCCAGGCGACCAGCCCCGGGTCGTCGCCCGGGCGATCGAAGCCGTCGGGGGGGCGGGGCGCGAACAGCTGCTCGGCCAAGGCGCCGGTGAAAAGGGAGTGCATCCCGGTGATGGGGTCGCACACGCTCATCGGGGTGAAGGTGTCGCCGTGGTACCCGCCCCGGACGGTGAGCAGCCTGGTGCGGCGCGGACCGCGTCTCCCGTGTCGGGCGACTTGGTACTGCAGTGCCAGCTTGACCGCTACCTCGACCGACACCGATCCGGAGTCGCAGAAAAACACGTGTTGCAAAGGGTCCGGGGTGATCGAGACCAGCCGTTCGGCGAGGTGGACCGCGGGGCCGTGGGTGAGGCCACCGAACATCACATGGCTGACCCGGTCCAGCTGCGCGTGCACCGCGGCGTCGAGCACCGGGTTGCGGTACCCGTGGATCATGCACCACCACGACGCCATCGCGTCGATCGCCGACGACCCGTCCGCGAAGTACAGCCGTACCCCCTCGGCGTGGTCGACGACCCGCATCGTATTCGGTGCGGTGAGCGAGGAGTAGGGATGCCACACCATCGCGGCGTCCTTGTCCAGCAACGACGTCGCCGCGTGCTCAGCGGCCATCGGACACCTCCCCATGGCTGGAGCAGCGGGCGGTCCAGCCGGTCGGGGTGACCTGGACCAGCATCCGGCGCCGGCACCGGCTGCAGAAGCGAGGTGGCTCCATTCCCAGCGCCCGGTCGCAACGTTCGTGACGCGCTAGGTCGCCCGGACTTGGGCGCTGCTCGCCACAGTGCCCGCAGTACACGTCGCCGTCCACAGCACTCTCCGCCGGGGCCGTCACAGGGTCTTCTGCAATTCCCGCACCGGCATCTTCAGCTCGTGCAGCAGCTCCAGGTCGTCCTCGGGGGTGCGGCCCAGGGTGGTGAGGTAGTTGCCGACGATCACCGCGTTGATGCCGCCGAGCAGCCCGTCGCGGGTGCCGAGGTCGCCCAGGGTGAGCTCACGCCCCCCGGCGTACCGGAGGATCGTCCGTGGCATCGCCAGCCGGAACGCCGCGATGGTGCGCAACGCGTCCCGGCCGTCCATCACCTCCAGCTCGCCGAACGGCGTGCCAGGCCGCGGGTTGAGGAAGTTCAACGGCACCTCATGCGGGTCCAGCTCCGCGAGCTGCGCGGCCAGCTCCGCGCGCTGCTCCAGGGTCTCCCCCATGCCCACCAGGCCGCCGCAGCACAGCTCCATCCCGGAGGCCTTCACCATCACGCAGGTCTCCCAGCGCTCCTCGTAGGAGTGGGTGGTCACCACTTCGCCGAAGTAGGACCGGGCCGCCTCCAAGTTGTGGTTGTACCGGTGGACGCCCATCTCCCTGAGCTCGTCGACCTGCTCCTGAGTGAGCATCCCCAGCGAGCACGCGATGTTGATGTCCACCTCGGCGGTGATCGCCTCGATCCCGGCCCGCACCTGCTTCATCAGCCGCTCGTCGGGGCCCCGGACCGCCGCCACGATGCAGAACTCCGTCGCGCCGGTCTTCGCGGTCTCCTTCGCCGCCTCCACCAGCTCGGGGATGTCCAGCCACACCGACCGCACCGGCGACGTGAACTGGCCCGACTGGGAACAGAAGTGGCAGTCCTCGGGGCAGCCACCCGTCTTTAGCGAGATGATCCCCTCGACCTCGACCTCCTCGCCGCACCACCGCACCCGCACCCGGTGAGCCAGGGCGAGGAGCTCCTCCACGGACTCGTCGGGGAGCCGCAGCACCTCGACGAGCTGCTTCTCGCTGAGCCCGTGCCCGGCCTCATGCACCTGAGTGCGGGCGACGTCCAGAACACTGCTCAAGGGGCGACCTCCGTCTCATAACCTGAACGCCGTTCAGGTGAACGATGTTCAGGTTAGGAGTGGGCTGTGGTCCCGTCAAGAGCCCGAGGCGGCATGGGGCACGCGAAGCAGACCTCCTCGAGACCGCCCTCGCGATCCTCGACGCGCAGGGCCTGCCGGGCATCACGATGCGCCGCCTCGCCGCGCCGCTCGGCGTGCAACAGAGCGCGCTGTACTGCCACCTCGCGAGCAAGCAACTCCTACTTGCCGCGATGGCGGAGAAAATCCTGCGCCGTGGACCCGAGCCCTCGGCCAGCGCCGACTGGGACACCGTGGTCTCCGCGCGCGGAGGCGCTGCGCGACACCCCGCGCGCCTACCGCGACGGCGCCGAGCTGGTGTCGACGGTGTACGCCTTCGGCCTCGGTGCCGAGGAGCCGCACCGCCATCTCGCCGAGGCGTTCACCTCCGCCCGCGGGACCAAGGCCGAGGCCCAGGCGGCGGCCACGGCAACTGGCAGTTCGTGCTGGGCTTCACCTTCGGCGAGTCGCAGCATCTTCACGCCAGCAGCCCCGGAGGGATCGACGGACTGCTCGTCGCGGATCCCTCGACTGGCAGGACCGATGAGCCGGACCCTTTCGCGGCCGGCATCGCGCTGATCCTGGACGGTATCCGCGCGCGCTTGGCACGAACGCTGTGACGCAGACGCCCTTTGCGCCGCTTCAGGCTAAAGGTGGCGCCCTCTCGTGCGGACGCCGAATGCGTCTGGTGCGCAACGCCCAGGAGGCCGAGGTGGCGTCGCCCTTCTTCGATGACGTACTCGCTGGCGCATCAGGTGTCGCCGACGCGGGTGAAGGCGTCGAGGTTGCGCTGGTCGGTGTCGGGGAGGGTGTGGAGGAGGCGGCATAGCGGCGCGCTGTCGATGAGAGGGCGAAGATTCATTGCCGCGCGGTCTCTCGACGACATCGAGGCGTGGCGTCGAGCGCCCACTGCCCATCCAAGAGAGGGCAGCGGTGGACCGCGATGATCACGTCTGATCCTGGATTGAGATGCACCGGCTTGCGCAGGTCTGGGTGGGCTCGCTCGGAAGCCCGGGTCGAGCCGCCGCGCGGGTCCTCAGGCGGAGGACCATCGGCCAGATCGATCGCCCAGGTGACCTGCTCCGCGATGGCCAAGGCGTCGTCGATCGCGGCGCCAAGCTCGACCTCGTCGTTGGCCACCCGCCGCGACATCAGGCGCCAGCCCTCCTGGTCGATCCACCAAGATGGTGATGTCCCCTGCCCGCGTCGATTCCCGCCCACGCCTGCTCGACCTGGTTCATGCACTCCCTTTCGCTCGACTGATTGTGGTCGCCGTCGACGTGCTCGCCGTCCGTTCCCTACACAGCGTCGATGTCGCAGATCTCAATTAACGGGTCAAGACGTCGCGGCTGAAAGCCATGCCAGACGCCCCCGGCCGCCCGGACACTTCGACAGCCCGGACGAGCAAGAAGGTAGGGAAAACCGACCCGAAGACAACAGTTGAAAGCTGACAGCTCCGACACGCTGACCTCAGCCGAGGTCAGGGAGGAAGTGGATGTTGTCTGTGGAGGACTGGCCTGAGATCCGATGCCTGCACTACGCCGAGGGGATGCCGATCACGGTGATCGCTCGCGCGATGCGGTGTTCGAAGAACTGTGAAGGCGGCGGTCCGCAGCGAAGCCGTACCGAAGTACGAGCGGCCATCGCGGGGGTCGGTGGTCGATGAGGTGGAGCCGCGTATCCGGGAGTTGTTGCAGGCGTGGCCGACGATGCCGGCGACGGTGATTGCGGAGCGGATCGGCTGGGCGTACTCGATCCGGAGGTGCGGGACCGGGTAGCCGAGCTGCAGCCGATCTACCTCCGCCGGGCCCGGCTTCGCGCACCGCCTATGAGCCCGGCGGGGTTGGCCAGTGCGACCTGTGGTTCCCCAACGTGACGATCCCGGTCGGCTTTGGTCAGCGCCGCACCGCGGCGTAGCTGCCGGTGCTGACCATGGTCTCGGGCTATTCCCGTTGGCTGGCGGCGCGGCTGCTGCCGTCCGGCCGTGGCTTGCGTCCGGACGCAAGCCGCACCAGGTCGGATGGAGGGCCGGCCAAACGGGATCGGGCCGGCCAGACGGCGCGCAGCCAGCGGGTGAGGTCCAAGTCCTCGACGGGTATGGTGACCAGTGATCCGCTGGCGAGCTCAGAGGCGACGGCGAGGTTGCTGAGGACGGCCGGTGCGCCGCCGGTCGCGGCGGCCGCCTTGACCGCAGCCGTGCTGGCCAGGTCGAGGTGAGACTCGGAGCGGGCTGGCGACGCCCAACCTGGGACCGTGATTGCTCCCTCTCCCCAGGCTCCCGTGCCCGCGCCGACAGACACGGGTTCCGGCGGGATCGCGTCCGGCCTGGCCGTGGCCGCGATCGGGGGCGTCCTCGCGATCCTGCTGCACGCCGCGCTTCCGCTGGTGAGTGCCCTGCTCATCGCGATCGTGCTCGGCGTCGTGTTCGCCACCATAGTAGGTCCACGCACGTCGTTCACGCCCGGGCTGGCCGTCGCCTCTCGAGGCGTGCTGCGCATCGGCGTCGCGCTGTTGGGTTTTCAGCTCGTCGTGGGGCAGGTGCTGGGCCTGGGCTGGCCAGTGCTGGTGATCGTCGTGCTCATCGTCGTCGGCGGCATCGCCGCGATTGTCGCGATCGGCTCGATCCTGGGTGTCCCGACCGAGCGGCGCCTGCTGATCGCATGCGGCTTCTCGATCTGCGGTGCTGCGGCGGTCGCGGCTGCCGACGGTGTGACAGACTCCGACGAGGAGGACGTCGCGATCGCACTCGCTCTTGTGGTGGCGTTCGGCAGCGTGCTGCCCGTGCCCGGCTGGCTGCGCCTCGGGGTAGCCGAGGTTCAGGGCTTCGCGCTCGCGACCGCAATGTTCGCGCTCGGCTGTGGCATCGACATCCGATCCATGCGGCGGCTGCGATCGACGGAACTGCTGCTCGGCGTGCTGTCGTCGGTCAGCCGGCCTCCCGTACCCGGCGGCACTCTTCGGGGTCGAGCGCGTCGATCCCGGCCTCGCCGCTGGTGACCATGCAGTAGACGACCTGCTTGCCCTGGCCGGTCCACCGCGCGATCGCCGCGGCGGCGCCGAACTCCAGGTCGTCGGGGTGCGCCACCACGCACAGCGCCCGTTCCCAGTCCTCCGGCAGCGGTTCCAGCGTCTTGGGCTCCATGCCGACGAGCATGGCAGGGTGCCGCCATGGTCGGGTACGCCGAAGTGGGAGAGATCCAGCCGTCGGCGAGTGAGCGGTGGCAGGGTCTCGCCTTCCGCGAGGAGCTCCGCCGCTGGGTCGCGGGCGTCGTGGGGGAGCCCACCTCGCTCGAGCCGGTCAAGGTCCGACCGTGGGCCACGGTCTGGCGCGCGGAGACCGAGACGGGCGTCCTCTATGCCAAGCAGAACTGCGCCGGCCAGGCGTTCGAGGCCGCGCTCGTCGTGGCCCTGAACGACCTCGCCGCCCGCCACGTCGTCCCGCTCGCCGGCGTCGACCTCGGCCGCGGGCTGTTCCTGACCCCAGACCAGGGCGAGCCGCTCGGCGACGGCACGGTCGAGGACTGGTGCCGCGTGGTCGCGGCCGGAGCGCAGCTCCAGTTCGAGGTCTCGCGGTACGCCGACCACCTGGTCGACGCCGGCCTCACCGTGCTCGCCCCGGCCGACTGCCCGGCCTACACCGCGCGGCGGCTCGGCGAGCTCACGCTCCCGGCGCCCCCGCCGGCGACCCTCGACGACGTCGAGCGCTGGGCCGACCGGGTCGGCGCGCTCGGGCTGCCGCTCACCCTGTGCCACAACGACCTGCACGGGCGGAACGTCTTCGACCGCGACGGCGAGCTGCGCTTCTTCGACTTCGCCGACGCCCTGGTCACCGAGCCGCTCGCCGCGCTGCTCGTCCCGCTCAACGTGCTGATGCACCAGCTCGGCTGCGCGCCCGACGACCCGCGGCTGCGCCGGGTGGCCGACGCCGCGCTCGAGGTGTGGACCGAGCACGCGCCGCTGGCCGAGCTGCGCGGCGTACTGCCGGCGGCGCTGCAGCTGGCCCGGCTGGCCCGGGTCGAGTCCTGGATCCGCTGCACCGCCCCGATGACCACGGCCGAGCGCGCGGAGTGGGGTGGTGCCCCCGAGGCGTGGCTGGCGACGCTGGGGGAGCCGCCGCCCGGCGCGTGAGGTCGGACCCGCTCGGGTACGGCGGGACATGAGCTACCCCCTGAGCCGGTTCCTGTCCTCGGCGACCGCCGCCTACGGCGGCTACGCCCTCGCCCAGCCCGCCCACCTCTGGCAGGCGCTGAAGGCCGACCGCAAGGACCGCGAGGGGCTCGAGCTGCTGGCCCGGACCTACGGCGTGCGCGACCTCGCCATCGGAGGTCTGGCGCTGTTCGGGCGGCGACCGGGCACGGTGCGGGCGGCGATGCTGCTGCGGATCGCGATGGACCTGGGGGACTGCGCGCTGCTGACCACGCAGACCGACGACGCGGACGTCCGGAAGAAGATCGCCGCGATCACCCTGGGCTGGGCCGGCCTGAACGCGCTGGCCCTGGTGGTGGACAGCCGCCGGGCCGGTGGGTGACGTCCGGGTCGGCATCTCCGGCTGGACCTACGCGGGCTGGCGCGGGGACTTCTACCCGCGCGGGCTCCCGCACCGCAAGGAGCTCGCCTACGCCGCCGAGCGGCTGGGCAGCGTCGAGATCAACGGGTCGTTCTACTCGCTCCAGCGGCCCTCGTCGTACCGCTCCTGGCGCGAGCAGGTGCCCGACGACTTCTGCTTCGCGGTCAAGGGCGGCCGGTTCGTCACGCACCTGAAGCGGCTGCGCGACGTCGAGACCCCGCTGGCCAACTTCTTCGCCTCCGGCGTGCTCGAGCTCGGGCCCACCCTCGGTCCGTTCCTGTGGCAGCTCCCCGAGCGGCTGGAGTACGACGCCGCGCTGCTCGCCGACTTCTTCGCGCTGCTGCCGCGGACGGTCGGCGAGGTCGCCGCGCTCGCCCGGCGGCACGACGCCAAGGTGCCCGACGAGCGAGCCTCGACCCGCGCCCCGCGCGGGCTGGCGGGGGAGCGGGTCCGGCACGCGCTGGAGTTCCGCAGCTCGACGTACTGCACCGACGAGGCGTTCGCCCTCCTGTGCGAGCACGACGTCGCGTGCGTGGTCGCCGACAGCGCGGGCCGCTGGCCGATGGCCGAGGCGGTCACCAGCGACCTGGTCTACGTCCGCCTGCACGGCGACACCGAGCTCTACACCAGCGGCTACTCCGACGCCGCCCTCGACCGATGGGCCGAGAAGTGCCGCGGCTGGGCCGAGCAGGCCGACGTGGTCGTGTACTTCGACAACGACGCCAAGGGGTTCGCCCCGCACGACGCGGTGCGTCTCCAGGAGCGGCTCGCAGGGGGTTAGGGCAGCCTCGGCTTCGTTGCGCGACGGCAGCCGGCGCGCCAGAATCGGTACTGAACTTGAATCATTCAAGTTGTCCTGTCCTGACTTCACGATCGAGGAGATGTTCATGACCCCGACGACCCGCCCGACCTCCGACCTCGCCACGACGCCCGAGATCGCCGCGGCCGCCGCCCAGTTCCTGACGCCGGTCGTGCTCGACATGGAGGCCCTGGTCGTCAACGGCAAGCAGGCGCACTGGCACGTACGCGGCGGGAGCTTCGTCGGCGTCCACGAGTTGCTCGACGACGTGGTCGACCACGCCCAGGAGTTCGCCGACACCGCCGCCGAGCGCGTGGTCGCACTCGGCCTCCCGCTGGACTCGCGCCTGAAGACCGTGGCCGCGAAGAGCACCCTCCCGGAGCTGCCCGACGGCTTCCAGCAGTGGCCCGACACGGTCGCCGCCGTCGTCGCCCAGATCGACGCCGCCCTGGTCACGGTGCGCGCTGCGGTCGCCGGCCTCGACGACATCGACCTGAGCAGCCAGGACGTCGCGATCGAGATCGAGCGCGGCCTGACCAAGGACCGCTGGCTGCTCCAGGCGCACATCGCGGGCTGAGTCCGCGGCGCGTGCCGGCGGGCGGGACCTCTAGCGATTAGGTAAGGCTTCCCTTACACTCGCCCCATGAGGTCCCGCCGCCGCACCGGCCCACTCGCCCACGTCCTGGTCGCCGGTGACGTGTCCGAGCTCGGTGCCGTCCGCGCCCTGCTCGCCCTGCTCCCGGACGACGCCTACGGCCTGGTCGTCCTCGAGGCCGAGGCCGGCGCGGCGCCGCCGGACCTGCCTCGCCCCGCCCGGATCGCGCTGACGGTCCTCGGCCGCGACGGCGCCGAGCGGCCCGGCGTACGCCTGAGCGCGGCGGCCGCCGCGTGGGCCGAGGAGTGGGTCGTCGACGAGCACGACCCCGACCGCGACGTCTCCGTATGGGTCGGCGCCACCGTCACGTGGGACGCCGCGCCCGTGCAGGGCCAGCTCGAGCGCCTCTGAGCGCCGGCGGCTAGGCTCGCCCCCGCCCCGGGGCGGTAGCTCAGTCGGTCAGAGCAGAGGACTCATAATCGCCCGGACCTGGCCCGTTTCAGGCGTGAATCGGTCCGTTTCGGCCTTTCGGCGCTGCTCCGGCGCTGTTGCACGCAGCGCGGGCCACGGCAGGCCACGACGTGCCACTACCGCCGCACGACGGACGCGCGACCCGGCGCGGGTCCTCCGGGAGACGACGCTTCCGTCCGCGCTTCGGACCGACTCCGGAGCCGCGAGAGGCCGTGACACGCGCTGCAAGGCCGCTGTCACGTGTCTGGTCCCCTCGGAGGCCCGATCCCGGCTCTCCACGCCTCATCGAGTCGGAGAAGGTCGCACGCAGAATCGGCCCCGCGCGTCGGCGGGCCGTGGGACTGTGGCCGCGTGAAGTTCTCCGAGATGGCCACCAGGCTCAACGGTGTCAGCATCCCGTTCTTTGGCGTGTCGTGGCAGCCGCCGAGGTCCGATGTTGCAGCGGCCCGAGAGGTCATCACGTTTCTTGAGGACAGGCGGGCGCTCTACAACCCGTACGAGGTCGAGGTCCCTGAGCACGTTGTTCGGTCCGTCATCGACATACGGCGGGAGATGATCCGTAGCCTCGCAGTCGGTGGACTGGCCGACGAGTTGACGGGATCACTCCGCTCGATCCGCGCGGCGTGCCGGAAGTTCATGGACAGCGTGGGCGTGACAGACGATGGCAAGGCAGGCTCCACCTGCCGCCAACGGCCTTCGGTGTCCACCACATGCATGACATCGGCTTCAACCAGTCGCTAGGAGAGTTGCGCGGCGTCGTCGGTGTCGAAGTCTTCAAGATCGCAGCCGCACACGGCCTCGACGTTGAGGACGGACTTGCCAACATCCTTCCGGTCGCGGACGAGGATGCGCTCTGATGCTCGACCTGCCGGAACACGAGGCACGTCGTATCAGCGACTACGTCAACACGCAGTCGCCCAAGGACGACCAAGCGGCCCTGGTTCAGAAGGTCGGATCACGGCGCGTCATGGGTCACGTCCACGAGACGTACGACGTCCACTGTGAGCAGTCGCGATGGTGGGTCATAACCGAGCCGACCAACCTCTACTCGCAGGACGACTTCCCCCAGGCTGAGCAGGCGTTGATCTTCCATCTTGGCCTCGGGCTGTTCCTCGCCGAGCGGAGTCGTGCCGAGTTGCCCGAGGGCGATGAGGAGCAGGTCTCAGGGGCGTGGCGTCGCTTCAAGCAGGCACTTGCCGACATGGACGACGCTGGCGAGTCCGAGGACTTCCAGGCTGTTGGGATCAAGTGCCGGGATGCCCTGCTGGCGACGGTCCGGGACCACATGGACGCGGATTGGGTTGGCGAGGTCGAGGACCGTCCCAAGGTCAGTGACTTCAAGGGCTGGGGTGGCATCTTCGCTGAGCGGTTGTCCGAGGGTCGCGTGCGGTCATACGTCAAGGCCCTCGTGGAGCGAACATGGGACCTGAGCGTCTGGCTCCAGCACAACAGCAACGCCGCTCCGGACGACGCCGAGTTGGTGCTGAACGCCACGGGCCATCTGCTCTCCACCCTGAGCCGACTGATCCACCGTCGCAACCACGGTGAGCCCGAGCGGTGCCCGCGTTGTGGATCCTACCGGCTCGACGACGACACGGACGTCGTTGAGGAGCCAGAGCCTGGCTACTCTGAATCGACCATCTGTGGCGCATGCGGGTGGCAATCCGATCAGGAGTTCACGAGCTTCGCGGACCGCTTCAAGGGCAAGGAGGAGGCAGTTCTCGACTACCTCACCAAGCCTGCTGGTGGCCCGTCCGACCGGCTCCACCGCAAGGATCGGCAAGGGGCCCAGGAGTGATCGTGGGGCGTGTCGGACTTGAACCGACGCGTGGGACATTATGAGTGTCCTGCTCTACCAACTGAGCTAACGCCCCAATGTTGCTCGCGGAAGACTACTGACTGTCGTCGCCGTCGCCCAATACATCTCGGATGATGCGGCGCTCCTCGTCCTCGCTGTGTCCAGAGACCTCAACTTCAAGTCCGTCTGCTCGCCTCATGAGAACGGCCCGGTGCTTGTTCCGGTACACGAGCGCGTAGATCGCAGAGGAGGCAGCACCACTCCCAACGGCCAGGATGACGTGCGTGGGGCTGATCCTGCTCGCGTGGAACGTGGTCCGGCTCCGGTCCACGACGGCCGCGGTCGTGATGAGCGTGGTGGCCGCCGTCATCCCGCCGGTCGCGGCGTTCGTCGGCAACCAGGGCGCGCTGGACGAGTACGCGCCCCCGACGCCGGACGAGGACCGCTGAGGCGACGCGCGTCACTCGCTCGGCTGCGGCACCTTCACGTCGCAGTCGACCTTGGGGTTCGCGCCCAGGTAGTTCAGCGGGCCGGCGAGGATCGTGAGCACGGTGTCGCCGGTGGACTTGCAGCTCACCTCGCGGTCGTCACCGAAGTAGCCGCGCTGCCACGCAGCGGCGGCCCCGATGACCAGCCAGAGGATGATGACGAGGCCGATGATGGACTTCATGCCGGTCTCTTACCCCCTCAGGAGGCCGAGTACGCCGCCTGGTAGGCCAGCAGCGCCGCACGGCCCTTCTCGAGCTCCTCGGCGAGGCGGGGGAGCAGGTCCGCCGCGCCCGCGGTGCTGCCGGTGTCGGCGACCAGCTCGATCTGCTGCGCGATCCGCCCGGCCGCCTCGACGCCCAGGTTGAGCGCTCCGCCGGCCAGCTTGTGCACGACCTGCTTCAGCGTCGCGGCGTCGCCCACGGCCGCGGCGGCGACGATGGTCTCGTAGGTCTCCGGGGTGTGGGCGACGAAGTTGCCGATGGCCCGGTCCAGGTAGGCGGTGTTGTCCGGGTCCAGGTCGCGCAGCTCGTCGAGACGCTCCAGCGCCAGCCCGGCCAGGAGCCCCTCACGATCCTCGGTCACGATCGGCACGCTACTCCGCCGCGCGACCTCGCCGTCACCCGACCACCGCTCCAGCGTGGCGGCGAGCGCGGCCGGGTCCACCGGCTTGGTGAGGAAGTCGTCCATGCCCGCCGCCAGGCAGCGCTCCCGCTCGCCCTCGACCGCCGCCGCGGTCATCGCGATGACCGGCACCCGCCGCCCCGGCTCCTCGGCCGCGCGGATGGCGCGCGTGGTCTCGTAGCCGTCGAGTCGTGGCATCTGCACGTCCATGAGCACCAGGTCGAAGTCGGCGCCGCGAAGCACCTCCAGCGCGGCCAGCCCGTCGTCGGCGGTCTCCGTGCGGTAGCCGAACGCCTCGAGCAGCCCCACTGCCACCAGCTGGTTGACCGGGTTGTCCTCGACGACCAGCACCCGGCGCCCCGGCCCGTCACCGGCCGGCAACTGCTCGCTCAGCTCCCGCGGCTCGACACCGGCGAGGTGGCGCAGCAGCGAACGCCGTAGGTCCCCGGCGAGCACCGGCTTGGTCAGGCACTCGGCGATCCGGGTGGCCTCCAGGTCGGCCGGGTCCGGGGCGGTGGCCGGGACGAGCATCAGCCGCAGGACCGGGTCGTACGCCGGCGTACGCGCCAGTGCGCGGGCCAGGTCGAGCCCGTCGCGCCCGGCCATCGACATGTCGAGCAGCACGGCCTCGAACGGGTCGCCGGCCGCCAGCGCGTCGGCCATCGCCGCCTCGGCGGCGTCCGCGTCGACGGCCTCGGCGGCCCGCAGCCGCCACCAGGCCAGCTGCTCCGCGAGGATCAGCCGCTGGTGGGCGTTGTCGGCGACCACGAGCACGCGGCGTCCGGCCAGCCAGCTGCGGGCGTACTCGTCGTCCGCGTCCACGCTCGGTCCCGAGGAGGCCCCGAACCGCGCGGTGAACCAGAAGACGCTGCCGCCGCCGGGGTTGGGCTCGAGGCCGATCTCGCCGCGGAGCGCCTCGACGATCTCCTTCGAGATCGCCAGGCCGAGGCCGGTGCCGCCGAAGCGCCGGGTCGTCGACGCGTCCGCCTGGGTGAAGGCCTCGAACAGCGTGTCCACGTCGACCTCGGGGACGCCGACGCCGGTGTCGGCGACCGACACCCGCAGCCGCGTGCCGCCGCCCGCGTCGGGCTCTGCGGTCGCGCGGATCACCACCTCGCCCTCAGCGGTGAACTTCAGCGCGTTCGCCCCCAGGTTCGTGAGCACCTGCGCCAGACGGGTCGGGTCGCCGGCCAGCACCTCGGGCACGTCGGGGTGGCAGGAGACCATCAGCTCGAGGCCCTTGGCGCGGGCGGACTCGCCGAGCACGCTCGCGACCTGCTCGAAGACCGGCCGGACCTCGAAGTCGAGCTGCTCGAGCTCGAGCTTCCCGGCCTCGATCTTGGAGAAGTCGAGCACGTCGTTGATCACGCTCAGCAGTGCCCGGCTCGCGACCTGGACGCCGGAGGCCAGCCGGAGCTGGTCGGCGTCGAGGTCGGAGCGCAGCAACAGGTCGTTGAGGCCGATCACGCCGTTGAGCGGTGTTCGGATCTCGTGGCTCATCGTCGCCAGGAACTCCGACTTCTGCCGCGACGCCGCGAGCGCACCGTCGCGCGCGTCGGCCAGCTCGCGCTGCACCCGCTCCCGCTCGGCGACCCGGCCCAGCTGGCCCGCCACCTGCTCGACCATCGACTCGATCAGCTCGAACCGGTAGAGCGGCGGCGCCGAGGTGATCGTGACGACGGCGACCACCTCGCCGGCGTACTCCACGACGAAGGCGATCGTCAGCCGGGCGTCGTCCCACACCGAGCGGCGCTCGCGGAACGCCCGCTCGGCCAGCGTCAGCTCCCTCGCCGTGGCCTCCGGCGTCGCGAGGTCGTCGGCGCGGTCCTCCTCGGTGATGTGGAGCAGCTCGAGTCCCGTGCGGTCCTCGTTCGGAAGGAACGCCCGGCCGCGCTCCCAGTCGTCGTGTAGCAGCACCAGGTGCCGCGCGTGGGCGAGCACCTCGACGAGCGTCGCGGCCTCGTTCGCGGTGCTCGCGACGGCCTGCAGCAGCGTGTTCTGTCGGAGCTGGTCCTCGAGCGCGATCTCGGCGAGCTGCGACTCGGTGACGTCCTGGTGCGTGCCGTACATGTGGGTCACCCGGCCGTCGTCGTCCAGGTGCGCGACCCCGCGCCCGCGGACCCACATCCAGGAATCGTCCGCCCGCTGGACCTGGGCGAGGAAGACGAAGCTCCCGCTGGTCTCGAGGGCTCCCCGGACCGCTGAGTCCACCGCGTCGCGGTCGTCCTCGTGCACGCGGGCCAGGAACTCGTCGAACGTGCCGGCCGCCATGTCCGCCGGCATCCGGAAGAGCTCGCGCAGCTCGTCGGAGGCCCAGATCTGGTCGGTCTCGAGGTCCCACTCCCAGCTACCGATCCGGGCGATCTGCTGGGCCTCGGCGAGCCGGGCCTGGCCGATCGTGAGCTCGTTGACCGCCTGCCGCCGCTCGCTGTAGTCCGACATCCGGTGCAGGACGCCGGCGACCTCGCCGTCCGGCCCGCGCAGGAAGGCCTCACTGAGTCTGACCCAGACCGCCGTACCGTCACGGCGCACGAACTTGCTCTCGACCTCGCCCGCGTTGACGACACCGGTCCGCAGGATGCGCAGGTGCTCGACGAACTGGGCCCGGCCGGGCTCGTCGAGGGTGTCGAAGACCGTGAGCCCGGCCATCCCCTCCTCGCCGCCGCCGAAGAGCGCGACGAGGGCGGGGTTCGCGTACAGGACCCGGCCGTCGAGGTCGAAGACCCAGATCGCGTCCGGGGACGCCTCGACGATCTCCCGGTACAGCGTCGCCAGCTCCATCTGACCTCCCGCACCCACGCCCCCACGATAGGCGGCGCGAGCCCTCAGCTCTCCGAGGCGATGAGGAACGCGCCGTCGGTGCCCTCGAGCGTCAGCGTCACCTGATCCTGGACCTCGGAGCCGTCGGTGCGCTGGTACTCGACCGCGTACGCGATCCGCATGCTCTCGGGGTCGGCCTCGGCGGAGAGCAGGTCGGCGGTGGAGAAGCCGCGCCAGAACCGCTGGTACTGCCCGAAGCCGCCGCTTGCCTGCTGGAACCCGGGGGTGAGCATCTCCCACGACGCCTTCTGGTCGGAGGTGACCGTCGCGAGGTACTCCTCCACGAAGTTCTCCATCCCGTCGGCCGTCACCTCCCGCGGGGTCTCGGTGTCCGAGCTCGGCGGCGGGCTCGACTGCCCGGTCGCCCGGGTGGGGGTGGGGTCGGCCTGCGGCGTCTCGGCGTCCCCACCGCCGGAGCCGAGTGCCCAGGCGACGACCGCGAGCACCACGATCGCGGCGACGGCCAGCGCGATCGCCACCGGGCCGCCGTTCGAGTGCCGCCGCTCGGGCACGGGACCGAGTGGGGCTGTCGGGGCCGGTGCGGGTGTCGGTGGGATCGGCGGCGGCGGTGGCGGCGGGGGCGGCACGGCGCGGAGGGTCTGGGTCCGCTCCGGTGCCGGGCTGCCGGCGAGGAAGTCGCGCACCTGCGCCATCGGCCAGCGCGCGGACGGCTCGGTGGTCATCGTGGACTCGAGCAGCGGCGTCAGCCAGCCGGCGTTCGTCAGGCGCGGCGGTTCCTCGTGGACGATCCGGTACATCGCCCCCAGCACGTTGCCGCTGACGTCGTACGGCGGCTCGCCGGCGAGGGTGTAGTACGCGGTCGCGCCGAGCGACCACACGTCGCTGGCGACGGTCGCCTGCTGGCCGGACGCGACCTCGGGCGAGAGGTACGCCGGCGAGCCCGTCACCAGCCCGGTCTGGGTCAGCGAGGCGTCGGCCTCCGCGCGGGCGATGCCGAAGTCGGACAGTTTCACCTGGCCGTCGGGGGCGACCAGGATGTTCGACGGCTTCACGTCGCGGTGCACGATGCCGGCGGCGTGCGCGGCCGCGAGGGCGTCCGCCGCCTGGCGCAGGATCGGCGCCGCCCGGTCGGGCGTCAGCGCACCGTCGCGCTGCACGAGCGCGGCGAGGGTCGCACCCTCGACGTACTCCATGACGAGCCACTGCTCGTCGGCCTCGAGGACGAGGTCGTAGACCGCGACGACGTGCGGGTGGTTGAGCCGTGCGGCCAGCCGGGCCTCACGCTCGGCTCGGGCGAGGTCCGGGGTGCTGCCGCCGGGCGCGAGCCCGAGGCGCTTGAGCGCGACGACGCGCCCGAGCACCTCGTCACGCCCGAGCCACACGGCGCCCATGCCGCCGCGTCCGATCTCGCGCTCGAGTTCATACCTGCCTGCGATCACTCCACGTCTCTTCCCACAATCCGGTGAGCCTATCCAGCGGGGCCCATGGCAGGCTGGTCCCGCACCTTGATCTTCGAAAGGCTCACCGTGACCGTCGACCCGACCCTCCTCGACGACCTCGAGTGGCGCGGCCTCCTCGCGCACTCGACGGACCTCGACGCCCTGCGCGAGGCGCTGGCCGAGGGCAGCGTCCGGTTCTACGTGGGCTTCGACCCGACCGCGCCGAGCCTGCACATGGGCAACCTGGTGCAGATCCTGACCGCGAAGCGGCTCCAGGACGCCGGCCACACGCCGTACGCCCTGGTCGGCGGCGCCACGGGCATGATCGGCGACCCCAAGGAGTCCGGCGAGCGCCAGCTCAACTCGCTCGACACCGTCAAGGAGTGGGTGGAGCGGGTCCGCCGGCAGATCGAGCCCTTCCTGTCCTTCGAGGGCGACAACGCCGCGACCATGGTCAACAACTACGACTGGACCGCGAGCCTGTCGACGATCGACTTCCTGCGCGACATCGGCAAGCACTTCCCGGTGAACCGGATGCTCGCCCGCGACGTCGTGAAGAGCCGGCTCGACGCGGGCATCAGCTACACCGAGTTCAGCTACGTGCTGCTCCAGTCGATGGACTTCCTCAACCTGTACCGCGACCACGGCGTCACGCTCCAGTTCGGTGGCTCCGACCAGTGGGGCAACCTCACCGGTGGGGTCGAGCTGATCCGTCGCTCGGACGGCGGCAAGGCGCACGCGTTCGCGACCCCGCTGATCACCAAGGCCGACGGCACGAAGTACGGCAAGACCGAGGGCGGCGCGCTGTGGCTGGACCCGGAGATGATGTCGCCGTACGCCTTCTACCAGTTCTGGCTCAACGTCGAGGACGAGAAGGTCGGCGAGCTGTTGCGGGTGTTCACGTTCTTCTCCCGTGAGGAGATCGAGGCACTCGAGACCGAGCACGCCGAGAAGCCGTTCCTCCGCGCCGCGCAGCGCGCCCTCGCCGAGCACGTGACGACGCTGGTCCACGGGGCCGAGGAGACCGACCGGATCAAGGAGGCCTCCTGGGCGCTGTTCGGCACCGGCGACCTGCGCGCGGTCGGATGGCGCACCCTCCACGCGGCGCTCTCGACCGCGCGGCCGCTGGTCACCGTGCCGGCCGACGACGTGCCGACGATCGTCGAGCTGCTCGTCGCGACCGAGCTCGTGAAGAGCAAGAGCGAGGCGCGGCGGGCCGTCGCCGAGGGCGGGGCCTACCTCAACAACGAGCGCGTCGAGGACCCTGAGTACGTCCCCGGCGACGCCGACCTGATCGAGGACCGACTGCTGGTGCTCCGCCGCGGCAAGAAGAACTTCGCCGGGGTCGAGGTCAGCTGAGTGACCGCGGAGGCGAGGTGGCTGGCTGGGCTCGAGGAGCGCGCCCGCGAGCAGCTCGCCCCCGCCGTCCTGGAGTACCTCCTCCAGGGTGCCCGCGACGGCATCACCTCCGGTGAGGCCGTCGACGCCTGGAGCGGGGTCCGCTTCCGCCCCCGGGTGCTGCACGACGTCACCCACGTCGACCCGGGGGTGACGCTCCTCGGACGCCGCTCCGAGCTGCCGTTCGGCGTCGCGCCCACGACGCTCCACCGCGCCGTGCACCCCGAGGGCGAGGTCGCGATGGCGCGGGCCACCGCCGAGGCCGGGGGAGTGCTCGTGGTCTCGAGCAACTCCGGCACGTCCTTCGACCGGATCGGTGAGACGGGCGTGCAGTGGTGGCTCCAGGTCTACCTGCCGGCCGACCGGACCCTCGCCGAGCCGTTGCTCGAAGCGGCGGTGGCGGGCGGCGCCCGCGCGGTCGTCCTCACCGTCGACACCCCGGTGGTCGGCACCAAGTACGCCAGCCCCGATGTCCCCGTCGTCTGGGAGACCGTCGACCCCGACCTGCTCCGCGTGAACTTCGCGCCGGGGTACGACGACCAGCCCGGCGCCGAGAAGGCGCTCGACCTCGGACCGCACGACATCGGCTGGCTGGCCGCCCGTACCGGTCTCCCGGTCGTGGTGAAGGGCGTGCTCCGCGCCGAGGACGCCGAGCGCAGCATCCAGGCGGGTGCGGCGGCGGTGTGGGTGTCGAACCACGGGGGCCGCCAGCTCGACCGTGCCGCCTCCACCGCCTCCTGCCTCGCCGACGTCGTCGCGGCGGTGGGGGACCGGACCCAGGTGTACGTCGACGGTGGGATCCGCACGGGCCTCGACGTCCTCGCCGCGCTCGCCCTGGGTGCCGACGCCGTGTTCCTCGGCCGGCTGCCCCTCCTCGCCCTGGTCGAGGGCGCGGCCGGCGTCTCGGCGCTCCACCGGGAGCTGCTCGAGCAGACCGTGGACGCGCTCCGGCTCGCCGGCTGCCGCGCCGTCCCGGACGCCCGACACCTGCTCTGACCTGCGCAAACGTCGCTGTGGTCGGGGTCACGTTTACTCGATTTGAACTCGTGCGCCGGGTCGCCTAATGTTCTCCGAGTCGCCAGGGAGCGGCGGGAGGCAAGACCGGTCTGGTCGGGCCTCCGGCCCCGAAGCGGCCACCCACTCACATCGATCACCGAGAAATCGGTGGTCTACCGGTGTGCGCGGGAGGCGGGAAAAATACCCGGATTTGCACCGGGGAATTCGAACCGCTAAGTTTTACGAGTCGCCCCGGAGGGGCCGCAGAAATGTGAAAACTCCGAGC
>NZ_BAAIFY010000015.1:0-103398 GCF_054653575.1 Nocardioides pyridinolyticus | reverse complement strand
CCGGCACCGCGGCGAGCGCGACGGTCGTGACCGGCGCGAAGCACTCCTGGAGCGGCGACGCCACCTTCGCCGGCACGAACGCGCCGTCGTGGTACGACGCGGAGCGCGGTACGTCGCAGCCGATCGCCACCACCTGGGCGGCCAGCACCTCGTCCGCGCCGACCTCGACCCGGCCGGCCTCCCGCTGCACCTTCCCGGCCAGGACGTCGTCGAACTGGGCGGCGTACTCCTGGACCGCGGCGGCGTCGGGCAGCTCGGTGGCCTCGGTGGCCGCCTCGCCCTCCCCGGCGGTCGCGTGCACGAGCACGGGCTCGGCCGGCGCCGGGTGGAGGACCTCCGGCTGGGGATCCTCCTCGCCGCAGGCGGCGAACGAGAGCAGGAGGGCGAGCGCGCCGAGCAGGTGTCGCATGGTGGTGGGACGGTGCCCGGCGGGCGCGGGTTCCGAACATGGCCGGGCCTCGTTGCAGGATGGGGCCGTGGCCCGCTTCACCCGCGCCGAGCTCGAGTCCTACCGTGACGCCGAGGTGCCCGACCTGCTCGGGCCCGACGTCCGGCTGCTGTTCGTCGGCATCAACCCCGGCCTCTGGACCGCGGCGACCCAGACCCACTTCGCGCACCCGGCGAACCGCTTCTACCCCGCGCTGCTGCTCGCCGGGATCATCACCGAGCCGATCAGCCCCTCGGACGGCATGACCGACGCCGACCGCGACCGGCTGCGGGCGCGCGGCATCGGCATCACCAACCTGGTACGCCGGGCCACGGCCCGCGCCTCGGAGCTCACCGACGAGGAGCTGCGCGCCGGCGGGCAGGAGCTGGTCGCGACGGTCGCCCGCGTGCGGCCGAAGGTCGTGGCCGTCGCCGGCATCACGGCGTACCGCGCCGCGTTCGGGGTGCGCAAGGCCGTGGCCGGCCGGCAGCCCGAGCTGCTGGAAGGGGCGAAGGTGTGGGTGGTGCCGAACCCGAGCGGGCTCAACGCCCACGAGACCGTGACAACCCTCGCGGCGGCGTACTCGCAGGCGGCGCGGGCAGCCGGAGTGGTGTAGCCGGGACCGTGGCGATGCCGGTCTCCAGCAGCGCGCGGAGCCGGCGGTCCGCGTCCACGCCCGGCCGGGCGTGGACGACGACGCCCTCCACCGCGCAGCGCACCATGGTGGGCGCGCAGCGCTCGGCGTAGGTGCGCTCGTCGATCCGGTCCTTCAGAGTGAACCGCTCCACCCAGCTCGCCGCTCCGGGCACCAGCTCGAGCGCGTAGCGAGCCTGCAGCCGGGTCGCGCCGTCGGGGGCCAGCTGCTCCGCGCGGAGCAGCCCCGCCGCGAGCACCCGCTGGGTCGTCTCGGGCACCTGGAGCAGCTGGCTGGTCGCGACGGCGACCGACAGCGTGAAGCAGGTGCCCTCCTCGCCCTGCCGACCGACCACGGACGGGATCAGCGGGGTGAGGGCCCGGCGGCCGTCGTCGGTCGTCAGGTCGTTGACGTGGCGGGCGAGCTGCGCGAGCAGCGGGTGGGTGCAAGCGGGATGGTCGCTCCACCGCTCACCGGCCAGCAGCGAGGCGAGCTCCATGAAGCAGGCGCCCCGCTTCGGCGTCCGGTGCTTGCCGCGGGAGAGGACCGGCATTCCGTCGGGAAGAGTCGAAGTGCGCATCGCGACCTCCTGGTTCGAGGATGCGCCCTCCGGTACCCGAGAATCAATGGGCCTGTCAGCCCGGGAAGAACTGGTCCTTCCCCAGCACGGTCAGGCCGTCCTCGACGACGAAGCCGCGTGCCCGGTCGGCCGCCGCGTCGACGCCGATCTCGGCGCCCGGCGGGATCACGACGTTCTTGTCGAGGATCGCGTTGCGGACGACCGCGCCCGCGCCGACGTGGACGCCGTTCATGAGGACCGCCCCGGTGACCTCCGCGCCGGCGTCGATGCGCACGGCGGGAGCGAGCACGGACCGGCGCACCTTGCCGCCGGTAACGACGACACCGGGCGAGAGCACCGCCTCGTCGACCCGGGCCTTCTCCCCCGCGTGGCCCTTCACGAGCTTGGCCGGCGGCTGCGGGCCGTAGGAGGTGTAGATCGGCCAGTCGAAGTTGTAGAGGTTGAAGACCGGCAGCGGCGACACGACGTCCATGTGGGCGGCGAAGTAGGAGCCGAGGGTCCCGACGTCGCGCCAGTAGTCGCGGTCACGGTCGGTCGAGCCGGCCACGTCGTTGTCCTTGAAGTCGTAGACGCCGGCCTGCTGGCGGCGCACGAACGCCGGCACGATGTCGCCGCCCATGTCGTGCTTGGAGCCGATCTCGGTGGCGTCGCGGGTGACCGCCTCGACCAGCGCGTCGGCGTCGAAGACGTAGTTGCCCATCGACGCGAGCACCTCGCCGGGGCTGTCGGGCAGGCCGACCGGGTCGGTCGGCTTCTCGAGGAACTCCCGGATGCGGCCCGGGTCGTCGGGGTGGACGTCGATGACGCCGAACTGGTCGGCGAGCTCGATCGGCTGCCGGATGGCGGCGACCGTGCACGCGGCGCCGCTCTCGACGTGCTGCCTGACCATCTGGGAGAAGTCCATCCGGTACACGTGGTCCGCACCCACGACGACGACGATGTCGGGCCTCTCGTCGCGGATCAGGTTGAGCGACTGGTAGATCGCGTCGGCGCTGCCGAGGTACCAGTTCTTGCCCAGGCGCTGCTGGGCCGGCACCGGCGTGACGTAGTTGCCGAGCATCGTCGACATCCGCCAGGTCTGGGTGACGTGCCGGTCGAGGCTGTGCGACTTGTACTGCGTCAGCACGACGACCTGGAGATAGCCGCTGTTGACCACGTTCGACAGCGCGAAGTCGATCAGGCGGTAGATGCCCGCGAACGGGACGGCCGGCTTCGCGCGGTCGGCCGTGAGCGGCATCAGGCGCTTGCCCTCGCCGCCCGCGAGGACGATCGCGAGGACCTTCTTCCGGGAGTTCGGCGGCATGTGCTCAACCTAGTGGTCGAGCGGTAGGTTCGGCACTGTGCGAGTCGACGTGCTGTCCCGCGAGTACCCACCCGAGGTGTACGGCGGCGCCGGCGTCCACGTCGCCGAGCTGGTCCGCGCGCTGCGCGCGAGGTCCGACGTCTCGGCCCACGTGCACGCGTTCGGAGCCCCCCGTCACGAGTTGGGCGGCGACGAGGAGCTGACGGCGTCGTACCCGGACCTGGCGGAGCTGGCCGGTGCCAACGCCGCGCTGCGCACCCTGGGCGTCGACCTCACGATCGCGTCGGGCTGCGCCGGGGCGGACCTCGTGCACTCGCACACCTGGTACGCCAACTTCGCCGGCCACCTCGCCTCGCTGCTGTACGGCGTCCCGCACGTCGTGTCCGCGCACTCGCTCGAGCCGCTGCGGCCGTGGAAGGCCGAGCAGCTCGGCGGCGGCTACGCGATCTCGTCGTGGGTGGAGCGGACGTCCTACGAGGCGGCCGCCGCGGTCATCGCGGTCTCGGCCGCGATGCGCGACGACGTGCTGGCGGCGTACCCCGCGATCGACCCCTCGCGCGTGCACGTCGTGCACAACGGGATCGACACCGCCGACTGGGCTCCCCGCGAAGACCCCTCCCGGGTGCGCGAGCTGGGGGTCGATCCGGACCGGCCCTCCGTGGTGTTCGTCGGGCGGATCACCCGGCAGAAGGGGCTGCCGCTGTTCCTGCGCGCCTGCGCCTCGCTGCCGCCGGACGTGCAGATCGTGCTGTGCGCGGGCGCCCCGGACACGCCCGAGATCATGGCCGAGGTGGAGGACCTGGTCGCCGGCCTGCGGTCCTCGCGCTCCGGTGTCGTCTGGATCCCCGAGATGCTGCCGCGCGCCGACGTCGTCGCACTGCTCACCGCCGCGACGGCGTTCGCGTGCCCCTCGATCTACGAGCCGCTCGGCATCGTCAACCTGGAGGCGATGGCCTGCGAGACCGCCGTCGTCGCCACCGCCACCGGCGGCATCCCCGAGGTCGTCGTCGACGGCTCGACCGGCGTGCTCGTGCCGATCTCGCAGGCGACGGACGGGACCGGCACCCCGCTCGATCCCGACCAGTACGTCGCCGACTTCGCCGCCGCCCTCACCTCGGTCGTCTCCGACCCCGCGCGTGCTGCCGCGATGGGCCGGGCGGGCCGCGAGCGCGCGATCGAGTCGTTCTCCTGGGACGCGATCGCCGAGCGGACCGTCGAGGTCTACCGCTCCGTCCTCGGCTGATCGCGTCGTCCTGCGGTCGCGGATGTCGGAGGGCTGCGGGTCCGTCCGGGCTGGCCGCCGTGAAGCAGCAAGGGCGGGTGAGGCGGGCTTCGGGTCGACGTTGCGTCCCGGCTTCCTGGCCGCGGATCGGAGCGCGAGATCTTCTTCTGAGAAAGTTCTCCAAAGCGCCCACATGCCGGTCAAAACAAGGGTTCTGAGCCTCTCGCTGTCGGTGGCTAGTGCTTGAGTGGATCCATGACGGCGATGGCGAACCCCCGGCACCGAGTGTCGGTGGCGGTCGCCCACGCGCGCGCCGAAGTGGGGTCGGTGCGGGACTCCTCGGTGTGGTCGATGGACCGCGAGGAGACCACCGCCACCCTGGTCGAGCTGACCCGGCTGCGCTCGGAGATCGACGAGCTGACGCTGCGGGTGGTCGAGCACGCCGACGACGTCGTCATCGACACCTGGACCCACGCCACGAAGCAGACCCGCGCCGCCGTGCGGGGGGCGGAGAAGCTCGCGTTCGCGCTCACCGAGCGCCACCACGTCCGCACCGCCCTCGCCGCCGGCGACCTCCTCACCGACCAGGCCCGCGTCATCGCCCATGCCCTGGACACGCTGCCGAGCGACCTCGACCCGGCCACCGTGGTCAAGGCCGAGCAGCACCTCGTGACCGCCGCCCGGGAGCACGACGCCAAGACCCTGCGGATCCTGGGCCGCCGGCTCCTGGAGGTCGTGGCCCCCGAGGTCGCCGACGCCCACGAAGCGGCGTTGTTGGTGAAGGAAGAGCGCGACGCGGTGGCCGGCACGAGGCTGACCCTGCGCGACAACGGGAAGGGCCGCTACGTCGGGACCTTCGACATCCCCACCTTCCACGGCGCCGCGCTGCTGAAGCTGCTGCTGGGCGACACCGCCAACCGCCAGCAGCACGGACCCTCACGCTTGGGTCGGGCGTTCTGTGAGCTGATCGAGGGCAAGGTCGAGACCACGCTGGTGGTGACCATGACGTATGAGTCCCTGATCGGGGACCTCGAGCAGGCCGGCCTGCTGGAGACCGGGGACAAGATCAGCCCGGCGATGGCCCGCCGGCTGGCCTGCGAGGCGAAGATCCGGCCCGCCGTCCTCGGCGGCAGGTCCGAGGTCCTCGACCTCGGCCGCTCGCGCCGCCTGCACTCCCAGGCCCAACGCATCGCCATCGGCATCCGCGACCGGCACTGCACCGAGCCCGGCTGCGACTGGCCACCCTCGATGTGCCACGTCCACCACGACCACCCATGGGCCCATGGCGGCAAGACGGACCTCGACAACGGACGGCTCCTCTGCCCGAGGCACCACGCGAGGCTCCACCGACGCCAATAGGCCCTCGCTTTTAACGAACGTACGACCACGACGCGGGTGGTGTTTCGAGACAGGCGCCAGGCGCCGCCGGAAGAACGACGCGACCGACCCTGTGGACAGGCGCGCCCGGACGTCGTGCGGCGGGAAGCGTCAACGCATGACCAGCTTCGAACCGACCCGACCGATCGAGACCCAGGCCGACCTGCACCAGGTATGGCCGTCGGCCTCGACGGCACCTCGTCGACGAGCGCGAATCGGGGCACAGCTTCGCGTTCCTGCGGTCGCGCCCCGGTCGCAGCGTCACCGCCGACGACCTCGCCTGGGCGGCGTTCCTGCACGATGCAGGTCGCGTGGCCGGCGTCGTTGTCGAGGTGGTGCACCTGGCGACGGACGAGGAGATCACCCCTTTGCCGCTCGACGCGATCGGGCTCAGCCGGACGGCCTAGGTCGCGGTCTGCCAGAGTGTCGGGTGTGACCACCGGCAGCACCACCGATGCGACGTCGTCGCGACGCGTCGCCGTGGTCGCGGTCGTCCTGGTGCTCGCCGCGGCCGTGCTCGGCTACCTGCTGGGTCGCCAGGACCCGCGCGAGCACGTCGAGGAGGTCTCCTGCCTGTCCACGGCGTGGGCGATCAGCTGTGAGCTCGAGGACGACTGGACGATCGGGTTCCCGGCCCGGGTGACGTGGACCGACGTCCACGGTGCCTGGCACGAGAACACGCGTCCGGAGTGCCTGCCGCCGACCGGCCGTGGCCTCGAGGGCCCCGTGCGGATCACGTGGGTCCCCGTCGACGTCGACGGGACGAGCTGGCGGCAGGTCGTCGCGGTGGCCTGCCTCGACTGAGCTCGACCGGCGGCTCAGATGAAGATGCCGAGGACCAGCACCACGACCAGGCCGGTCACCGACAGCACCGTCTCCATGAGCGACCAGGTCTTCACGGTCTGGCCCACGGTCATGCCGAAGTACTCCTTGACCAGCCAGAACCCCGCGTCGTTCACGTGCGAGAAGAACACCGAGCCGGCGCCGATGGCGAGCACGACCAGCGAGACCTCGCCCGTGGACATGCCCTCGACGAGCCCGATCATCAGCGAGGACGCGGTGATGGTCGCGACCGTCGCCGAGCCCGTCGCCAGGCGGATCAGCACCGCGAGGACCCAGGCGAGCAGCAGCACGGAGATGTCCGCGTCCTTGGCCCGGTCCGCCAGCAGCGTGCCGATGCCGGTGTCGACGAGCACCTGCTTGAATCCGCCACCGGCGGCGACGATGAGCAGGATGCCGGCGATCGGGCCGAGCGAGCTGCCGACCGTCTCGGAGATCTTCGCCCGGTCCATGCCGGTGCCGACGCCGAAGGTCAGCATCGCCACGAGGACGCTGATCAGCAGCGCGACGAACGGGTTGCCGAGGACGTCGCCGACCTGCTGGACGTCGTTCTTCGGGTCTTCGATGACGATGTCGAGGATCGCCTTGCCGAGCATGAGCACCACCGGCAGCAGCACGGTGGCGATGGTGACGCCGAACGACGGGCGGGTGGACTCGTCGCGGCGGTCCGGGGAGTCCCACGTGGCCGGCGCCTCGACCACCACCCAGCGGCCGGCGATGCTGCCGAACAGCGGGCCGGAGACGATGATCGTGGGGATCGCGACCACCAGGCCGAGGCCCAGCGTGACCCCGAGGTCGGCGCCGAGGTAGTCGATCGCGGTGACCGGACCGGGGTGCGGCGGCACGAAGCCGTGCATCGCGGAGAGGCCGGCGAGCGCCGGGATGCCGACGGTGATCAGCGAGACCCGAGCGCGGCGGGCGACCAGGTAGATGACCGGCATCAGCAGCACGAGCCCGATCTCGAAGAACATCGGCAGGCCGATGATCGCGCCGACCGCGGCCATCGCCCAGGGCAGCATGCGCGGCGACGCCCGGCCGACGATCGTGTCGACGATCTGGTCCGCTCCCCCGGAGTCCGCGAGCAGCTTGGCGAACATCGCGCCGAGCGCGATGAGTGCGCCCACTCCTGCCGTGGTGGTGCCGAACCCGGTCGCGAACGACACGAGCACGTCGTTGACGTTCTCCCCCGCGACGATGCCGACGGTGAGGCCGCCGAGGATCAGCGCGAGGAACGGGTGGAGCTTGACGAGCGTGATCAGCACGACGATCAGCGCGATCGCCGCCAGCGCCGCGACGATCAGCTGCCCGCCGGGGGCCACCGGTTCGACGACGTCCATCAGTCGTTCTCGAGTCGCATGGCGTCCACGTACCCCTGGACGATCGCGTCGACACTCTGGTCGACGTCGAGCACCATCCCGTCCTCGTCGGCGGCGAGCGGCTCGAGCGTCGCGAACTGCGACGCGAGCAGCGACGCCGGCATGAAGTGGCCGGGCCGGGCCGCCTGGCGGGCCGCGATCACCTCGGACGATCCCTCCAGCAGCAGGAATCGGGTGGTCGGGGCGAGCCCGCGGATCTGGTCGCGGTACTTCCGCTTGAGCGCCGAGCAGCCCATCACGCCGCCGTCCTCGTGCACCGCGAGCCACTCCCCGACCAGCTCGAGCCACGGGTAGCGGTCGCTGTCGTCGAGCGGCTCCCCGCGGCTCATCTTGGCGATGTTGGCCGAGGGGTGGAGGTCGTCGGCGTCCTCGAACGGCACCCGGAGCCGCTGCGCGATCGCGGCTCCCACCGTCGACTTGCCGGAGCCCGAGACACCCATCACCACGAGGGGACGCATGCCGCCACGCTAACCGAGGAGCGTCTCCACGCAGAACGACGCCGCAGCCCGCTCGAACACCGCGCCGTGGCGCAGCATCGCGTGCCTGCCGCCGGGCACCTCGCGGAGCTCGACGTCGGTACGCCGGCGCAGGTTGGCCACGACCGCACGGGCCCGGTCGAGGGAGGCGACGCGGTCGTCGGTGCCATGGACGACGAGGACCCCCCGGCCGGACAGGTCGGCGTCGTCGTACGGGTAGACCCACGGGTTCAGGGCCACCACGCTCCGCACCGGCTCCTGATCACCGGCGAGCAGCGCGGCCCGGCCGCCGAGCGAATGGCCGACGAGGCCGACCGGCAGGTCGCCGTACCGCTCCCGCACCGCCGCGAGCGCCCACCGGACGTCGTCGACCGGCGTGTGCCGGGTGTCCCAGCCGCGGGAGGAGTTGAGCAGCCGCAGCACCGCGAGGCGACGGTCGGCGCGGGCGATCCGGCCCGCGACCGGCACCATCCGCAGCACGGACAGCTGGGCGGGGTGCACGTCGGGCCGGTTGGCACGGCTGGCGCCGCCGTGGAGCACGAGGACGACCGCCTGTGGGCGCGCGGGCGCCCGGGTGATCACGAGGTGAGGCGAGCCCACGTCAGGGGACGAGGATCGTGAACGCGACGTTGTTGGAGGGCTTGTAGGGCCGCCCGGCCGTGAACGTGAACGTCCGCACCCCGATGTCGGCTCCCTGCGGGCACTCGTGGGCGGACTTGCTCAGGTAGGCCGTGAGGTTCGCACCCGTCGAGTCGTCCCAGTCGACGGTGACGACGGAGGAGATCTCGTCCGGGTCGACGTCCGGGTCGCTGAGCGTCAGGCAGTACACGCCGGTCTTGGGCCGGACCACCTTCGAGAAGCCCTCGGTGCGGGCGCTCTCCAGCGTCGGGCCCTGGCTGACGGCCACGCTGGCGTAGGCGCGGACGCCGAGGTCGGCGGCCACGGAGCCGCGCAGGTCCGCGAGCGCCACCGCCCCGTCGCGGATCTTGGCGCTCGTGATGGCGTCGTCCTTGATGTCACGGGTGCCGATCGTGGCAGCGGCGTAGCCCGCGCCGCTCGCCGCGAGGACGAGCGCCATCGAGGCCACGACGAGGGCCGGAGAGGGAAGGAGTCGCCGCATCGCGCCAGCGTAGGCAGCGCCGACGACGGTTCCGGGGAGCCACACGGGCGGGCCGTCGTACCGGCCGGTAAGTTGGCGGGGTACCCCACCATCCAGGGCGAACCAGGGAGGCCCGATGCAGCTGGCGCTGTCGGCGGAGGATGCCGAGTTCCGCGACGAGATGCGGGAGTTCTTCACCACGAAGATCCCCCAGGAGATCCGGGACGCGGTGCGTGACCGGCGTGAGCTCACCAAGGAGCAGCTCGTCTCGAGCATGCAGATCCTGAACGAGGCCGGCCTGGCCGTGCCCAACTGGCCCACCGAGTGGGGCGGCCAGGACTGGACACCGCTGCGCCGCCACATCTGGCACGAGGAGATGCAGCGGGCCTACGTGCCCGTGCCGCTGGCGTTCAACGCCTCGATGATCGGCCCGGTGATCGCGCAGTTCGGCTCGCAGGAGATGAAGGAGAAGTTCCTGCCGCCGACCGCGAACCTCGACATCTGGTGGTCGCAGGGCTTCTCCGAGCCCGACGCCGGCTCCGACCTGGCGTCGCTGAAGACCCGTGCGGTGCGCGACGGCGACGAGTACGTCGTCAACGGCCAGAAGACGTGGACCACGCTCGGCCAGTACGGCGACTGGATCTTCACGCTCGTCCGCACCAACCCCGACGTGAAGAAGCAGGCCGGCATCTCGATGCTGCTCATCGACATGCGCTCCGAGGGCGTCGAGGTGCGCCCGATCGAGCTCATCGACGGCGGCCACGAGGTCAACGAGGTCTGGTTCACCGACGTCCGGGTGCCGGTCGAGAACCTCGTCGGCGAGGAGGACCGCGCCTGGGACTACGCCAAGTTCCTGCTCGGCAACGAGCGCGTCGGCGTCGCCCCGGTGGGCGCCACGAAGCGGGTGCTCGCCGAGGCCAAGGAGTGGGCCGGTCCCCTGCTCGAGGACCCGCTGCTCGCGGCGCGGTTCGTCGAGCTCGAGAACGAGCTGCTCGCGCTCGAGCTCACCGCGCTGCGCGTGGTCGCGCACTCCGCCGACGGCAAGCCGCACCCGGCCTCGTCGGTGCTCAAGCTCAAGGGCACCGAGCTCCAGCAGGCGGTCACCGAGCTGGTCGTCGACCTGGCCGGACCGGCCTCGCTGGCCTCCGGCGCCGGGGACGACACGACCGACCTCCCGTGGTGGACGCGGCGCTCGACGCCGGTCTACCTCAACTTCCGCAAGGCCTCGATCTACGGCGGCTCCAACGAGGTGCAGCGCCAGATCATCGCCCGCACGATCCTGGGACTCTGAGGGGAACGCCATGGACTTCACGTACGACGAGGAGCAGCAGGCCCTGCGCGATGCCGTCCGCGGCCTGGCCCGCAAGGCGTACGCCGACTTCGAGGACCGGCGCAAGGCCGTCGCCGAGGACCCCGGCTTCAGCGAGAAGGTCTGGCAGCAGCTCGCCGAGATGGGCGTGCTGGGCCTGCCGTTCGCCGAGGAGTACGGCGGCATGGGGGCCGGCGCCATCGAGGTCGGCATCGTCGCCCAGGAGCTCGGCCGGGTGCTCGCGCCCGAGCCGTTCCTGACCTCCGTGGTGCTCGCCGGCGGCCTGGTCGCCGCGGCTGGGTCGGAGGAGCAGAAGGCCGAGCTGCTCGGGGCGCTGTCCTCGGGTGAGTCGGTCCTCGCCTTCGCCCACGCCGAGCCGGGGTCGCGCTGGTCGGCGTCGGCCTCCGGCGTGACCGCCACGTCCTCGGGCGGCTCCTGGACGCTGTCCGGCGTCAAGGAGCCGGTCGTCCAGGGCGCTCGCGCCGACGTGCTCGTCGTGAGCGCGGCCCTGCCCGACGGCGGCACCGGGCTGTTCGTGGTGGACCCCGCGGACCTGACGCGCGAGGGCTACGCCACCCACGACGGCGGCCGGGCCGCGCGGATCAGCTTCGACGGCACCGCCGCGACGCCGCTGGGCGCCGGTGGCGACGCGGAGGCCGTGATCGCCGGCGTGCTCGACATCGGGCGGATCGTCGCCCGCAACGAGGCGATCGGGCTGATGGAGGTCGCGCTCGAGCTGACCTCGGCGTACCTCAAGAGCCGCAAGCAGTTCGGCGTCACGCTCAACACCTTCCAGGCGCTCACCTTCCGCGCGGCCGACATGTACGTGTCGCTCGAGCTCACGAAGAGCATCGTCACCTGGGCGACCATGGTGCTCGCCGAGAACGGCTCCGACGTCGCCGCGGCGGCGGCGCGGGCCTCGCTGCAGGTGAGCCGGGCCGGGCGGCACATCGGCCAGGAGGCGATCCAACTGCACGGCGGCATCGGCATGACCGCGGAGTACGCCGTCGGCTCCTACACCAGCCGCCTCACCGCCCTCGACCACCTGCTCGGCGACGGTGGATTCCACCTGTCCGCGCTGGCGGCCGACGTGGCGTCGTACGACGAGGTCGACGCGCTGCCCTGAGCCGCCCGGGAGTTATCCACAGATGCGAGATGCCTGGTGTCGGACCCGTCCGGCACCGGGCATCGTCGCGTCATGGGCACCCTCACCGCCGACCGCGACGCGTTCCGGGACGCGGTCGCCGGCCTGCACGACGCCGCGGCCCGCCTGACCTCCTGCCGCGACCGGGCCGCGCGCTCGGTCGACGGGCTCCTCGGGTCCTGGCGCGGGCCCGCGTCGTCGGCGTACGCCGCCGGCTGGGACGAGTGGTCCGGCGGCGCCGCGCAGGTGCTCGACGGGCTCGCGACGATGGCCACCCTCCTCGACGCCGTCTCCGCCGACTACGTCGCGACCGACTCCTCGTCCGGGGACTCGCTCTCCCGGCTGACGGCGAGGCTGGGCTGATGGCTCCGCTCCTGTACGGCGTCGACCTCGACGACCTGCTGGCCACCGTCGACGACCTCGCCGACTGCGGCGCGGAGCTCGTCGACCTGCTCGCCGAGCTGTCCCGGCGGGTCGAGGCGCTCCACGTCACCTGGTCCGGCCGTGCCGCCCTCGCCCAGGCCGACGCGCAGGCCGACTGGGAGGCCGGGTTCCGCGCCATGCACGACGGGCTGGCGGCGATGCGGGCCGCGGCCACCACCGCGCACGGCAACTACGCCCATGCCGCCGGCGCGAACCTGCGGATGTGGGAGCAGCTGCGATGAGGCGGTTCCGATGAGGCGGTGCCGATGAGGTTGGCGGTCGAGGGAGCCGGCTACCGGTTCGCGTGCGACGCCTTCGTCGACGGCAACCAGGCGGCGGCGCGGGTCGGCGTCGACCTCTCGGGAGAGCTGGGCGCGTTCGCCGGGATGGCCGGGGACGACGCCACCGCGACCGACTTCGCGGCGTCGTACGACGACGCGGCGACCACCGCCGTCGAGGCGCTCGCCGAGCTCGTCGCCGGGTTCGCCTCGCTGGCGCGCCTCACCGACCGCTCGCTGCGCAACCACGCCGCGGCCGAGCGCGCGTCGGTGCTGCCGGGCTGGCCGGAGCAGGTCGTGGACCCGCCGGCGGGCGCCGATCTCTGCACCGTCGTCCACCTGCCGGGGCCGCCCTCGGCGCTCGGCCGCGACTCCTCCAGCCTGCCCGGCTGGGCGAACACCGTGCTCGACCTGCTCGAAGGCGTCTTCTGGCCCGACGCCGACACCGACCGGCTCCGCGCGGCGGCCGCGACCTGGCGGTCGGCCGGGGGCGCGGTCGGCCTGCTCACCGACGCCTGTGCCACGGCGCTCGCCGAGCTGTCGCTCGAGGTCTCGCCGGAGATCCCGCTCGCCATCGCCACCACCGAGGACCTCCGCGCCCGCATCGAGTCGCTCGCCGAGCAGCTCTCCGCGCTGGGAGCGGCCTGCGAGGAGTACGCCGCCCACGTCGACGCCAAGCGCGCCGAGATGCTCGACCTCCTCGAGCAGCTGGCCTGGGAGCTCGGCATCGGCGCCGTCGCCTCCGGCGCGCTCACGTTCCTGACCGCCGGCGCCGCGGCCCCCGCCGCCGGCGCCGCCGGCGCCGCCCGGCTCGCCGCCACCAGCCAGCGACTGCGCGGGATCCTCGAGTCGCTCGGCCTCCTCACCCGCGGCACGTCCAGCACGGTGCGCCCGGTCGGCGCCGCGCTCCGGGAGTCGCGGGCGTACCTCGCGCGGCTGTCGGCCGCCCGGACCGAGCGGGGCAGCGCGAACCTGGCGTCCTACTTCTCCCGCCGCCGATGGGAGCCGGGCTGGCTGGACGCGCACGAAGCCGGTCGCCGCGGTCACACCATCAGGGACCACGTCGGTAAGTCGGCCGAAGAGATGGCGGACCGACTGGCCCGGAAGCCGTCCCTGACGAGGACGTCGACCTTCCCCGACAAGGCGACCGCTGAGCGAGCGGCAGAGGCCGTGTTCAAGGCGAACGCGCGACAGATCCGTGCCTGGCTGGCATCTGGCACCGGCAAGGAGGACTTCGTCGCGAACGTCGGGGAGGATGTGGGGTATGTCCTCGTTCGCGGCGCAAGCGAGCGGGTCACCGCGCAGCACGCGAGGATCGTGTTGATTCGCGACGATTCGATGCCGGAAGGCTGGCGCTTGCTGACCAGCTTCCCCGAGATCGCAGGAGGCTGACGTGACCAGGAAGCCAGCGCTGGCGACGCTTGTCGGCGCCTACCTCAACCAAGACGTCTACGACTTCTACCCGGACGAGATGGCCGCTGTCGACGACTTCGTCAAGCTCGACCCGCAGGGTGCTAACGAGCTCCCGGGAGAGATCGATGAGGTCCTGGAAACGCGTTCCGACACACAGATCGACGCACTTCTCATCAGCTACGGCATCGGCTTCGTCCCCGGCGAGCTCGGCTACCGCGGATGGCTCGCGAAGATCGCGGACCGGGTCCGCGCCAGCTCTCCGACTCGCCCAGCCGCTCCCGAAGCCGGTCGCGGACCTGCTCGGGCGTGAGCTGCGCGCGTTGGCGCTGGTCACGCGCGATGATGGCCCCGGTGGCGGCCACTCCGGCCACCCCGGCGAGACCGAGCCACTTCCACAGCTTCACGAGGACTCCTCCCATGACTCCCACGACCGGCAGCCGACTGAGCCTCGACGAGGCGGTCGACCTGACCCGGACCGGCGACCTGTGGCTGTTCCGCGGCCGCTCGACCGCCGACCACGCTATCCGCGTTCTCACCAACGCGCCGGTCAACCACGTCGGCATGGCGGTCGTCCTCGACGACCTGCCCCCGCTGATGTGGCACGCCGAGCTCGGCAAGGGGCTCCTCGACGTGTGGACCAACAGCCACCACCGCGGCGTCCAGCTGCACGACCTGCGCGCGGCCGTCGAGCAGTGGACCGGCCGCTACGAGCAGCAGGCCTGGCTCCGGCAGCTCGACGGCGAGGTCACCCGCGAAATGGAGGACGCCGTCATGCAGACGATCGCGCGCCTCGACGGGACGCCCTTCCCCTCCACGGCCAAGCTCATCGGCCGCTGGGCGCGTGGGCGGGTCCGGCAGTCCGCGCCGGCGGAGCTGACCTACTGCGCGGAGGTCGTCGCGGCGACGTACGAGGCGATGGGGCTGCTCGACGGCGACCGCCCGACGAACTACTACGACCCGGGCAAGTTCTGGTCCGGCGACGACCTCGAGCTGCTCCGCGGCGCCCGGCTCGGCGACGAGATCCGGGTGGTCACCTGAGGTAGCGGTCCACCACGACCTGCGGCTGGTCCACCGGCGCGCCCCGCTCGATCGTCCATGCCAGCCGCACCAGCCCGGCGTGCGACCATGTCAGCGGCGTGGCCGCCCGGGTCCCCTCACCGGCCACGCAGCACGGGTTCCCGGTCGGCGGCCGCCCGTCCCAGACCTGCTCGGCGAGCATGTCCGCCGGACCGGCAGCCGCGGCCGAGGGTGGTGTGGGTGCCCGGCTCGGTGATCGTCCACTGGCCGCCGGTCCGCGTCTCGCCGTACCCGTCGCGGGTGAACCGCCGCCAGAAGGGGCCGTTCGGCGTGTCCACCTTCAGCTCCTCGTCGACGACGTCGAGGCTGTTGACGACCGCCGGGTCGTCGGCGGGCAGCACGCCGAGCCGCACCAGGTCGAGGAAGCTCGGGCCGACGACCGTGCGCTGGTCGATCGACTTCGGTCCGCCGTCGCCCATCGCGTAGGGGCTCGCGGTGTTCGGCTCGCGGTTCTTGGTGAGCCGCAGGAAGTACGGGTCGTCGGACAGCGGCCCGTTGGACGTCACCGTCCAGTCCTTCACCTTCGCCTGCCACCGGTCGGCGACCTCCAGCCACCGCTTCGCGAGCGCCGGCCTGCCGCGGTCGCGCGCCATGTCGGCGGCGCACACGAGCCCGACGATCTGCGTGGCGATCGAGTTCGGCGAGTAGCCCGCCTGGTTCTCCCACCGCTCCTGAGGTGAGTACGGCGCCCGCCGGCCCGTCTCCTCGTCGCGGAAGTCGACGAGGAAGTCCGCCGCCTTCCGCACGCCGCGCCAGGTCCGCTCGTCGTCGGTGCCGGTGAGGTGGGCCAGCGCGATCGGCAGGGCGACCTCGTCGAGCTGGAGCTCGCCCCACACGGGCTTGCCGGCGACGTCGGAGTTCTGTGGGAACGAGCCGTCGCTCCTCTGCTGGGTCCTGAACAGCCAGCGCACCGCACGCCGGGCGGCCGAGACGTTGCTGCCCGTCGTCCGGGCCGTGCCGAAGGCGGCCTTGTCGGCCTCGGTCCAGTGGTCCAGCGGTCGCGTCTCCGCCGCGACCTCAGCGGTGCTCTGGTCGGACAGGACGGCTCCGGTCACGGCGACGGCGAGTGCCGTGGCGCCGGCCACGAGTCTGAGGGCCATGGCCTCGACGTACCCCGTTCGTCCACACGCATGAACGGGTCGCGTCGACCGGCCCCCTGAAATGCCGAAGGACGTCATACGAGCTGGTCGCCGGAGCAACCACCTCGTATGACGTCCCGGCGAAGATCAGGCAGTCGCGCCCTGGGACTTCCAGTACTCGTTGAGCGCGCCGTTGGTCTTCACGAACCACACGATCGCGCCGACGAAGAACAGCCAGCCGAGGAGCAGGAACCACAGGCCGGTGGACGCGGAGACCGGGGCCTGGCGGCCGTCGCGCTGGTAGAGCTTCCCGACCTCGGAGGAGGAGAGGAACGGGCTCACGACGCCGGCGAAGATCGCGAGGATCAGCGCGACCGGGCCGCCGACGCCCTCGCCGGTGTGCTGCTTCATCTCGTCGTGGGTCTTGTAGTACCAGACCCAGCTGTAGACGCCCAGGGTCACGATCGTCAGCAGCACGCAGGTGCCGGTGCTGCGGACCTTGCCGACCGGCCCGGTGGACGGAATGGGGCCGGCGACAGGCGCTGCCGGGGCTGCCGGGGCGGGCACCGCGCTGGCAGCGTACGGCGGCGGGACGGACGAGGCGGTCTGCTCGGCCGGGACGGACTCGTTGGTGTCGGTCATCGGGATGTCACTCCTGGAGAAACGGAAAGGTCGCCCGAGGCTAGGTGCACCCCGCCCGCGGGGACGGAGGAATCGCCGCTGGACTGGACCGGAACCCGATTTCCTCAGCGTCGCCGCAGGAACCGCAGCTCGACCTCGATCTGTGCCTGCTGCCGGCGCCGGAGCTCGCCGAGCCGCAGCTGCTTCTCCTCGGGAGTCAGCGCGTGCCAGGTGCGGCGGCGCTCGAGCTGCTGGGTCATGGGCCCATCGTGCCCGCCGACCCTGAGCACGCCCTACCGATTAACTGTCAACCAGTTGTCAGCGTCGCAGGCGAGAATCTCGGCATGGACAGCCGCACCACCTACGACGCCGCCGCCACTGCCTTCCTCGCGCTGGTCGAGCAGATCCCGCCGGAGCGGTACGCCGGACCGGGGCTCGGATCGTGGGACCTGCGGGCCCTCGTCGGACACACCGGACGCTCGTTGGTGACGGTCGCGGAGTACCTCGCGCCCCGGGCCGAGCAGGTCGAGGCGGAGACGCCGGCGGCGTACTTCGCGCAGGTCAGCCGCATCGTCGGCCACGACGACGGCGCGATCGCGGCCCGCGGCGTGGCCGCGGGCGAGACCCTCGACGAAGACCCGGTGGCCGCGCTGCGGGCGTCGTACGCCGCCGCCGCGGCCGCCCTCGACGGGCTGGCCGGGACCGACCCGGTGGTCCGCACGATCTGCGGCGGCATGCGGGTCAGCGACTACCTGCCGACCCGGGCCTTCGAGCTGACCGTCCACAGCCTCGACATCGCCGCGACGACCGGGATCGCGTTCGCTCCCCCGCCGCCCGCGCTGGCCGAGGCACTCACCGTCGCCACCGCGAGCGCGCTCGACCTGGGCCTCGGCACCGACGTGCTCCTCGCGCTCACCGGCCGGCGGCCGCTGCCCGCGGGCTGCTCGGTCGTGCCGTGAGTGCGTGCCGCTACGCAAGGGACCAGACGCCCGGCTTGCCCTTCTCCATCTCGCCCTCGGCGATCAGCGCCTGGCGGGCCCGGCGGGCGGCGTACCGCCACCGCAGTTCGCCCTCGGGCGTGGTGCCGTGGTCGGCCTCGGTCAGCCGCTCGGCCATCCGCTCCTCGAGCCGGCGGAAGAGCTCCTCCTGCTCGAGCTCGCCGCCGGAGTCCTCCAGCACGGCCAGGATGTTCGGCATGAACGCCTCGGGCGGCGTCCACTTGCGCGGCACGCTCCGGGTCGGCGCGGCCTTCTTCACGACCGGCTTGCTGGCCCGCGGCGTCGAGGTGCGCGCGGTCGCCCGCGGCGGGGGCGGCGCGGGTGGGTTGCCGTGGATGCAGGTGGACTTCGGAAGGTCACACAGGTCGCAGTAGTCCTCGGCGCTCATCGAGACCAAGCCTAGGAGGTGTCCCCAGGCGTCCTCCAGGGAGGTCGCCTACCAGCGGTCGTGCACGGCCGCGCGGAAGTGGCGGTCGTAGAGATCGCGCACGCCGTCGAGGAACGCCGACGGGAGCGGGTCCGCGTCGCCGGCGGCGGCGTTGGCCCGGGCCTGCTCGGCGTTGCGGGCGCCCGGGATGACCGTGGTCACGCCCGGCTGCTGCCAGACCCACGCCAGGGCGACCTCGGCCGGGCTGAGGCCGGTCGGGCCGACGGTGTCGATGAGGTCCGCGAACTCCTGGGCGGCCCGCACGCCGGTGGCGAAGTCGACACCGGAGAACGTCTCCCCCACGTCGAACGCCTCGCCGTGGCGGTTGTAGGTGCGGTGGTCGTCGGCCGCGAACGTCGTCGACTCCGTGTAGCGCCCCGACAGCAGGCCGGAGGCCAGCGGCACCCGGGCGATGATCCCGACCCCGGCCTCCGCGGCGGCGGGCAGCACCTCGTCGAGCGGCTTGAGCCGGAACGCGTTGAGGATGATCTGCACCGAGGCGACGTTCGGTCGCGCGATCGCCGAGAGTGCCTGGTCGCACGTCTCGACGCTGACGCCGTACGCCGCGATGACCCCCTCGGACACGAGTGTGTCGAGGTCGTCGTAGGTGCGGTCGGCGTCGATCACCGCGGACGGCGGGCAGTGCAGCTGCACCAGGTCGAGCGTGTCCACGCCGAGGTTGCGGCGCGAGCGGTCGGTCCAGGCGCGGAAGTTCTCCAGCGAGTAGTTCTCCGGCACCTGGTCCATCCGGCGCCCCATCTTGGTCGCGACGGTGATGCCGGGGTGCGTCTTCACGAACGTGCCGATGACCTGCTCGCTGCGGCCGTCGCCGTACACGTCAGCGGTGTCGAAGAACGTCACGCCGGCCTCGACCGAGCTCTCGAGCACGGCCAGGGCGTCGGCCTCCGAGACGTCGCCCCAGTCGGCGCCGAGCTGCCAGGTGCCGAGCCCGACGACCGAGGCGGACGAGTGGGCCAGGGTGCGCTGCTCCATGGGCGCGAGTCTGACACGCAGCACCAGCGCCGAATTACCCGATGTTGGCGTCGCGGCGCCGGACGTGCGCCGACTTGGCTGGTGCCACCCATCACACGGGAGGAATCACATGGGACATCTTCGTCACCTCGGGGCCGCCCTGGCGTCGGCCACCCTCGCCCTCGGCACGGTCGCCGCCTTCGGCCCGACCGCGACCGCGGGCGGGTCGCACCATGACCTCGACGACCTCGACTCGGTGCTCGAGGGCCTGGACGGCCCGCGCGGCGTCGACGCCCTCGGCCACGGCTGGACCGTCGTCACCGAGACCGACGGCACCTTCAGCCTCGTGATCGAGCGCCGCAAGCACCACCACCACCGCGGCCACGGCACCGAGCCCAGGGTCATCGATCTCGGCCAGGTCCCTGCAGGCTTCGTCGCCCCCGCGGTGTCGGTCGGCAAGCACCACACCGTCTGGGTGCTCACCGTCGGCGGGGAGGACGAGGGCGCGGCGACGCTCTACCGCTGGCGCCGCGGCTGGGACGCCCCGGAGGCCTTCGTCGACATCGCGGCCTACCAGGCCACCGACCACGACCCGTACGACCTCGAGGACAGCCCCGCGGAGAGCAACCCGTTCGGCGTCGCGGCGCTGCGCAACGGCTCGGTCCTGGTCGCGGACGCGGCCGGCAACGACCTGCTCCGCGTGATGCCGGACAGGTCGATCCACACGGTCGCCCGGCTCAAGCCGCGCACCGTCGAGATCCCCGAGGACCTGCCGGGAGCCGGGACGACCATGCCGGCCGAGGCGGTCGCCACATCGGTCACCGTCGGCAAGGACGGCTACTGGTACGTCGGCGAGCTGCGTGGCTACCCGGCCACGGCGGGCACCTCGGAGATCTGGCGGATCAAGCCCGGCACGCGCGACGCGGTCTGCGACCCGGAGAAGCCCTGGAGGGGTGCCTGCAAGCGGTTCGCCGACGGCCTGACGTCGATCGTCGACCTCGGTGCCGGCCGACGCGGGATCTACGCGGTCACGCTCTCGAAGATGACCTGGCTCGCCATCGAGGCCCCGGAGCCGGTGCCCGGCTCCGACATCGGCGGCCTGTTCCTCGTGAAGCGGCACCATCGCATCACCGAGCTGGTCCCCGACCAGCTGATCCTGCCGGGCGGCGTCGACGTCGCCGACGGGACGCCGTACGTCGTCGGTCCTGTCTTCGGACCCGGGTCGCTGGCCAGGATCGACTGATATGTGGGGCATTCCTGTCAAGGGCAGGGTGAGGCGCCGTCGGGTCGGTTGACCTGACGGCGCCTCGCTTGGTCTGGGTGCCGGTGGCTGCGCAGCGTGTCTGTGCGACGCGCGGTCGAGACTGATATGCGCGGGTTGGTTACCGCAGGACGGCGTTCGGCAGGAGCGCTCCGCTTCTCTGAGGTCGAGCGTCACGAGCCGGGCTCGTGGCTCACAGTCGAATCGCGGGTCGGCTCCTCGCGCTGCACGCAGGGACCGGTTCCAGACCAAGTCAGGGTCGGCTCACTCCAAGGTGGCCAGGGACCAGCACCAGCCGGCGAGCTCGCGGGCGATCGCGGTGTTGGCCACGGTGTGCTTCTTGCGGCGGGCGACGTACTTGGTCCACTGGTGGTGCAGTCGTTGGTTGCCGAGATGGCCACGGGCTCGAGCCGACGGTGTGGCCTGGTCCCAGCGGGCCCTCATGGTCGGCCCGACGGTATAGCGGGCCTTGTGGTGCCAGGCCGCCTCGACGAGCAGGCGACGGGCGTGGGAGTTGCCGGTCTTGGTGATCGCGCCTTGGCGTCGGGAGTCACCGCTGGAGTGCTCAGATGGCACCAGACCGAGGTAGGCGCCGATGCTGGCCCCGGTGAACCGGTCCCAGTCGCCCAGCTCGACCGCGAGCGCGAACCCGGTCAGCGTGGAGATACCTCGCAGGCAGCACAGCCGGCGCGTCACGGCGGTGAACTCGCTGTCCGCAGCCATCGCCGCGATCGCGGCATCGAGGCGGGCACGTCGCGCCACAGCGAAGTCGACGGCTTCCCGGTCGGCCTCGTAGGCGGCCTGGGTGGCTGTCTGGTCGAACCGGATCGAGTTCAGCCACGTCGTGTGCTTCCCAGTCCAGGCGTTCCCGCCGTAGTACACGTGACCGTGGCGCAACAGCAGCTTGGACACCCGATGCCGGGCACGCATCAGATCGCCGCGGACGTCCTCACGGGCCCGGACCAGGTCCCGGGCGGACTCCTCGCTGACGCTCGGGACCCGCACCGGCACGATCTGCCCGACCTGAAGCAGCTGGGCCAGCAGCAGGGCGTCCTTCGCGTCGGTCTTGACTCGATCGCCGGGCGGCCGGGTCAGCTTGGACGGTGCGGCCACCTCGCAGCGGATCCCGGCTGCGGTGATGGCTCGGTACAGCCCGAACCCGGTCGGCCCGGCCTCGTAGGTCACCGCCACCGGGCCAGGCATGCTGCGCAGCCACTCCACAACCACCGCGCTGCTCGGAACCAGCCGCTGCTTGAAGACCTCACCGGTCACGGCGTCCAGACCGGCCGCCACGACCGACCTTGCGTGCACATCCAGCCCGACACTCGTACGCTCAGAAAACACCGGGGCCTCCTATGCCTGTGGATAGGTCGAGCAGGCTGCTCCTGCCCGACAACCCACGTACATGCATGTGAGAGGCCCCGGCCTGCAACCCCTCAACCCGAGGCGGTCACCTCATACCGTCTGACGGGCGAGCCGGTCTGGTGTCAGTCCCGGTCTCGACACCGGACCGGCTCGTCAGGGCACGGGCCCTCCAGCGTCACCACCGCCACCGATCAGCCCGCGGAGGACAGGACCCTCTTGGTCAGCCGGTCCGGCCCGGGCACGTTGTCGACGGTGCGCCTGGGCTGGTCGTGGACGAACGACCGGACGGAGACCGAGAAGGTCTCCGACGGCGCCAGACAGCCCGGGTCGAGGCGGACGACCGACCTCTTGCCGGTCATCCGCAGCTGCACGCATCCGCGGTCGCTGATGTCGCGGCCGTGGCCGTCGAAGCCGCGGGCCTTGTAGACGGCGTACTCCGAGAACGCGTAGCCCGTCAGGTAGATGTCGGGGCTGCGGTCGCCGTCGGTGTCGAACCACATGTCGATCCCGTCGCCGGAGTCGACCCGGCGGTGGTGCCGCACGACGACCGAGGCCTTCTTGCCCTCGGCGGCCGCGGCCGTCAGCGTCACCGACACGACGTCGTACGCCTTGCCGGGCTCGACCGCGTCGGCGATCGTCCGCTCGGACGGCACGGCCGCCGCGGCCGGTGCGGTGGATGCGGCGGCGGCGAGCAGGGCGACCGCCAGGGCGGGGAGGAGCACTGGGCGCATGCCTCGATTGTGCTCCCCCGGCAAGCGACGGGCCGACATCGGCGGCGGCTAGGCGCACCCCACGCACGTGGCGGCCGCCGGCCGCACCTCCAGCCGCTCGGGCGGGATCGCTCGGCCGCACACCGCGCAGACGCCGTACGTCCCGGCGTCGAGGCGCCCCAGCGCCGCGTCGACCTGCTCGAGGTGCTCCTCGGCCTGCCACACCAGCGCGCCGACCTGGGAACGCTCGAAGGCGATCGTCGCGCCCTCGGGGTCGTGCTCGTCGTCGGCGTTGCTGTCCTTGGACGCCTCCACGAAGCCGCGGTAGTCGCCGCGCAGCGCCGCCAGCCGGGCCGACGTACGCCGCCGGTCCTCCTCGAGCAGCGCGCGGTGATCCGTCACGCCCGCTCCAGCAGCACGAGCACCTCGTAGTGCAAGGTGTTCGGGAACATGTCGAGCAGCCGGCCGCGTACCGGCCGCAGCGACGGCATCGCGGCCAGGTCCTTGGCCAGCGTCTGGGCATTGCAGCTCGAGTAAAGGACGTGGCGCACGCCCGAGGACTCCAACCACCCGCTCAGCTCCTCGCCGATCCCGCGTCGTGGTGGGTTCACGACGACCAGGTCGGGCGGCGCGCCCGCCCCCGCGGCGTACGCCGTCGCGTCGCCGGCCTCGAACCTGGCCCTCCCCGCGGCCGAGAGCGTCGCCGACGCCACGGCCTCGGTGCTGATCTCGATGCCGGTCACGTCGACGCCGGTTCCCGCCACCGCGAGCGCGAACCCCCCCACGCCGCAGTAGAGGTCCCACACCGTGCGCGGCGCGACGTCGCCTACCCAGGCGCGCGCCAGCCGGTAGAGCTCGCCGGCCATCGCGGTGTTGGTCTGGAAGAAGCTCTGCGGCCGCAGGTGCAGGTCGAGGCCGGCGACCCGCATGGTCAGCGTCTCCTGCTCGGTCAGCGGCAGCTCGCGGTCGCCCTCGAGGACGGCCTTGTGCTCGGGCTGGAGGTTCACCGAGGCCACGACCATGGCCGGCAGCGACTCCCGCAGCCACGGCAGGTGCTTGCGGATCCGCGCGACCGGCTCCTGCGAGCGCAGGACGAAGCGCACCATCAGCTCGCCGTCCGGCGACTCGGTCACCAGCAGGTGCTTGAGCTCACCGCGGCGGGTCGGCACGTCGTAGGGCTCGATCGCGGCTCGCGTCACGAACCTCGCGAGCACCGGCAGCGCCGCCCGGATGCCCGCGGTGTGCAGCGGGCAGTCGCGCAGATCCACGCCGGAGCCGGCTGGGTTCAAGATGCCGAGCGTCGGCGACTCCGCGGTCCCGTGCACGACCATCTTGGCCTTGTTGCGGAAGCCGAGCTGCGCGCTCGCCACCGCCGGCTCCCACGGCAGTGGCGGCAGCAGCTCCTCGACCTGGCGCTGCTTGGCGACCAGTTGGGCGTCGTACGGCGTACCGAGCCAGGTGCACGACCGGCACCGGCCGGCCTCGAAGTGGTGACACAGGCTCTGCTGACTTCTGGGCATGACCTGACCAGGCTACGGAATGTACCTGCAGGCGATCGAGTTGTGGCCGTACGTGACCGCTCCCCTCGACCGCCGCACCGACTACCGGATCACGTTCGTCGTGCTGTGCCTCGGGGTGGCGACGTTCGCGCTGCTCCAGTCGATGGTCAACCCGGTGCTCCCCACGATCGCGGCGGCGCTCGACACCGACCAGGCGACGGTCACGTGGGTCCTGACGGCGTACCTCGTCTCGGCCTCGGTCTTCACCCCGATCGTGGGCCGCGTCGGCGACAAGGTCGGCAAGGAGCGGATGCTGGTCGTCGCGCTGGCCGCGCTCGCCGTCGGCTCGCTGCTCGCCGCGGTCGCGACCAGCATCGGCGTGATGATCGCCGCGCGCGTGATCCAGGGCATCGGCGGCGGCGTGCTGCCGCTGACCTTCGGGATCATCCGCGACGAGTTCCCGCGCGAGAAGGTCGCCGGCGCCATCGGTACGGCGGCCGCGCTGCTCGCCGTCGGCGGCGGCGTCGGCCTGGTGATCGCGGGGCCGGTGGTCGACGCGCTCAGCTACCACTGGCTGTTCTGGATCCCGATGGCCATGACCGTGGTGGCCGCCGTCGCGGCCGCGCTCTGGGTACCCGAGTCCCCGGAGCGCGCCCCGGGCCGGATCAACGGCGGCACCGCGCTCCTGCTGTCGGCCTGGCTGGTCGCGCTGCTGCTGGGCGTCAGCCAGGGCCACGTCTGGGGCTGGGACTCCGCGCGCGTCATCGGCCTGTTCGTCGCGGCTGCGGTGCTGCTGCCGACCTGGGTGGTCGCCGAGGCACGCAGCAGCGAGCCGCTGGTCGACATGCGGATGATGCGGATCCCCACCGTGTGGACCGCGAACCTGGTCGCGCTGCTCTTCGGCTTCGGCATGTACTCCTCGTTCGTGTTCCTCCCCCAGTTCCTCCAGACCCCCGAGGCCGCGGGGTACGGCTTCGGCGCCAGCGTCACCGAGTCCGGCCTGCTCCTGCTGCCGCAGACGGCGGCGACGTTCGTGGCCGGTGTGTTCGCCGGAGCCCTCGCCCGCCGCTACGGCTCGAAGGCGATGCTGGTCCTCGGCGCCGCCCTCACCTCCGGTGGCACGCTCGCCCTCACCCTCGCGCGCGACGAGCTCTGGATGTTCGTCGTGGAGACGACCGTTCTCGGCTTCGCCTTCGGCCTCGCCTTCGCCGCGATCTCCAACATCGTCGTCGACGCGGTGCCGCAGTCCCAGACCGGCGTCGCCAGCGGCATGAACGCCAACATCCGTACCGTCGGCGGGGCCATCGGCTCGGCCGTGGTCGCCAGCGTGGTGACCGCCCAGGTCCAGCCGAGCGGCTTCCCGGTGGAGTCCGGCTACACCCACGGCTTCCTGGTCCTCACGCTCACCGGCGCCGCGGCCGCCCTCGTCGCGGTCTTCGTCCCGGTCGCCCGCGCCCGGACCCACCTCGTCCCCGGCCCGCAGGCCGAGGCCGAGGCGGAGTCCGCCGCGCCGGTCAGCCGAGCCTGAGGATCGCCAGGATCCGGTTGAGCAGCACGATCAGCCGGCCCAGCAGCCCGGGCAGCCCGCCGTCCAGCAGGTGCGTGACCGCGCACAGCAGGTTGCCGAGCAGGTTGCCGGCGCCGGGGACCGCGTCGATGTCCAGCACCACCCGGTCCAGGTGCACCCGCAGGCCGAGCAGGTCCAGGTCGAGCGGTGCGAGCACGAGGTGCAGGATGTCGCAGGAGAGGCCACCGGCGGCCTGACGGCCCCGCACCGGCTCCCCGTTGATCGACTTCACCCGCACGGTCTTCATCTGCGCGAACGTCGTGCGCTCGCCGGCCCGCTGGTGCACGACGCCCTGCACGAGCCCGCGCACGAGCACCCGGCCGTTGCGCTCGAGGAACTTCAGCGGCACGAACGAGCCGGTGACGTCGCGCCCGGCGGCGGTCGATCCGACGAGCCGCGACCTCAGGTCGCCAGCCTTGGTGTGTGCCACCGGGGACCGCGTCTGGTCCGACGGCCGGGACGCGTCCGCCGCCTGGGCTCCCACCAGGCAGAGACTCGTCACGACGAGCATTGCGAGAAGCTTCTTCATGTTCCCTCCCGAGAGTTGCTGATGACCTCACATGGCGGCGGGAGGGCGCAGCGTTACATCTCCAGCAGTTCTCGCAGCCGACGCAGCCCGCGGTGGTGAGCGACGCGTACGGCGGTGGGGCTGATCCCCAGAGCGCGGCTGGTCGACGCGACGTCGAGGCCGACCACGTCGAGGCACGCCACGACCTGCGCCTCGCGCTCCGGCAGCGCCGCGACGAGCCTCCGGGCCAGGTCGGCCCCGGCCACGGTGCGCTCCGGGTCGGCGCGATCCACCCAACGCTCGGCCGTCTCCGGCCCGAGCCGCGTCGTCGCATGGGTCCGCCGGGCGCGGTAGTGGCTGCGAGCGACGTTGCGGGCGATGCCGAACAGCCAGCCGGCGAAGTCGCCCCGGTCCCCGCGGAAGTCACCGACCCGGCGCGCCGCGGTCAGCCAGGCCTCCGCGGCGATGTCCTCGGCGTCGGCCGCCGGGTCGGGGTGGGCCCAGTGCCGCAGCCACACGACGAGCCGCTCGGCGTGGTCGGCGTACAGCTCCGCCCACGCCGCCTGCTCGCCTCGTTGCGCGCGCAGGACGAGCTCGTCTCCCTCGCCGTGCATCATCAGCGTCCCTCCCGGACGGACCCCGCAAGCGTGTCCGTACCCGAAAGGCGTGGCAAGGTCGTACCCATGGCCCGGGAACGGTCTCGCCGCCGCCTGCGCGAGCTGCTCCACGCGGACACCTCCCGTCGACGCGTGGATCCCGCCTTCACCGACCGGCTGGCCGCCGAGGCGGGCAGCTCCCCCGCGCCCGTGCGGCGTCCGCGACGGCGGGCCGCGCTCGTCGCCGCGCTGGTCGTGCTCCTGCTGCTGGCCGCCGCCGTCGGCCTCGCGTCCGCGACCGGCGCCTCCTGGACGCCGTGGTCGCCGGATCACCCGGCTCCCACGCCCACGCCCACGCGCACGCCGACCCCGACACCGACCGCGAAACCGAATCCGACGCAGCCCACGGACACGCCGCAGGAGCCGGGGACGCCGGCGAGCCCGACGAACCCGACGTCGTCGACGACGTCGCAGCCCTCCGCGCCGCCGACCTCGACACCGGAGTCCCTGCTGCCGTCGGTCGACGTCTCGCTCGGCGCGACCGTGTCGCTGCCGTCGGCGCCCTGAGCGCTCGCCGGCTGGTCGGGATCAGGCGGCCAGGACGATGTCGAGGCGCGGGAAGACCTTCGGCCGCACCGGTGCCGCCGGTGCCCGGGATCGATGTCGGTGGCCGGTGGGCGTCTCGACCTCGGTCGTATGTCGCTCGGGCCACTGCGAGGTGACCCGGTGGACCCAGCCGGGGTCCTCCTTGGCGTAGTTGCACGCCTCGCAGAGGCCCTGCCCCTGGTCGAGGTCGGTGGCGCCGCCGCGGCGACGCGGGTGGACGTGGTCGGCGTGCCGGACCGGCGCATCGCACCACCGGGTGCGGCAGGTCTCGCCGTCACGCAGGAAGATCAGGCGCCGCAGCGATGGAGGGAACGCCGTCGCCCGACTGTCCATCGCCACGAGACCGCCATCGGTGGGGTTCGCGAACACCCGGCGGACGAAGACCTCGGCCGCCGGGTCGTCCAGGAGCCGCTCGACCTCGCGGCGCGCCACCGGTCCGTAGCCGGCGAGGTGCGCCGGCGTGGTGACATCGCAGCCGAGCAGGATCTCGGCGCTCATGACGACCTGGATCTCGGTGCGCCGGGAGCCCACGACCGCCGGCTGGTTCAGCCGGTCGACGAGCTCGTCAGCCATCAGCTGCGCATGGGTGCGCGGATCACCGGACGCTCGCAGCACCGTCGCGCGCTCGTCGAGCGAGCGGACGGCCAGCACGGCGTCGGACGCGGAGAGCTCGGCGGTCACCCGCGCCATGCCGTCGGACAGCCGGCGCAACGTCACGCGCCGGCGGGCGCGGGCGCGGCGCCCCCGCGCCTCGGCCACCTCGGGGTCGACCTCGAACACGCGCCGCCGGACGGCGACCAGGACCTCGCGGTCGCCGAGGCCGGCCAGCGGCCCGAGCGTCGCGTCGACGAGCTCCCGGTCCTCGCGCAGCAGATGCGCCGACTCGCGGGCGATGATCAACGCGCGCCGCTCGCTGATCTCGCCGCGATCGAGCGCGGCGAGCGTCTCGGGCAGGTCGTGGACGAGGGCCAGGGCGAGCGCGAGATGCTCCCGTCCGGCGTACGGCGACTCCTGCCGCGCCAGCGCCACCTCGTGCGCCACGGCCCGGCCTCCCGAACGACGCTCGTGGAGCTCGGCGGCCAGCCGCGCCTGCTCGGCAGCGGCCGCGGACTTGAGACGTTCGAGCTCGGTCAGGCGGTCGACGATCTGAGCGTCGGCAGCCTCGCGGAGTTCGAACATATGTTCGATTATACGCTGCTTCGACCGCCTTGGGAAGTGTGATGTCTCGGGACATGGGTGACAGTTCTGTGTCAGGACATCGGTGACAGTTGGTGTCTCAAGACATCGGTGACGCTGAGAGGTTCTTGGGGCGTGGTCCGGGCCGTCGGCCGTTGCCGACGTAGGTGATGCCGGACGCCGGTCGAGTGTGCTCGGCAAGCACCTCGCCGTTGAGGTCGGTGATGGTGAGCTTGTCGCCGTCGGCGATGACGAGGACCTGTTTGAACCGGTGCTCGACGTCGATCTTGTAGAAGACCTTGTCGACATGGACGGCGCCGACGCTGCTGACCTTCCGCACGCGGGTGTCGGGTGGCAGGTCTGCCGGTGGTGGCGGCTGCGGGGGCAGGTATCGGGTTGGCATTGGCCGGTCGAACCATGGCCGCTGCTCGGCCTTCGGTCGCGGTGGTTCGGCCTTCGCAGTCGCTTCCCAGGCCGTCAGCGGGGTGACCCGGCCCGGCAGTCCCTGGTGGGGACGTTGGGTGTTGTAGATGTGGTCGAACGCGTCGACCTGGGCCCGCAACTCGGGGATCGACTCGGCGAGTGGCTGCTTGTCGAGGCACCGGAACAGTGTCTGGTGGAAGCGTTCGTTCTTGCCCTGGGTGGTCGGCTTGTAGGGCTTGCCGGTGATCGCCTCGACCCCGAGCCGCGACACGTGGTCGACGAGCTGGCCGAGCAGGCCACGCCGCGACGGGTTCAGCTGGTCGTCGATGAGCTGGAAGATGACGCACTTGCGGCCACCGGTCAGCACGTACTCGGCGGCGTCGAGCTGCCAGCAGGCATTCGGCGCCGGATAGACGAAGCGTCGCCATGCCGAACGCGGCCGCTTCCTCGGCTCCAGTCGCGCGACCCCTGCCTCGCGGAAGATCCGAGCCAGCGACGCGACCGAGGGCACTACGTCCAGGCCCATCGCCTTCATCTTGTCGTGCACGCTGATCGGGCCGTGGCCCAGCCCGGAGGCCTCCAGGGCCGCACGTACCTGGATCGCTTGTGCCTTGACCTCATCGCTCAGCTTCGTCGGGCTCGACGCCGGACGTCTGGATCGGGGCTCGAGCACCGCCGCCGGCCCCTCGAGCATCGTGCGCTTGCGCAGCTCGTAGAACGACTTGCGCGAAATGCCGTGCTCGGCACAGAACGTCGAGACGGAGCCCCGTGGAGCATCCTCGGGCCACTGCGAGATCGCGAGACCGACACGGGGATCAATGGGTTCGTCGGCAGCCACCGCCGCAGACTCGCGGTCGAAGTGTCACCACCAAGAGCACCAGAAGTATCACCGATGTCCTGATGCAGAACTGTCACCGATGTCCTGCGACATGGCAACCGCCTTGGGAAGGGGAACGAGCCGCCTCCCCGTCAGTAGGACACGTCGACGCCCGGGAAGACCACGTCGCGGGCGCCGCTGACCTCGGCCACCTGCTCGCACGTCCCCGAGGCGAGGTCACAGGAGAGCAGGTAGCCCGGCGTAATGTCGGGCCGGCCCGGGTTGTAGCCGAGCTCGCGCGCGTCCTGGCCGACGGCCAGCATCTGGTGCGGCCCGAGCCAGCCGCCCTGGCGCACCCAGCGGTGCCCGAAGTCGGGCTGCTCGGGGCGCACCCGCATCCGGTAGGCCGCCCGCGCGTCGACGCGGTACTCGCCGTCGGGGGACCAGAACCGGTAGCCGCTGGTCGGCCGGAGCCGCGGCATCCGCTCCGACAGAGTGCTCTCCCCGGACGCCAGGTCGGTGGTGACATAGGAGCCCGCGCCCTCGGAGTTCACCCACACCAGCCGGTCGGCGGTGAGGTCGACGACGCGCGGCGGCAGCTCCTCGTAGCGGTCGCCGAGGTCGTCGCCCTCCTCGCCGCCCATCCCGTCCGCGGTGCTGAAGACGGTCTCGCCGGTCTCGGTCCGCACCACGACGACCTGCGCGACCTGCCCCGCCGGGCGCTCCGGGCCGGTCCGGTCGATCCAGGCGGCGAGCTCGCCGTCGGGCGAGGTGACGAGGTCGCCGTCCACCTCGTCGATCGGCGTCCTGGTCTCGCCGTCGAAGAACACGGTCCGGAACGGGCCGTTGGCCGGGTGCGCGGTCGTGCGGAGGTAGAGCCCGTACGGCGTCCGGTCCATCTCCTGCACGACCTGCTTGCCGAGGTCGTACGTCGCGTCGCCGACGTGCACGGTGGACCACTCGGCCCACACGAGCGCGTCGGCCCCGATCACCACCGGGCGCGGCTCGGGCGGTGACGCGTCCTCGCCACACCCCGCGGTGAGACCGGCGACCAGGACCAGCCCGAGGAGGGTCCGCCGCATCAGCGCGCCGGCTGGAGCGCCTGGCGCGCGAGGACCTTGAGCTGGGGCACGAGGTTGCGGCGGTTCGTCTCGGCCAGCCAGCCGTTCGGCAGCGAGAGCCGGACGACCTTGTGCCACGCGCTGCCGACCTGCCGGACCATCGACCGCGCGTTGTAGGGCAGCTCGAAGCGGTTGAACACCTCACGCACGCGCGGGGCGATCTCGGCGTACCGGTTGCTGGGGAGGTCCGGGAAGATGTGGTGCTCGATCTGGTGGGACAGGTTGCCGGTCATCAGGTGCAGGGCCTTGGAGCCGGAGATGTTGGCCGACCCGAGCATCTGCCGCAGGTACCAGCTGCCGCGGCTCTCGTTCTCGTCGAGCTGGTCCTGCTCGAACGTCGCGACGCCCTCCGGGAAGTGGCCGCACATGATCACCGAGTGCGACCACAGGTTCCGCGCGAGGTTGGCGGTCGCGTTCGCCGCGAGCGTGGACTTCCACGACCGGCCGGACAGCATCGGGTAGACGACGAAGTCCTTGCCGAGCTGGCGCTGCGCCTTGGCGAGCGCCACCTTCACCTCGGCGCGCTTCTCGGGCGACATGTCCCGCTTGTCGCGGATGTGGTCGCCGAGGTCGAGGTCGAACATCGCGATGCCGTACTCGAAGATGCACGCGGTCACGAAGTTCCACGCCGGCTGGACGAGGTAGCGCGGCTTCCACTCCTGCGCCTCGTCGACGCGCATGATGCCGTAGCCGAGGTCGTTGTCCTTGCCGAGGATGTTCGTGAAGCGGTGGTGGGTGTCGTTGTGCGCCTTCTTCCACTGCGCCGCCGGGGTCACGTGGTCCCACTCCCAGGTGCTCGAGTGGATCTTCGGGTCGCGCATCCAATCCCACTGCCCGTGCAGGACGTTGTGGCCGATCTCCATGTTGTCGAGGATCTTCGCGACGGCCAGCCCCGCGGTCCCCAGCAGCCACGCACCGCGGTGGGCGCTGCGCAGCAGCACCGCCCGGCTGCCGAGCTCGATCAGCCGTTGCGCCCTCACCAGGCGCCGGATGTACGCCGCGTCGCGCTCGCCGCGTGAGTCGAGCACGTCCTGGCGGATCGCGTCGAGCTCCATGCCCAGGAGGTGCACGTCCTCGGCGGAGAGGCGCGCGATGGTGGTCGTCATTCGTCAAGCCTGCCCCATGGAGGGGAATCGACGCATCTCGGCAACGCAGAAACCGGCCCCGCCGGGGCTGCGTGAGCGTGGCGGGGCCGGCCTCGGGTGGACGTCGGGTCAGGCCTCGATGGCGGTGCGCTCGGAGTCGGTGGAGCCGGCGCCGATCTCGATCTTGCGCGGCTTCGCCCGCTCGGCGACCGGGACGACGAGGCGCAGCACGCCGTCGGCGTACGCCGCCTCGATGCGGTCGAGGTCGAGGTTGTCGCCCAGCACGAGCTGGCGGCTGAACTGGCCCTTGGGCCGCTCGGAGGCCAACGCCTCCCAGTCGCCGTTGCGGGCGACGCGCTCGGCGCGGACGGTCAGCACGTTGCGCTCGACGTCGAGGTCGATGCTCTCCTTCGCCACGCCCGGCAGGTCGAACTCGATCACGAACCGGTCACCCTCGCGCCACGCGTCCATCGGCATCACCGCGGGACGGTTGGTGGTGCCGAGCAGCTGCTGGGTCAGCCGGTCGAAGTCACGGAACGGGTCGGTGGTGCGCAGCAACATCGCATGTCCTCCTGGTTCTCTGTCGATGGACCAAGTCCATACCTGTACTTGTCGTTACAGGTTTTATATAGCGCTTCCATCAGGCAGAATCAAGCCCGTGCCGCAGAACAGCCAGGGCGTCTTCGCGATCTCCGTCGCCGCCGAGATGGTGTCGATGGAGATCCAGAACCTCCGCGTCTACGAGCGCCGCGGGCTGCTCGAGCCCGACCGCACCGCCGGCGGCACCCGCCTCTACAGCGCCGACGACATCGACCGGCTGCACCGCATCCGCGACCTGCTCGCCGAGGGCCTCAACCTCGCCGGCATCGCGCACGTCCTCACGCTCGAGGAGCGCCTCCGCGCCCTGGAGGCGGAGAACGCGCGATTGCGCGGCAGGTAACGTGCCAGCGTGCCCGACGTCGCCATCGCCGCGCCCAACGAGGCCGCCGCCGACGCCGGGGAGGCCGTGGCTCGTGCCGGCGGCAACGCCATCGACGCAGCCCTCGCGGCCGCGCTGGTCACGATGGTCAACGAGGTCGGCCTGGTGTCGCTCAGCTCGGGCGGGTTCGTCACCGTGCAGCCGGCCGGCGGCGCGACGCCGTACACCGTCGACGGGTGGATGGACATGCCCGGCCGCGGCCGTCAGCTCGGCGGCGGCACCTGGGACATCCACACCGAGTACGGCGGTGGCGTGGACATCACCATCGGGCCCGGCTCGGTCGCGACACACGGGTCGGTGGCCGCGCTGGAGGACGCCCACCGGCGCGACGGGCGGCTGCCGTGGCGCGAGGTGGTGGCGCCCGCGATCGACGTGGCGCGCGGCGGCTTCCGGCTCGGCGCGGCGTCGCGCTACTACCTGGAGTACGTCCACGAGTCGATCTTCGGCTGGGACGACGCCAGCCGGGCGGCCGTGCACGACGACCACGGCGAGCTCGTCACCGACCGGGTGCGGCTGCCCGACCTCGCCCGCTCGCTCGAGCTGATCGCCGCCGAGGGGTCGGCCACGCTGCACACCGGCGAGCTGGCCGCGCTGATCACCGCCGACGTGCTGGACCGCGGCGGGGTGCTCGGGCCCGAGGACCTGGCGGCGTACGAGCCGGTCGTGCGCGCATCCCTCGCCACCAGCACCGGCGGCTGGACGCTCGCCACCACGCCGCCGCCCTCGGTCGGCGGCCTCAGCGTCATCGCCATGCTCCGTCTCCTCGATGCGTGGGACCCCGGCGACACCGATCGGATGATCGGGGTCCAGCGCGAGGTGCTCGGCCAGGGCCCCGCGTCGCTGCTCGAGTCGGGCTCCACCGCGCACTGCTCGGCCACCGACACCGACGGCCGCGCCTGCGCGGTCACGGTCTCGTCGGGCTACTTCTCCGGGATGATCGCGCGGGGCACCGGCATCTGGCTGAACAACACCCTCGGCGAGCAGGAGCTCAACCCCGGCGGCCTGCACGCGCTCGCTCCCGGCTCCCGCCTGCTGTCGAACATGGCGCCGACCGTCGGCCGCCACCCCGACGGCTCGGTGCTGGCGCTCGGCTCCCCCGGTGCCGGCCGGATCGCCACCGCGATCGCCCAGGTGCTCGCCCGGTTCGTCGGCGGCCTCGGCCTCCAGGAGGCCATCCACCACCCGCGCGTGCACGTCCACGACGCCGGGCGGTCCACCGAGGTCGTCAAGCGCGAGACCGAGGAGGGCCTGACCATGTACTACGGCGGCGTCGCCGCCACCCTGCTGCGCCCCGACGGGCGCCTGGTCGCCGCCGCCGACCCGCGGCGGGAGGGCGCGGTCCGGATCGTCCGGTCATGAGGACGGGTACCAGGCCCGCGTGAGCACCAGCACCGCCGTCCAGCGCGTCCGGAGCCGGGCGCGCACCCACCCGCAGCTGTTCCTGGCCGTGAAGGCCGCGATCGCCGCGATGCTCGCGTGGCTGGTGGTGCAGCCGCTCGGCGGGTTCGCGACGGAGTACGCCTACTACGCCCCACTGGGCGCCCTGTCGGTCGTCTCCACCGCGGTCGTACGGTCGGCGCGGAGCGCGGTCGAGGTCGTGGTGGCCATCCTGCTCGGTGCCGCGATCGCCCTCGCCGCCCAGTCGCTCCCGCTGCCCGAGCCCATCCCCCTGGGCCTGGCCGTGGTCGCCGGCGCCGTCGTCGGCGCGACCGGCCTGGCCGGCGGGATGGGCAGCTGGGTGCCGCTCGCCGCGATGTTCGTGCTCATCGCCGGCAAGGGCAACCCGGTCGAGTACACCGCGGCGTACGGCGGCCTCACCGCCGTCGGCGCCGTGGTCGGCGTCGGCGTCTACCTCGCCTTCCCCCAGCTGCCGCTCACCCCTGCCGCGCTCGCCCAGGACCGCCTGCGCGCCCAGCTCGCCGACCAGCTCGACGAGCTCGCCGCCGCGCTGGACCAGGAGATCCTCGCCGAGAAGGACTGGAACTCACTGCGCGCCTCGCTCGGCCGCACCGCCCGCGACGCCGACGTCCTCATGGACGAGGCCCGCGAGGCCCGCCGCGCGAACTGGAAGGCTGGCCGGTGGGCGGAGACCACCGAACGCCACGACGCCCGCGCCCAGGCCCTCCAGCGGCTCACCGGATGCGTCGACGAGGTCATCGCCCTCGTCTCCGACCAGCGCGCCGAGATCCGCAACGACGACCCCGCCGCCGCCGAGCTCCGCGCCACCACCGCCGAGGCGTTCCGCTGCGTCGCCGCGCTCCTGCGTGACTCGGGCGACCTCGACGACGCCCGGTCCGCCGTCTCCGACCTGGGATCGCGCGTCGCGTCGGCGCAGGTGTCGACCGGGAGCCACCACTTCGCGGCCGCCGCGATCGTGCTGAACCTCGAGCAGGCCGTGGAGGCGTGGACGCCACCCGATCGTGCAGCTCGCTGACCAGGCCCGCGACGCCGTCAGCCGGCGGGGAACCGGGCCGAGCCGGCCACGATCGCGAGGGCGACGAGCAGCCCGATCCCTGCGGCGAGCAGCAGCGCCTGCCCGATGTGGCGAGCCTGTCGCGGGAGCAGCAGCACGGCGCCGGCCACCGCGACGAGGAACGGCAGCACGAGGATCCACACGACCGGGTCCGCGACGTAGGCGATGCCGCCGAGCACGAGCCCCGCGACCACCGCGCGCCGTACGGCGACCGGCCGGCCACCGCGGGCCAGCCCGACCACGACGACCTGCCCCTGGTCGGCCAGCTGGTCCGGCGCCAGCACGCGCAGCAGCAGGGTCGCGCTCGCGCGGTCCGTCACGACGACGACGTCGCGGAACCGGTCGCGCAATGCATGGCGCCGTACCAGCTCGTCCAGCCGGTGCCCGCGGTCGACGTGCGGGTGGCTCACCGGCGCGAGCAGCGCGTCGACGTGCGGCTCCGCCGCCAGCGCGCGCACCACGCGGGCGGCCTCGGGGGTGGGCGCGGTGAGGACGACGGGGTCGCGACCCAGGCCGCGGAGGCGGGCCAGGCCGGCGTCGTCGAGCGGGGCGCTGACGACGAAGATGCGCTGGCGGTCGGGCATCGACTCAGCGCAGGCCGTCGAGGAGCCGGTCGACGTCGTCGTCGTTGGAGTACGCGGCCAGGCCGGCCCGGACGGCGCCGGCGTCGCCGAGGCCCAGCCAGCGGGACGCCTCGATCGCGTAGAAGTTGCTCGCCGGCGCGTTGACGCCGAGCGACGCGAGGTGCGCATGGACCTCACACGGCTCCCTGCCCTCCACGGTGAAGAACACGGTCGGCGTACGACGGGCCGGGGCGCCGTACGTCCGCACGCCGGGGATCTCGGCGAGGCCGTCGAGCAGCCGGTGGAGCAGCCGCGCCTCGTGCTGCTCGACCGCCCGCATCGACTCCTGGACCCGCGTCCGCCGGTCGCCGGCGTCCGAGGCCAGGCCGGCGAGGTGGTCGACGGCCGCGGTCGTGCCGGCCAGCAGCTCGTAGGGCAGCGTGCCCAGCTCGAACCGCTCCGGGACGGCCTCGCTCGACGGCACCAGCTTGTCCGGGTGCAGCCGCTCCCACAGCTCCGGCGCCGCGACGACCAGCCCGTGGTGCGGACCGTGGAACTTGTACGGCGAGCAGGCGAAGAAGTCGGCGCCCAGGGCGCTCACGTCCACCGGCACGTGCGCCGCGAGGTGCACGCCGTCGACGTAGAGAAGCGCTCCTGCCTCGTGCACGGCCGCCGCGATCGCCGGGATGTCCGGCCGGGTGCCGAGGACGTTGGAGGCGGCGGTGACGGCGACCAGCCGGGTGCGCTCGGAGAGCTCCGCGCGGACGTCGGCGACGTCGAGCTCGCCGGTCTCCGGATCGAAGCCGACCCACCGGACCGTCGCTCCGGCCCGCTCGGCGGCCTGGACCCACGGGCGGATGTTCGCGTCGTGGTCGAGCCGGGTCACCACGACCTCGTCGCCCGGCTTCCAGTCCTGGGCGAGCGTCCGCGCGACGTCGTACGTCGCCTGCGTCATCGACCGGGCGAAGACCACCCCGTCCGCCGCGCAGCCGAGGAGGTCCGCCACCGCGCGCCGCGCGCCGAGCACGACCTCGTCCGCCCGCCGCTCGGCGACGGTGACCGATCCGCGGTTGGAGATACCGGCCGTCATCGCGTCCGCGACCGCGGCCGCGACCTGGCGCGGCACCTGCGTGCCGCCGGGGTTGTCGAAGTGCGCGACGCCCTGGGACAGGGCCGGGAAGTCGGCGCGGACGCGGTCGACGTCGTAGGTCATGGGGCCATCATTGCGGCACCGCCACGCTGGTCCTCTTCGCCACTGTCAACCGGGCCGGCACCGCCACCACCCCTGCCGGGTGGACCCTGCGCGGCACGGTGTCCGACGGCACCGACGTGCGGTCCTGGGTATTCACGAAGACGGCCACGCCCGCGGACCCCGGCGCGACGGTCCGCGTCCGGCTCGACGCATCGTCGAAGACCGCCCTGGCGCTGCTGGCGTACGCCGGCGCAGGGGCTCCCACCGCGGTCGCCTCCGCGTCCGAGACCGGGTCCGGCGCCAGCCACCTGGCACCCGCCACGACCGTCGCCGCCGAGAGCTCCACTGTCGTGCGGTACTGGGTCGACAAGTCCTCCACGCCGCACGGGTGGACGCTGCCGGCCGGGATCACCGGTCGGGCGGCGACGACCGGCAGCGGCGGCGGCCTGCTCACCGCGGCGGCCGGCGACACCGGCGGCGCCGGCCCCGGCACCATCCCCGCGCTCGCCGCCACCGCGGGACTTCCGTCGAGCAAGGCGGTCGCCTGGACGCTGGTGCTGCCGCCGGCATGAGCCGGCGACCCCTGACGCCCAAACCCCACCGGCGGCTGCAAGCGCAAGAACAGGGCCCGGCCGCATGGGCCGGGCCCTGTAACTCAACCTCGTTGAGCGCTCCCGTTAGGCGTTGAGTTCTCGGTTGACGAGAACGCTTCGGGGAATCAGCTGCAGCCGCTGGTGCTGCCGCAGCCCTCGCAGACGTAGCAGGAGCCGGCGGGGCGCATCTTGGTGCCGCAGGTGAAGCAGAGCGGGCTGTCGACCGCGTGGCCGGTGATCTGCTCGAGGAGCTCGGCCGAGGTGTGGGCGGTCTTGGAGGGCTGGGCGGGAACCTCGCGGGCCTCGGCGCCGTGGGTGTCCTTGGTCTCGACCTCAGGGGCCGGGGCGGCGTCCACGAACTCGATGACCGGCGCCTCGATGAGCTCGGCGGCGGAGCCGGTCTCCTCCACGGGCTCGTACGAGCCGGTCTCGAGGTAGCGCTGGCGCTCCTCGGCGGAGTAGATGCCCAGGGCGGAGCGCTTGTCGAAGTCGAGGTAGTCCAGCGCCAGGCGGCGGAAGATGTAGTCCATGATCGACTGCGACATCCGGACGTCCGGGTCGTCGGTGAGGCCGGCCGGCTCGAAGCGCAGGTTGGTGAACTTCGAGACGTAGGTCTCCAGCGGCACACCGTACTGGAGGCCGATGCTGACCGCGATCGAGAACGCGTCCATCACGCCGGCCAGGGTCGAGCCCTGCTTGCCCAGCTTGAGGAAGACCTCGCCGAGCTCGCCGTCGTCGTGCGCACCCGAGGTCATGTAGCCCTCGGCGCCACCCACCGTGAAGGAGGTGGTGCGCGAGGTCCGCGACTTCGGGAGACGCTTGCGGGTCGGGGCGTAGACGATCTTCTCGACCACCTTGGTCGGCTCGTCGGCCGCGGCCGCCGCGTCGGCGGCGTCCTGGGCGTCCTTCTTGGCCTTGCCGCCACCGTCGGCGAGCGGCTGGCCCACCTTGCAGTTGTCGCGGTAGATCGCGGTGGCCTTGAGGCCGAGCTTCCACGACTGGAGGTAGACCTCCTCGATCTCCTCGACGGTCGCCGTCTCCGGCAGGTTGACCGTCTTGGAGATCGCGCCCGACAGGAACGGCTGCGCCGCCGCCATCATCCGCACGTGGCCCATCGGCTTGAGCGCGCGGGCGCCCATCGCGGTGTCGAAGACCTCGTAGTGCTCGGTCTTCAGGCCCGGCGCGTCGACGACGTGGCCGTGCTCGGCGATGTAGTCGACGATCGCCTCGATCTTCTCCTCGTCGTAGCCCAGCTTCTTCAGGGCCCGCGGGATGGTCTGGTTGACGATCTGCATCGAGCCGCCGCCGACCAGCTTCTTGAACTTGACCAGCGAGAAGTCCGGCTCGATGCCGGTCGTGTCGCAGTCCATCATGAAGCCGATGGTGCCGGTCGGCGCGAGCACCGAGGCCTGGGCGTTGCGGAAGCCGTTCTGCTCGCCGAGCGCGACCACGTCGGCCCACGCCTGGGTGGCCAGCTTGTGGACCTGGCTGTCGGCGATCGAGAGGGTGCGGACGGTGTCGTTCGCGGCCTGGTGCTTGCGCATGACGCGCTTGTGCGCCTCGGCGTTGCGGGCGTAGCCGGCGTAGGGCCCGACGACGCCGGCCAGCTCGGCCGAGCGCTTGTACGACGTACCGGTCATCAGCGAGGTGATGGTGGCCGCCATCGCGCGACCGCCGTCGCTGTCGTAGCCGAGGCCCATCGCCATCAGCAGCGCGCCGAGGTTGGCGTAGCCGATGCCGAGCTGGCGGTAGTCGACGGTGGTCTTGCCGATCGCCTCGGTCGGGAAGTCCGCGAAGCAGATCGAGATGTCCATCGCGGTGATGATCAGCTCGACGGCCTGGGCGAACAGCTCGGCGTCGAAGGTGTCGTCGTCCTTGAGGAACTTGAGCAGGTTCAGCGACGCCAGGTTGCACGAGGAGTTGTCGAGCGACATGTACTCCGAGCACGGGTTGGACGCGGTGATCCGCCCGGTCTCGGGGTTGGTGTGCCAGTCGTTGATCGTGTCGTCGTACTGGAGGCCCGGGTCGGCGCACTCCCACGCGGCGGTGGCGATCTTGCGGAACAGGTCGCGGGCGTCGACGCGCTCGATGACCTCGCCGGTCTTGCGGGCGCGCAGACCGAAGTCGGTGCCGTCCTCGACGGCGCGCATGAACTCGTCGCTGACGCGGACCGAGTTGTTGGCGTTCTGGTACTGGACCGAGGTGATGTCCGCCCCGCCGAGGTCCATGTCGAAGCCCGCGTCGCGCAGCGCGCGGATCTTGTCCTCCTCGCGCGCCTTGGTCGCCACGAACTCCTCGATGTCGGGGTGGTCGACGTCGAGCACGACCATCTTCGCGGCGCGGCGGGTGGCGCCACCGGACTTGATGGTGCCGGCCGAGGCGTCGGCGCCGCGCATGAAGGAGACCGGGCCGCTGGCGGTGCCGCCCGAGGAGAGCAGCTCCTTGGAGGAGCGGATGCGGGAGAGGTTCAGGCCGGCGCCGGAGCCGCCCTTGAAGATGAAGCCCTCCTCCTTGTACCAGTTCAGGATCGAGTCCATCGAGTCGTCGACGGAGAGGATGAAGCAGGCCGAGACCTGCTGCGGCGACGGGGTGCCGACGTTGAACCAGACCGGGGAGTTGAAGGAGAAGTACTGGTGCGCGAGCAGCCAGGTGAGCTCGTGCTCGAAGGTCTCCGCGTCGGCCGGGGTCGCGAAGTAGCCGTGCTCGACGCCCGCCTTGGTGTAGGTCTTCACGACCCGGTCGATGATCTGCTTGAGGCTCCACTCGCGCTGGTCGCTGCCGACCGCGCCGCGGAAGTACTTCGTGGTGACGATGGTCGAGGCGTTGACCGACCAGAAGTCGGGGTACTCCACGCCGCGCTGCTCGAAGACCGTCTCACCGGTCTTCCAGTTGGTCTGCACGACGTCGCGGCGCTCCCACGTGATCTCGTCGTACGGGTGCACCCCCTCGGTGCTGAAGACCCGCTGGATCTTCAGCCCGGCGCCCGTCCGCTTGGTCTGAGCCGTGGCCTTGCCGCTCACCGTCTCGGTCATCCCTCTGTGTCCCGTCTCTCGAGGTTGGTGTTGCTCGATCAAAGCTGTTGCCACCGACAGTGGCCTCGTACGTGGGGGAAGAGGTGGTGCGCCCGGCGCGTGCAGCTTCCCCACTACACACGCCGGGCGGTCTGGTCAGCCCGTCGGAACGGGCTCGGTCGCGGTGACGCGCTCCGCGCGGAGGAGGGAGATCTCCTCCTCGAAGTCGTCGGCCGACTCGAAGGCGCGGTAGACGGACGCGAACCGCAGGTAGGCGACCTCGTCGAGCCGGCGCAGCGGGCCCAGGATGGCCAGGCCGACCTCGTGGGCCGGGATCTCGGCGGCACCGGAGAGCCGGAGCGCGTCCTCGACCTCCTGGCCCAGGCAGGCCAGCTGGTCCTCGGTGACCGGACGGCCCTTGCAGGCCTTCCGGACGCCGGAGATCGCCTTGTCGCGGGTGAACGGCTCGGTCGCGCCGGAGCGCTTCAGGACCGTCAGCTGCATCATCTCGACGGTGGTGAACCGACGCTCGCAGGCCGAGCAGGTACGCCGGCGGCGGATCGACCCGCCGTCGTCGGCGACCCGGGAGTCCAGCACCCGGGTGTCGGTGTTCCGGCAGTACGGACAGTGCATCGCGGGCCTCCCTCCCTCGGTCATGTCGTGCTGGCAACGGCCCCGGTGCCCGGACATGCCTCGGAAGCCCCTTCTCGGGGGCTCGCGGCTGTGGATATCGAGGGTTTCGTTGTGTACAACAAGCAGTCCGGCTGTGTGCTTCCAGATCCAGGCTGTGCACTAGATGTGGATAACTACATCCGTGTAACTACTAGATGTAGGGGTAACCGTACGCCCGGACCCCCCGGCATGCAAGTAGCTCCGAGAAGTTCCTCCAGCCGATCGTCTGCCGAGCGGAAATGCGCAGGTCAGAGGCCCGGCGGCAGCCAGGAGCGGCCCCCGCGGAGGGCGTGTCGGCGGACGTCGGGGGGCGTCAGCTCGCCGGGCTGGAGGCGTGCCAGGTGAGCCGGCGGACGGCGCCGGTCTCGAGGTTGCGGCCGACGTAGGTCATCGCCACGGGCGCACCCGCGGGATCGTGAGGACCGGGCCCGAGAGGCTTTCCATGGGGTGCACTGCGTCACAGCAATTCACCCCCGTGGGTGGTTTGTCTCTCCACCACCGACGGAAGGTAGTGGGGGCGTCAAGAAGTGGCGCCCACAACCGGATAGGGAGGCTCGACAGTTGTCCACGATGTCAGAGAGTCGTTCCGAGATCACTGCCCAGCTCTTCGCCGAGCACGCCGCCTCCGAGGGCGAGCGCGCCCGGATCGAGGAGGAGATCATCCGAGTCAACATGCCGCTCGCCCGGGAACTGTCCCGCCGCTTCCGGAACCGCGGCATCGCCGACGACGACCTCGAGCAGGTGGCGTACGTCGGACTGGTCAAGGCCGTGAAGGGCTTCCGGCCCGATCGCGGCGAGTTCCTCAGCTTCGCCGTCCCCACCATCCGTGGCGAGATCCGTCGCCACTTCCGCGACCTGGGCTGGACCGTGCGCCCGCCCCGGTCGATCCAGGAGACCCAACAGAAGATCGCGGGCTGCGAGACCGAGCTCTACCAGAGCCTCGGCCGCGCGCCGCGTCCCAGCGAGATCGCCGAGCACCTCGGCCTGGAGCTCGAGCAGGTCATCGACGCGCTCGGCGCCCAGGGCTGCTTCGCTCCCGCCTCCCTCGACGCGCCCGTCGGCGAGGAGGGGGACGAGACCACCGGCCAGCGGCTCGGCGAGCTCGACCACGGCTTCGACCTGGCCGAGGCCCGCGCGATGCTGGCGCCGCTGCTCGACAAGCTCTCGCGTCGCGAGCGGCTGATCGTCGAGATGCGCTTCTTCCGTGGCTGCACCCAGGCCGAGATCGGCGCGGAGATCGGGGTCAGCCAGATGCACGTGTCCCGGCTGCTGTCGCGCCTGGTCGCCCGCTTCCGCGAGGAGCTGACGATCGCGGCGTAGCCGGCGGGTGCGTCGGACGTCGGACCAGCCATCGGGGACAATGGTCCCCGTGGCGGGTTCGACGGGAGGCAAGCGCGCTGGGTCGAGACGTGGACCCCGCCGCAAGAAGCGGTTCCAGCCCGCGCTGCTGCTCCTGGCGCTGGGCATCACCGCCTGCGTCGTCGCCTGGGGCTACCTCGTGTACGCCGCCATCGACTTCGGCTCGACCGCGCGCAGCGGCAACGACGCGGCGTGGTGGTTCCTGGCGCTGGCCTCCGCCGGCGCGGTGGCCTGCCTCTTCGTCGGGCTGATGCTCGTGGCCCGGGTGACCCGCCGCCTCGGCATCACCCAGGCGCCGAGCAGCCCCAGCGACGAGCCGCGGCCGGTCGGTGGCCGTCGCGCCTCCCACTAGCGGCCCGTGAGACGCCGCGAGGGGCGGGACTCGCGCAGAGTCCCGCCCCTCGTCTTCCCCGGTTTCGCCCGGCCGGGGTCGAGGCGGCCGGGCGAAGTCTGTAGTTGTGCGGTGGCCTTCGACCACCGGCGTCAGTCGACCGGGACGACCAGCTTCTGACCGGCGACGACCATGCCGGAGTCGAGCGCGTTGAGCTTCGAGATCCGGTCGATCATCGCGCGCACGTCGCCGTCGTCGGCCAGGTCCGAGGCGATCCCCCACAGGGTGTCTCCGGCACCGACCAGCACCACCCGAGTGGGCTCGGGCGTGCCCGGCTCGTCGGTCGCGACGGAGCCGGAGGCGAGGAGGAACCCGACGGCGAGCACCGCGATCAGGGCGGCCGCGAGGACCACCAGTCGTCCGCGGCGGGTCAGCCGGACGGCGGGGGTGTGGTTGGTCGCATAGCCGGGGTTGACGGTCGACATCGTCATCGTGGTGCTCATCGTGGGCTCCTGGGGAAGTAGGTGGCCGGTCGTTCGTCCTGCGACCTTTCTAGAGGCGGCCACCGACAGTCCCGCGGGACCGGTCTGGACCGGGCTCTCGATCAGGTGTTCGATTCGAACGTGTGTACGACGGTAGAGCAGGTGTTCGAACGACGCAAGCAGCGACACGAACATTTGTTCGAACCGTCTCCCGACGCGTTCGCACGACACGCCGTTCGAACAGATGTTTGAACCCGGGCGGTCTGGAGGACTACCGTCACCCCATGGCCACCCAGAAGTCCACGAGCAAGAAGGTCTCGGAGCTCCCCGACGGCCCCCCGGACGCCACGGGGCTCACCCCGCGCCAGCAGCGGATCCTCGCGCACCTCAAGGACTGCATCGAGAAGCGCGGCTACCCGCCCTCGATGCGCGAGATCGGCGAGGCGGTCGGGCTGACCAGCTCCTCGAGCGTGGCCCACCAGCTCAAGGTGCTCGAGGAGAAGGGCTTCCTCAAGCGCGACCCCAACCGGCCCCGCGCCCTCGAGGTCTTCCTGCCCGAGGTGATGGCGGCCCGCCGTGCGATCTCGAGCGCGGAGGAGAGCACGGTCGACGAGACCGGCATCGGCGACGCCCGGCCCTCGGCGCAGTACGTCCCCCTCCTGGGCCGGATCGCGGCCGGCGGCCCGATCCTCGCCGAGGAGACCTACGACGAGGTGTTCCCCCTCCCCAAGCAGCTGGTCGGCGACGGCGAGCTGTTCCTGCTCGAGGTGCGCGGCGACTCGATGATCGACGCGGCGATCTGCGACGGTGACTACGTCGTGGTCCGCCGCGAGCAGACGGCGTCCAACGGCGACATCGTCGCCGCGCTCCTCGACGACGAGGCCACGGTCAAGACCTTCCAGCGCAAGGACGGAAATGTGTGGCTGCTGCCGCACAACCCTGCCTACGATCCGATCGACGGCACGCACGCCACGATTCTCGGTAAAGTGACGGCTGTGCTGCGCCGGGTCTGACCTTTCCCGTGCGATCGGGGAGACACCTGAGCAGACCCTGGTGTCGATTCCGGGTGCTTCCCGGATTCCTCGGGGAGGGTGCATGAACGAGGCTGGTGCTGTGAGCACAGCGCCGGCCCCCGTGCGGCCCCGGGCCCTCCCGGGATGGGCGCGCGCCGGCCTGGAGGCACTCCTGATCCTCGTGCTGTGGATCCTCTACAGCCTGGCCCGCTTGGTCGCCGACACGAGCATGGGCCCGGCCCTGGGCCGCTCGCGTGAGCTGCTCCATCTGGAGCAGGGACTCGGCATCCACTGGGAGATCCCACTCAACAACATCTTCGTGCACCACCCCCCGATCGGCCTGATCGCCAGCTACTGGTACGCCAGCCTCCACTACGTCGTCACGCTGGCGATCCTGGTCTGGCTCTGGCGCCTCGGCGCCGACCGCTACGGACCGGCCCGTCGCGCGCTGGTGATCGGCACCTTCATCGGGCTGCTGTGCTACATCGCGATGCCGACCGCTCCCCCGCGGTTCATCACCGGGTACGTCGACGTGCTCAGCCTGCACTCCGCCGACGGCTGGTGGGGAGCCGACGCCAGCGCCCCGCGCGGACTCGGCGGGCTGACCAACGAGCTGGCGGCGTTCCCCTCCCTGCACGCCGGCTGGGCGCTGTGGGTGGCGCTCGCCCTCCAGCTCTACGCCACCCGCCACGGGGTGCGCGTGCTCGGCTGGGTCTACGCGGTGGGCACGACCGTCGTCATCATCGGCACCGGCAACCACTGGGTGATCGACGCGGTCGTCGGCTGGCTGGTCATCCTCGCCGCCTGGGTGATCGCCCAGGCACTGGACCGCGTCCCGTTGGGCCGGGTCCCGCTCGACCGCCTCCGGCGCAGAAGAACACCGCGTGAACGAGCAGAACCCCAGGAGACCGTCGTCGTTGAGTGAGGCGTGACGACCCCTTTTCCCGTACGCCGCCGCACCGTCCTCGGCACCACTGCCGCCGGGACCGCGGTCCTCGCCGTCCCCTCGACGCCCGAGTCCTTCGCCGCGGCCGCCCGCAGGCGGATCTTCGCCCACGGCGTCGCGTCCGGTGACCCGCTGCCGGACGCCGTGCTCATCTGGACCCGCGTCAGCGCGATCACGGCGAAGGTCGACGTCACGTGGGAGGTCGCGCGCGACCCGGAGTTCCGCGACGTCGTCCGCCGCGGCACGTTCGTGACCGGCCCGCGGCGCGACCACACCGTCAAGGTCGACGTGACCGGGCTGTCGCCGGCGACGTGGTACCACTACCGCTTCCGCTGCGCCGGCGTGACCAGCCCGGTCGGGCGCACCCGCACCGCCCCCGCGGTGCACGCCGAGCCCGACCACCTGCGCTTCGGCGTCGTCTCCTGCGCGAACCTCCAGGCCGGCTGGTTCAGCGCCTACCGCGGCCTGGCCGCGCGCGACGACCTGCACGCGGTCCTGCACCTGGGCGACTACCTCTACGAGTACGGCCCCGGCGGGTACGGCTACGGCTTCGACAACGAGGACATCCGCAGCCACGTGCCCGCCCGCGAGATGGTGTCGCTCGACGACTACCGGCAGCGGCACGCGCAGTACAAGGCCGACCCGGACCTCCAGGCGCTGCACGCGAAGTACCCGTGGATCATCACGTGGGACGACCACGAGGTCACCAACGACCAGTACAAGGACGGCGCCGAGAACCACAACCCGGACCAGGGCGAGGGCCCCTACAGCCTGCGCCGGGCCCGGGCGCACCGGGCGTACGACGAGTGGATGCCGGTGCGCATGGACGGCACCGCGCGGCTGCGCGACGGCGACCGGCTCTTCCGGCGGCTGCGGTTCGGCCGGCTCGCCGAGATCAGCATGCTCGACCTGCGCAGCTACCGCGACGCCCAGGTCAGCAGCCCCGCCCCCCAGCCGGCGCCGGTGCCCGACGGCGATGTGAGCGACCCGGGCCGCACGATCACCGGCCGCCAGCAGATGAGGTGGCTCAAGGACTCCCTGACCCGTGGCCGGGCGCAGTGGAAGGTCATCGGCAACCCCGTCATGATCGCTCCCGTCGACTTCGGCACCCTCCCCGACGTGGTCCTCGACCCGATCAACGACGTGACCGGCCTCCTCCCCAAGGACGGCCTGCCCTACAACGTCGACCAGTGGGACGGCTACACCGACGACCGGCGCGAGGTGTTCCAGCACATCCGCGACCACCAGATCACCGACGCGCTGTTCGTCACCGGCGACATCCACTCCGGGTGGGCCTGCGAGCTCCCGTACGACGCGTCGACCTATCCGGCCGGCGCGTCCGCCGGCGTCGAGTTCGTGTGCTCGTCGGTCACGTCGAACAACCTCAAGGACATCACCGGCAACCCGCCCCGGACCACGAGCGTCGCGGTGGAGGAGATGATCAAGGCGAACAACCGCCACATCAAGTACCTCGACTTCGACAGTCACGGCTTCTCGGTCCTCGACCTGACGCCGGAGCGCGCGCAGATGGACTGGTACGTCATCGGCGACCGCGCGGTCCGCGACACCGAGATCACCTGGTCGGTCTCCTACGCGACCGAGACCGGCACCGGCCGGGTCGAGCAGGTCCAGGAGCCGGTGTGAGCCGGTCCTGGCGGACCGACCGCCGCACGTTCCTCACCGCCGGCGCCACCGGGCTGGTCTTCTCCACCGTCGCCGGCGCTCCGGCGTACGCCGCGCAGCGCAGCCGCAAGCGGGCCTACGTGCTCGTGATCGACGGCTGCCGCCCGGACGAGATCGACAGCGTGCTGACGCCCAACCTCGCGGCGCTGCGCGACGGCGGGCTGCGCTTCGCGCAGGCGTCGTCGATGCCGGTGATGGAGACCATCCCCAACCACGTGATGATGATGACCGGCGTCCGCCCGGACCGCAGCGGCGTGCCGGCGAACGCGATCTTCGACCGCGAGCTGGGCGAGGTGCGCGACATGGACCGCGCCTCCGACATCCGCAGCGACACCGTGATCGAGCGGCTCAACCGACACGGCCTGACCACCGGCACCGTGCTGAGCAAGTCCTACCTCTACGGCGTGTTCGGCGGCCGGGCGACCCACCGCTGGGAGCCGGCGCCGATCGTCCCGGTCAGCGGCCACGCGCCCGACGCCTTCACGGTCGAGGCGGCGCTGGCCATGCTCGACGAGTTCGACCCCAACCTGATGTTCGTGAACTTCGGCGACATCGACCGGATGGGCCACGCCGACCTCACCGGCACCTCGCTCCAGGTCGCGCGGCAGAGCGCGCTCGCCGACACCGACCGCGAGGTGCAGCGGTTCATCGACGCCCTGAAGGCCGGCGGCCAGTGGGACGACGCGATCGTCGTCGTGCTCGCCGACCACTCGATGGACTGGTCCACGCCGGACCGGGTGATCAGCCTGTCCGCCTCGCTCGAGGCCGACCCGCTGCTCGCCGGCCACGTGCAGATCGCCGACAACGGCGGCGCCGACCTCCTCTACTGGACCGGTCCCGCGCGCCAGCGGACGAAGGCGGTCGCGCGGATGCGCGAGATCGCCCGCGGCACCGAGGGCGTGCTCGCCGCCTGGGACCGGCGCACCGACTGGCTGCGGCTCGGGCCCGAGGCGGGCGACGTCGTGGTGTTCTGCCAGGCCGGCTGGCGGTTCAGCGACCCCGACCCGGTGACCGCGAACCCGATCCCCGGCAACCACGGGCACCCGGCCACCCGCTCCATCCCGTTCTTCATCGGCGGCGGCCACCGCGCCGTACCCAAGCAGACGGTGTCGTCGCGGGTCGTGCGCACCGTCGACGTCGCTCCGACGGTGGCGTCGTTCTTCCGGGTGGGGGCGCCTCGACAGGGGTTCGACGGGCGCTCCCTGCTCTAATGGCCGGGTGCGTCGCTCCCTCCTCGTCCTGGTCGGCCTGCTCGCCGTGGCCGTCCTCGCCCCTGTCATGGCGCACAGCGCCGTGCCGGCGCAGGCCGACGTCGTCCGCGGCAGCACCGGTCCGGGGCTCGACACCATGGAGCGCCGCGAGCTCCGCCTCGAGCTGAGCGACCTCGACGGCGCCCAGCGCTCCCGCACGGCCGCGCTGCTCGCCCGACCCGGCCAGAACCGTCAGCAGTGCTTCACCACGGTGTGCGTGCACTGGTTCACCACCGGCGCCGGCCGCGCGACCCAGGCGTACGTCGAGCAGGTGGCCGCGACCGCGGAGCAGGTGCTCGAGATCTACGCCGCCGCCGGCTACCGCGCGCCGAAGTCCGACGGCACCCGCGGCGGCAACGACCTGCTGGACATCTACCTGCAGAACCTCGGCGGCCAGGGCCTCTACGGCTACTGCGACACGGACTCCGCGCCGACCGGCGACGGCCCGTGGGACGCGCCGGCGTACTGCGCCTTCGACAACGACTACCGCGAGTTCACGAGCCACACCCCGCTGGAGAACCTCCAGGTCACCGCCGCGCACGAGCTGTTCCACGCCGTGCAGTTCGCCTACGACTACCTCGAGGACGTCTGGTTCATGGAGAGCACGGCGACGTGGGCCGAGGACGAGGTCTTCGACGACGTCGACGACAACGTGCAGTACCTCCGCTCCAGCCCGCTCAAGCAGCCGGCCGTGCCGCTCGACAAGGACGCCGGCCTGCGGGTCTACGGCGGCTGGATCTTCTTCCGCTACCTCACCGAGCGCCACCCCGACGCCGAGGGCGACCTGCCGGTCCTCGTGCGCGAGATGTGGGAGCGGGCGGACGGCTCCGCCGACGGGCCGGACGACTACTCGATCCGGGCGGTCAAGCACGTGCTCGCCGCGCACGGCGGCGGCCTGCGCGGGACCTGGGCCCGCTTCGCCGCGGCGAACCGCCAGCCCGGCGTCTCGTACGACGAGGGGCGGGCGTCCCGCTACCCGACCGCGCGGCTCGCCGGCACCGTCGACCTCTCGGCCGCCCGGCGCGCGTCGGGCCCGATCACCAAGGTGGTCGACCACCTCAGCGCGGCGACCATCCGGTTCAACCGGGCGCCCGGCCTCGCCGCGCGCACCCTGCGGCTCACGCTCGATCTGCCGCCCACCACCCGCGGCTCCGGCGCGGTCGCCACGGTCCACCCGGCCTCGGGCCGGGCGACGACGATCTCGCTCACCCCGTCGCTCAAGGCGAACGGGAACGCCGTCGTGAAGGTGCCCTTCGACCGCGGCGTCGCCCGCGTCGAGGTCACGCTGGCCAACGCGGGCGTGCGCTACCGCAGCTGCGGGCAGGGCACCTCGTGGTCGTGCCAGGGCCGTCCCGCCGACGACGACCTGCCGTTCCGGGTGCGCGCAATCGCCCTCCGCTAGTTCCACGGAAACCAGGGCACGGCCGATCGGCGGCCGGTTGGATGTTGCCATGACTCTACGCACCCGCCTCGTGCCCGTGCTGGCCTCGCTGACCGTCGTGGTCGGCCTCGCCGCCGGCACGGCCTCGGCCCTGCCTGCCGCCCCCGAGGGTAAGGCCCGCCCCTCCTCCACCGCCGCCCGTGCCGCCCTGGCCGACGCGCAGGCGCTGTTCTCCGGGGAGGGCGGGTCGCGGGACGCGTCGATGACGCTGCTGGAGCTCTGGCGGCAGCAGGACGGGCTGTCCGCGGCCGACCAGAAGGTCGCCGCGGAGCTGCTCGCGCGACCCGCCGCGGACGCCAGCGTGTGCACGGCCAGCAACTGCTACCACTGGGCGACCACCGGTGAGCACGCCGTGGTCGACACCGACCGCGACGGCAACGACATCCCCGACTACGTCGACACGGTCATCGAGACCGTCGACGGGGTCCGGCAGGTCTATCTCACCGCGGGCTACCGCATGCCGAAGCCCGACGGCGTCGCCGGCGGCAACGCGAAGACCGACATCTACCTCGAGGACACCGGGGCGGAGAACCTCTACGGCTACTGCACGAGCGATCAGCCGACCACGTCGACGTCGTACGACCTCTGGGCGTACTGCGTGCTCGACAACGACTACACGAGGTCCCAGTTCCCGACCAACACCCCGGTCGAGAACCTCCAGGTGACGGCGGCGCACGAGTACTTCCACGCTATCCAGTACGCCTACGACGCCTTCGAGGACAGCTGGTTCCTGGAGGCGACCGCGACCTGGGCCGAGGACGAGCTGTACGACGACGTCGACGACAACGTCCAGTACCTCCACAACAGCCCGCTGACCCGGCCGGGCCGGCCGCTCGACAGCTACAGCGCCGAGGGCGAGCAGTACGGCGAGTGGATCTTCTTCCGCTTCCTCACCGAGGAGCTCGACGAGGCCGAGGGCGGCATGCCCGTGCTGGTGCGGGAGATGTGGGAGCGCGCCGACGCTGCCGGGGAGGCGGACGACGACTACTCGATGCAGGCCATCGAGCGGGTACTCGCCGATCGTGGTGTCTCGTTCCCGACGGCGTTCGGCTACTTCGCGTCGGCGAACCGGGTGCCCCGCCTGTCCTACGACGAGGGTGCCGGCAACGGCTACCCGAGCGTCGGCCCGGCCGGCACCTACAAGCTGACCTCGTCGAAGAGGGACAGCGGCTGGAAGTCCTGGACGCTCGAGCACCTCTCCGCCGCCACCGTCCGCTTCGTCCCCGGCAGCGGGCTGACCTCGGGGAAGCTCAAGCTCACGGTCGGCCTGCCGTCGGCCGCGTCGGTCGCGGTGGCGCTCGTGGTGCTCAAGTCCGGCCGGGTCCAGGTCGCGCAGGTTCCGACCCGTGGGACGACGGTGGCGTTCGGGTCGTCGAAGGTGAGGTACGTCGAGGTGACGCTCGCCAACGCCGGTACCAGCTACGACTGCTGGACCAGCGGGCCGTACTCCTGCCAGGGGTCCTCGCTCGACGACGGCCGCCAGCTCCGGGTGCGGGCGAGCGCGCTGCGGTGACGGTCAGGTGACGTTCAGGTGACGTTCAGGGCGTAGCGGTCGCGGCCAGGCGCTTGAGCGCCTGGCGCACCACCGCGGGGTCGGTGGTGGACCACATCGGCGGCAGGCTGGCGCGCAGGAACCCGCCGTACCTCGCCGTCGCGAGGCGCGGGTCGAGGACCGCGACCACACCGCGGTCGGTGTGGGTGCGGACCAGGCGACCCGCGCCCTGCGCGAGCAGCAGCGCGGCGTGGGTCGCGGCGACCTGCATGAAGCCGTTGCCGCCCGCCTCGTCGGCGGCCTTCTGGCGCGCGCTCAGCAGCGGGTCGTCGGGGCGCGGGAACGGGATCCGGTCGATGAGCACCAGCTGGCAGGTGTCGCCGGGCACGTCGAGGCCCTGCCAGAGGCTGAGCGTGCCGAAGAGGATCGTGTGCGGGTCGCCGACGAACTGCGCGGCGAGCTCGGGGAGCTGGGCGTCGCCCTGCGCGAGCGTGGTGAGGTGCGGCAGCCGCTCGCGCACGACCTCGGCCGCGGCCTCGGCGGCGCGACGGCTGGAGAAGAGCCCGAGCGTGCGGCCCTCGGCGGCGTCGACCAGCTCGACGATCTCGTCGAGCTGCGCCTTCACCAGGCCGTCGCGGCCCGGCGCCGGCAGGTGCTTGGCGACGTAGAGGATCGCCTGCTTGCCGTAGTCGAACGGGCTGCCGACGTCGAGGCCCTCCCACGGCATCTCGGTGTCCTCGGGCTTGAGGCCGACGCTGGTCGCGACCGTGCGGAAGTCGCCGCCGAGCTTGAGCGTCGCGGACGTGAACACCACGGTCTTGTCGGTGAGCAGCTTGTCGCGCATCGGGCCCCACACCTGGAGCGGCGCGACGCACAGTCGCGGCGGCATCCGCTCGGTGCCCTCGCTCATCCACAGCACGTCGGAGGTCAGGTCGGCCGCCATCCGGTCGGCGGTCGCGAACACCTCCTGCACGGCGCCCTTGGACTGCTGCATCGCGGCGTCCGAGTCTTCGGTGGACTTGGGGTACGCCGAGAGGCACGCCCGCGCCGCGTCCCGGACCAGCACCAGGGCGTCGGCGAGGTCCGCGGGGATCCGGTCGAACCGACCCGGCCGCGCGTCGGCGATCGCGGCGCGCAGCGCGTCGGCGGCGTCGGCGAGGTCGTCGGCCTCGGACCCGTCGACGTGGCGCTGGCTGCGCCTGGCCGCGCGCTCGACCTCGGCCGCCCACAGCTCGTCGGTGGCCGCCTGGGTCACCCGCGTGGTGAGCTCGTGGGCCTCGTCGATCACCACGACGTCGTACTCGGGGATCATCGGGACGCCCTCGATGGCGTCGATCGCGAGCAGCGAGTGGTTGGTGACGATCAGGTGGGAGCGGTGCGCCTTCTCCTTGGCGCGCTCGGCGAAGCACTCCTGGCCGAACGGGCACTTGGCCGCGCCGAGGCACTCGCGGTGGTTGACGCTGACCTGGTGCCATTCCTTGTCGGTGTGCCGGGGCGCGTTGTCGCGCTCGCCGGTGCCGCCGTCCTCGGCCTCCTCCTCGGCCCACGCGCGCAACTCGAGCACCTTCTTGCCGAGGGAGCCCTCGGGCAGCTCGACGAGCGCCCCCTGGTCGTCCGGCACGCCCTCGCGGATGCGGTGCAGGCAGGCGTAGTTGGAGCGGCCCTTGAGCACGGCGTAGCTGGCGTCGACGCCGCTGTCCTTCACGGCCTCGACCAGCCGCGGCAGGTCGCGCTCGACCAGCTGGTGCTGGAGCGCGAGCGTCGCCGTGGCCACCACGACCCGCTCCCGGTGCCGCAGCGCAGGCACCAGGTAGGCCAGCGACTTGCCCGTGCCGGTGCCGGCCTGGACGAGCAGGTGGTGCCCGTCCTCCATGGCCGCGGTGACCGCCTCGGCCATCGCCACCTGCCCCGCGCGCTCCTGCCCGCCCAGCGCCGCCACCGCGGTGCTGAGCAGCTCTGTCACGCTCGGTGAATCCTGGGGGGGCTCGGGCACTGGAGAACCCTAACGGCGCCCACCCCCACCCGCCGTGGCTGGTGCACAGGCCCTTGTCGGGGTCACTCCGCCGGGGTCACTCCGCCGCGGTCACTCCTTCGTGCTGAACGCGGCGTCGAACGCCGCCGCCGGAGCGTCGAAGGCCAGCTCGCGGACGAACTCCAGGGCCTCGGGCGCGCCGACCAGGCGGTCCATGCCGGCGTCCTCCCACTCGATCGAGATCGGGCCGTCGTAGCCGATGGTGTTGAGCATCCGGGAGCACTGCTCCCACGGCACGTCGCCGTGGCCGGTGGACACGAAGTCCCAGCCGCGGCGCGGGTCGGCCCACGGCAGGTGCGAGCCCATCCGGCCGTTGCGGCCGTTGCCGACCTGCAGCTTCACGTCCTTGCAGTCGACGTGGTAGATCCGGTCCTTGAAGTCCCAGAGGAAGCCGACCGGGTCGAGGTCCTGCCACACGAAGTGCGACGGGTCCCAGTTGAGGCCGAACGCCTCGCGGTGCCCGATCGCCTCCATGGTCGCGACCGTCGTCCAGTAGTCGTAGGCGATCTCGGACGGGTGCACCTCGTGCGCGAACCGCACGCCGCACTCGTCGAAGACGTCGAGGATCGGGTTCCAGCGGTCCGCGAAGTCGCGATAGCCCGCGGCCACCATCTCCTCCGTCGCCGGCGGGAACATCGCGACGTACTTCCAGATCGCGGAGCCGGTGAAGCCGACGACGGTCTTGACCCCCAGCCGCTGCGCGAGACGCGCCGTCATCTTCATCTCCTCGGCCGCCCGCTGCCGGACGCCCTCGGGGTCGCCGTCGCCCCAGATCCTGGAGGAGAGGATCGCCTCGTGCCGGGCGTCGATGGGGTCGTCGCAGACGGCCTGGCCCTTGAGGTGGTTGGAGATCGCGAAGACCTTCAGCCCGTACTTCTCCAGCAGGTCGAGCTTGCCCTGCACGTAGGCGTCGTCATCGGCCTGCCACGGGTCGCACGAGGATCCTAGGACCTGGTCAGGAGCCGAGCCCGCGGATCGCGTCCGAGACGAAGTCGCCGAACGCCGCATGGCCCTCGGCGGTGAGGTGCAGCCGGTCGTCGAGGTAGGACAGCTTCAGGCCCGACGTACGCACGTAGGGGACGCCCTGCTGGGCGGCCAACTCGGCGAGGAGGGCGTCGACGCGGGGCACCTGCGCGGCGCGCGACGGAGCGGTGGCGGGACCGACGACGACCACCCGCTGGCCGTCGAGCTGGTGCATCAGCCGGGCGAAGCCGGCGCGGATGTCGGCGTCGGGCTGGTCGTAGTCGTTGAGCCCGCCTTCCACCACGACCAGGTCGGCGCCGGCCCGCAGCGCGGCGGGCGCCCGCTCGGCGAAGGAGACCCGGCGGCAGCCGCTCGCGCGAGCGCTGAAGCCGGAGCCGGAGAAGCCGGCCACGTGCACCGCGCCGTCCAGGCGCGAGGGCCAGGAGCCGGACAGCCGCTCCAGGCCGAGCCCGGCGGACCAGGAGTCGCCGATGACGACGACGCGCTGCCCCGACCCGGTGACCTCGGCCGCGCGCTGGCGGGACTCGGCGCTGTAGGTCTCGCAGCGGTCCGCGCTCGCCCGGGCGCGGTCGGCCACCTGCAGCACGAGGGTGCCGGCGAGCAGCAGGACCAGCAGGGTGCCGAGCGCGACGGTACGCCGACGTACAGACCAGCGCGAGCCCGTGCCCGCGACCCCCGGGAGGACCACGCGACCATGATGCGGTCGGGTCGCCGCCGCCACCGGCGTTGTTGCGGAGTCGTGACCTGCCCGCAAGAAATCCGCGCGGGACGGCTCCTCGGCACGCGGTGCCGATTCATCACGGTAGGCAGCGGAGTTGGCACTCCCCGCAGTGGGTACGCCGCGGGGAGCGCCGATTCACCTGCCTACCGTGATGAATCGGCCACGGCGGCTCAGACGGCGTACGCCGCCAGCTCGCCGGCCAGGTCCTCGTTGGCCCGGCCGACGACGATCGTGCCCTCGCCGGTGTGCTCCATCGACTCGATCTCGCCGTGCTGGTGCAGGCGGTTGATCAGGTCGCCGCGCTCGTAGGGCAGCAGCGCCTTGAACTCGACGCCCGGCCGGGGCAGCTCGCTCTCGACGACCCGCAGCGCCTCGGCGATGCCCTCGCCGGTCTTCGCCGAGACGACGACCGAGTGCGGCTCGTTGCGCTGGAGCCGGGCGATCACCATCGGGTCGGCGGCGTCCGCCTTGTTGATGACGACCAGCTCGGGCACGTCGCCCGCCCCGATCTCCGCGAACACCTCGCGGACCGCGGAGAGCTGGCCCTCGGGGTCGGCGTGCGAGCCGTCGACGACGTGCAGGATCAGGTCGGAGTCGGCGACCTCCTCCAGCGTGGAGCGGAACGCCTCCACGAGCTGGTGCGGCAGGTGCCGGACGAAGCCGACCGTGTCGCTCATCGTGTAGACGCGGCCGTCGGCGGTGGTGGTACGCCGGGTGGTCGGGTCGAGCGTCGCGAACAGCGCGTCCTCCACCAGCACGCCGGCGTCGGTGAGCCGGTTGAGCAGCGAGGACTTGCCGGCGTTGGTGTAGCCCGCGATCGAGACGCTGGGGATGTGGTGGCGACGGCGCTCCTGGCGCTTGGTGTCGCGGGTCCCCTTCATCTCGCGCAGCTCGCGGCGCAGCTTGGCGATCCGGGTGTTGATCCGTCGCCGGTCGGTCTCGATCTTGGTCTCACCGGGGCCACGGCCACCGATGCCGGCGCCGCCGGCGACCCGGCCACCTACCTGGCGGGAGAGGTTGCCACCCCAGCCGCGCAGGCGCTGCTTCATGTAGTTCAGCTGGGCCAGCTCGACCTGCGCCTGACCCTCCTTGGACTTCGCGTGCTGGGCGAAGATGTCGAGGATCAGCGCGGTCCGGTCGACGACCTTGACCTTGGTGCGGTCCTCGAGGTTCCTCAGCTGGCTGGGTGCGAGCTCGCCGTCGCAGATCACGGTGTCGGCGCCACTCGCCTTCACGATCTCCGCGAGGCCCTCGACCTTGCCGCGACCGATGTAGGTCGCGGGGTCGGGCGACTGCCGGCGCTGGTAGATCGCGTCGAGCACCTCGGAGCCGGCAGTCTCGGCGAGCAGCGCGAGCTCGGCCATCGAGTTCTCGGCGTCCTCGACCGTGCCCTCGGTCCACACCCCGACGAGCACCACGCGCTCCAGGCGGAGCTGGCGGTACTCGACCTCGGTGATGTCCTCGAGCTCGGTGCGCAGGCTCGCGACCCGGCGGAGCTGGTGGCGCTCGGCCAGGTCCATCGCGCCGGTGGTGAGGTCCTCGGGGTCGGGCTCGTCGGCATAGCCGGACTCGAACTCGTCCGACTCGTCGTTGGAGTCGTCGTCGGAGTCCCAGTCCTCGGTCGCCTCGAGCTCGTCCTCGAGGTCGAAGTCAGGTTCGGCGTTCGTCATATGAGGCACAGCGTACGTTTCAGTCATCTGCCTGTACCAACGCATAACCTTCCCTCCGTGATTCCCTCCGTGATTCCAGAGGCGATTCCCGAGGCGACTCCCGACGTCCCGGCCGGCGTCCGGCTGCTCGGCATCACGGGCGCTCCGGGCGCCGGGAAGAGCACGCTGGCGGCGTACCTCGGCCTCCCCGTGGTCCCGATGGACGGCTTCCACTACGCCGACGTCGAGCTCCTCCGCCGGGGGCTCCGCGACCGCAAGGGCGCACCCGACACCTTCGACGCCGAGGGGTACGCCGCGCTGCTCGGCCGGGTGCGGCGCGGCGAGCCCGAGGTGGTGGCGCCGATGTTCGAGCGCGACCTCGAGCAGCCGCTCGCCGGCGCCCTCTGGATCCCGCCGTCGGGGACCGTCGTGACCGAGGGGAACTACCTGCTGCTCGACCAGCCGCGCTGGCGCGCGGTGCGCGAGCAGCTCGACCTCGTCTGGCACGTGGTGACCGACGAGGCGGTGCGCGTGGAGCGGCTGGTGGCCCGGCACGTGCGGTTCGGCAAGTCACCGGACGCGGCGCGGGCGTGGGTCGAGCGGGTGGACCAGGCCAACGCCCGGCTGGTCGAGGAGGCCGCCGCGCGGGCCGACCGGGTGGTCGACCTCAGCGCCTGGGCTCCCCCGCCCATTCACCCGGCGTGAGCCGTCCGACTACTTCGGAGGCATCCGGATGCCGCCGTCGACGCGGACGACCTCGCCGTTCATGTAGCTGTTGGTGATGCACTCGACCACCATGCTGGCGAGCTCGTCCGGGACGCCGAGGCGCTTGGGGAACAGCACGCTCTCCCCCAGCTTGGCCTTGAACGCCTCGGCGGCCTCGCCCTCGCCGTAGATCGGGGTGTCGATCAGGCCGGGGGCGACGGTGTTGAGGCGGATGCCCGACGCGGCGAGGTCGCGGGCGACCGGGAGGGTCATGCCGACGACGCCGCCCTTGGAGGCGGAGTACGACGCCTGACCGATCTGGCCGTCGAAGGCCGCCACCGACGCGAGGTTGCAGATGGCGCCGCGGCAGCCGTCCGCGTCGGGCTCGTTGCGACTCATCGCGGTCGCGGCGAGGCGGGTCACGTCGAAGGTGCCGATCAGGTTGATCGCGATCACCTTCGAGAACGCCGCGAGGTCGTGCGCGGAGTCGAACTCGCCGTCGCGGCCGATCGTGCGCTGCGCCCAGCCGATCCCGGCCGAGTTCACGACCGCGCGCAGCGGAGCGATGTCGGCGGCGGCGTCCACCGCGGCCTTGATCTGGTCGGTGTCCGTGACGTCGACCTGGGCGAAGACACCCCCGATCTCCTGGGCGAGTGCCTCACCCTTGTCGGCCTGGAGGTCGGCGACGACCACGACCGCACCCCGGGCAGCGAGCTGGCGGGCGGCAGCGGCACCGATGCCCGACGCAGCCCCCGTGACGATGGCACTGGCTCCGTTGATGTCCATGGCTCGCAGCATAGCCATGCTCACAGTGGGACTGTCAGAGTGAGGTGGTCCCGCGCGCGACGATCACGGCCGGCCCGGTCAGCAGCACGCGGTCGTCCTCCGTCCACGTCACGGCGAGGGTGCCGCCGGGGACATCGACGCGGTACGCCGAGCCGGGGCCGAGGCCGTCGGCGACCGCCGCGGCGACCATGACCGCGCAGGCGCCGGTGCCGCACGAGCGGGTCTCCCCCGACCCGCGCTCGTGCACCCGCATCGCGACGTGGCGCTCGCCGCGCCGGACCACGAACTCGACGTTCACGCCCTGGGGGTAGGTCGCGGGGTCGTGCTCCGGAGCGTCCAGCAGCGGACCGGCGTCCTCGAGGGAGTCGACGAAGGCGACCGCGTGCGGGTTGCCCATGTCGACGTGCCGCGCGACCCACGTGTGGCCGGGCACCCCGACGTTCGTCTCGCCCAAAACCACCGGCGACCCCATGTCGGCGGTGATCAGGTCGCCGTCGACCGTCAGCGTCTTCACGCCGTCGCGGGTGCCGACCGGGATCGGCTCGGACGGGTCGGCGAGGCCCTCCTCGACCAGGTACCGGGCGAACACGCGGATGCCGTTGCCGCACATCTCCGAGGTCGACCCGTCGGAGTTGCGGTAGTCCATGAACCACAGGTCGCCGTCGCGCACCGCGCGCAGCACGCCGTCGCCGCCGATGCCGGCGCGCCGGTCGCACAGCGCGCGCACCCGCGCCGGGTCGAGGTCGCCGTGGACGGTGCCGTCGTGGTCGGGCAGCAGCACGAAGTCGTTCTCGGTGCCGTGCCCCTTCAGGAACGGATAGTCAGGCATACATGCCCTTCTCGTAGTTCTCGGGCCGGTAGTACTCGTCGAGCTGCTCGAGGGTCAGGCCGCTCGGCTCGACGTCATGCGCGACCACCGCGCGCCGCGGCACGACGCCGTTCGGGTCCCAGGTCTCGGGCCTCCAGAGGCCCGAGCGCAGGAACGCCTTGGCACAGTGGAAGAAGACCTCCTCGACCTCGACCACGATCGCGAGGATCGGGCGGTGGCCCTTGACCACCATCTCGTCGAAGAAGGGAGCATCGCCGACCAGCCGCGCCCGGCCGTTGACCCGGAGCGTGTCGCCGCGGCCGGGGATGAGGAAGTTCAGCCCGACGTGCGGGTTGGCGAGGATGTTCCGGTAGCCGTCGGCCCGCCTGTTGCCCGGGCGCTCGGCGATCGCGATCGTCGTGTCGTCGATGACGTGCACGAGCTGTCCCGCGGGGTCGCCCTTCGGGGAGGCGTCACAGCGGCCGTCGGACGACGCGGTGGCCAGCACGCAGAACGGCGACGCGGACAGCCAGGCTCGGTCGACGTCGAGCAGCGCCGCGCGACTCTTGTCCCGGGCGCGGGCGCTGGGCTCGCCGAGCAGGCCGACGAGCTCGTCGACGGTCGAGATCTCGGTCCACGCGGCCGTTTCTCGGCGAGGGGCGGTCGGCACCCCTCTACGGTACCGGCGTGACCACCTGCGCCGCGCCGCCGCCGCGGCGCCGTGGCTCCGCGACGGCCGTCAGCAGCCCGCCGGGCCCGAACTCGATGCCGGTCGCGGCGCCGATCTCGTCGGTGCCGGTGAAGATGTCCTCATAGGTCGCCAGCTCGTGGCCCAGCCTCTCCAACGGGCCGCTGTAGCGCCGCATGAAGCGGCTCTCGCCGAGCACGACCTCCGTGTTGCGCTGGGTCGCGCGCGGCGCGGCGATCGCCCGGGGCAGCGTCATGCCGAGGTCGAGCCGGTTCACGAGGATCTGGAGCACCGTGGTGATGATCGTCGAGCCGCCCGGCGACCCGACGGCCAGGAACGGCTCGCCACCGGCGAGCACGATCGTCGGGGCCATCGAGGACCGCGGCCGCTTGAGCGGCTCGATCCGGTTCGGGTCCTCCGGGTCGTACTCCAGACTGAAGTCGGTGAGCTCGTTGTTGAGCAGGAAGCCCCGGCCCGGCACGACGATGCCGGAGCCGCCGGTCTGCTCGATGGTGAGCGTGTACTCGACGACGTTGCCCCACCGGTCCGCGACGGTGAGGTTCGTGGTCTCGACGTTCTCCGTGTCCGAGGTGACGACGCCCGGGTCCACCGGCTTGGGCATCGCGTGTTCGGGGTCGATGTGGGCGTCCCGGTCGGCGGCGTAGTCGTCGCTCAGCAGCTCCTCGAGCGGGACGTCGACGAACGCGGGGTCGCCGACGTACGCGCTGCGGTCGGCGAAGGAGAGGGCACTCGCCTCCAGGTAGAGGTGGAGCGCCTCGACCGGCGTGGCCGCGGCCAGGTCGTGGCGCTCGAGGATGTTGAGCGCCTCGCCGACCGTCGAGCCACCGGAGGAGGACGGCGCCATCCCGTAGACGTCGAGGCCGCGGTACTGCACGTGCGTCGGCTCGCGGTCGACGACGCGGTAGCGCCTCAGGTCGCGGGCGACCATGAACCCGCGGGGCACCGGCAGCTTCGTGTGCCTCGTCGTGGGCGGCTTGCGCACGGCGCGGACGATCTGGTCGGCGAGCCGGCCGTCGTAGAACGGGCGCGTGCCGCGGACCGCGAGCAGGTCGTAGGTGTCGGCGAGGTCGCGGTTGCGGAAGGTCGACCCGGCCTTCGGCAGCGTGCCGTAGAGCTGGCGGGTGGAGGTGAAGGCACGGAACCGCTGGAGGTTCTGCCTCACCTGGCTCCGGAAGGTCGCGTCCACGCGGAAGCCGCGCCGGGCCAGCGCCTCGGCGGGCTCCAGCGTCCGGGCGAGCGAGCGCGTGCCCCAGCGGTCCAGGGCACGCTGCCAGGTGGCGGGGGTGCCGGGCACGCCGACCGAGACGCCGCTGGTGACGAGCTCCGGCGTGAAGTCGTAGGGCTTGCCGGTCTTCGGGTCGATGAAGGCGTCGCGGGGCATCGCGGCGGGCGCGGTCTCGCGGCCGTCGAGCGTGTGCACCTCCCCGGTCGCCGCGTCGTAGTAGACGAAGTAGCCGCCCCCGCCGATGCCGGCACTGAACGGCTCGGTCACGCCGAGGGCCGCCGCGGTGGCGACCGCCGCGTCGACCGCGTTGCCGCCCTGACGGAGGACCCGGAGGCCGATCCGGGTGGCGTTCGGGTCGACCGAGGTGACGGCCCCGCCGGTCCCGGTCGCGACGGGTTCCTTGTCGGGTTGCCTGTCGGGTTGCCTGTCTGCGTGGGCCGGAGGCGCGACGAGGACGAGCGCGAGCAGTACGACGAGGGTCCCGAGACGGCGCATCACCTTCCGTGCCCCGTCACAGGGGGCCGGAAACGGCGTACCTCGCGCAGATGAAGGCGCCGTTGCGCAGGTGCTCGACCAGCTCGAGGTCGTAGCGGCGCGGGAACAGCGGGCGGCCCGCCCCGAGGGTCACCGGTGCGATCGAGGCGATGATCTCGTCGAGCAGGCCGTGATCGGCGAACTGGCCGGCAAGGTCGCCGCCGCCGACGACCCAGAGGTCCTTGCCGCCGGCCGCCTCGGCCATGGCCGCGTGCACGGCGGGCACCGGGTCGGCGGTGAACGTGATGCCCTCGCCGATCGGCTCGAGGTCGCGGTGGGTGAACACCCACGCCGGGATGTCGTACATCCACGTCTCGCCGGTCTCGGCGAGGTGGTCGACGAGCCACTGGTACGTCGTCGCGCCCATCGCCATCGCCCCGACGTCGGCGATGAACGTGGCGTAGGACAGCGGCCCCTCGTCGCGGATGTCCTGCTTGAACAGCCACGCGAGCGAGTCCTGGTCGTCGGCGATGAAGCCGTCGAGCGTGGTGGCGGTGAAGTACGTGGTCCTCATGCGTCTCCTCCGTGGATCTCGCGGACTGCCTTCTCCACGAGGTCGGGGTCGTCGAAGCGGATCCAGACGACGCGGGGATCCTTGCGGAACCACGAGTCCTGCCGGCGCGAGAACCGTCGGGTGGCGTTGACCGTGCGCTCGCGCGCCTCGTCGAGGGTGATCTCCCCGGCGACGTACGACGCCACCTCGCGGTAGCCGATCGCGCGGCCCGCGGTGCGGCCCTCGGCCAGGCCCTCGCCGAGCAGCCGCTCGACCTCGGCGACGAAGCCGGCCTCGAACATCGCGTCCACGCGCTCGGCGATCCGGGCGTCGAGGGTGGGCCGGTCGATGTCGACGCCGATCTGGACCGTGTGCGGGTCGGCGTACTCCAGCGTGGGCAGCGACGCGGTGAACGGCCGGCCGGTGATCTCGACGACCTCCAGGGCGCGGACGATACGACGGCCGTTCTCGACGAGGATCCGGTCGGCCGCCTCGGGGTCGGCCTCGCGCAGGCGCGCGTGGAGCGCGGCCGGCCCGACCTCCGCGAGCTCGTCCTCGAGCCGCCGCCGGACCGCATCGTCGGTGCCGGGGAACTCGAAGCGGTCGAGGATCGCGCGCGTGTAGAGCGCGCTGCCGCCGACGAGCACCGGCGCCCGGCCGCGGCCGCGGATGTCCGCGATCGCGGCGCGGGCCCAGCCCTGGAACTCGGCGACCGTGGCGGGGTCGCGGACCGTCAGGGTGTCGAGCAGGTGGTGGGGGATGCCGCGCCGCTCGGTGACCGGCAGCTTCGCCGTACCGATGTCCATGCCGGCGTAGACCTGCATCGCGTCGGTGTTCACGACCTCGCCGCCGAGGCGCTCCGCGAGGTCGAGCGACAACCCGGTCTTGCCGGAGGCGGTGGCGCCCACCACGGCCACGGTCGGCACGTGTGGGTTGGGCGGCATGTGGTTATTTTGACAGGCATGACCGCGCCCATCCCCGAGGAGCAGGACCAGCCGCCCACGACCGACACCACGCCGCCGGGCGAGCACGGCAGCGAGCTGCCCGGCGAGCGCACCGGTGAGGGCGTGGCCGGCCAGGACGAGAATGCGGAGACGTCTCTCGACGAGCCGTCCGACGACAGCGGAGGTCAGTGATGAGCGAGTTCGACCAGACCGACGGCGTGCCGCCCGAGGAGGAGCCCGACCCGGAGGAGTTCGAAGGCACCGAGCCCGGCGAGGAGTCCGAGGACACCGGCACCCACTACGACGAGTTCGGCGAGGCCGAGGCCACGCCGCACGACCAGGAGATCGTCGGCGACGACGACGGAACCGCGGAGTGAGCCAGGACCCGCACCACGGTCGCTTCGTCGTCGTGCCGGCGTCGTACGTCTTCCTGCTGCGCGGGGAGGGTGACGCCACCGAGGTGCTGCTCCAGCTGCGCACGAACACCGGCTACATGGACGACCACTGGGCCGCGGCCGCGGCCGGGCACGTGGAGCAGGGTGAGACCGCCGTCGACGCCGCCCGGCGCGAGGCGCGCGAGGAGATCGGCGTCACCGACCTCGACCTGACGTTCGTCACGTCGATGCAGCGCACCCGCCACGACCTGCCGATCGACGAGCGGATCGACTTCTTCTTCACAGCCCGGTCCTGGACGGGCGAGCCGCGGATCCTCGAGGCCGCCAAGGCCGCCGAGCTGCGGTGGTGCCGGCTCGCCGACCTGCCCGACCCGGTGGTCCCGCACGAGTTGGCGGTGTTGGAGGGCCTGCGAGCGGGTACGACGACGGCGTACTCCACTTTCGGCTTCGAAGGAGCGTAGATGTCCGATCTCGGCCCCATGCCCGACCCGGAGATCGAGCCCGGCGAGCCCAATCCCGGCGGCGTCGACGCCATCGACGCCGACACCGGGCCGGTCGCGATCCCGGACCTGACGCCCGACGAGAACCCGGCCGTGGACGACCAGGTGCCGGACTCGCTCGTCGAGCAGATGTCCGGCGGCGAGGACACCTCGACCAAGGCGACCGAGAGCGCCGACGGCGAGACCGGGGAGCCCGACGAGCCCGAGGAGGAGTCGCCGGTATGAGCCCGCGCGACGACTCGGACGAGGAGCTCCAGCGCTCGACCCCCGGCTCGAGCGGCCCGGAGCGTGCCGCCGGCGGCATGGGCGTCAGCAGCGAGCGGGTCGGCCACGCCGGCCCCGGCCAGGAGGCCACCGACGGCCTGCGCGACGTCGCGCCCCACGAGCACTCCCCCCACGCGGACCAGCCGCCCGAGCAGTCCGTCGGCAACCCCGAGGACAACCCCCGGGGCCTCCCGCCCAAGGCGGGCTACTCCAGCACGGACCCGCGCTCCGACGACGAGGTCTGACGTCAGCGGAGGCGGGTGACCTCGAGCTCGGTCTCGACGGCCCGCCCGTCCGGGCCGGGCTCGACGAAGTAGGCGCCGGCGCCGGCGCGCTCGGCGTACGCCCCGACCATCTCGGTGCCGCGGTAGAGCAGGCCGGCGCCGTCGTCGGTGGCGTAGCCGGCCGGCAGAGTCCCGTCGGCGACGAGCGAGTGGAAGAGCGGGCGCCGCTGGTCCTCGGAGTCGTAGTGCACGCCGTTGGACCACGGCAGCAGGCCGAGGCCGGTGTCGATCGGCCGGAGGTCGGGGCCGAAGGAGTCGGTGGTGCCGCCGACGTGCCAGCAGATCGAGCCGGCGGAGACGCCGGTGAGCACGACGCCGGCCTCCCACGCGGTCCGCATCGCCTCGTCCAGGCCGTGCAGGCGCCACATCGCGAGCAGGCCCGCCACGCTGCCGCCCCACACCCACACCACGTCCTGGGCCAGCAGGTGTGCGGTGATGTCGTCGACGTTCGGCATCGTGAAGAGCTGGAGGTGCGATCCCTGGAAGCCGCGGCGCTGCGCGGCGGCGTAGAACTCGTGGTAGAGCACGGGGTTGTCGCCGCACGCGGTGCCGAGGAAGGTCACCCGCGGGGCGCGGCCGTTGACACCCGACAGCTCGACGGCGAGGTCGGTCAGCGGGCCGACCTTCCACCGCAGCCGGTCGTCGGAGGACCAGCCCCCCGAGGTCGCCAGGATCGTGGGGGCGTCAGCGGGCACAGCGTCCTCCGAGGGGGTCAGCGGCAGGCGGGCGCGTCCGGCAGCGGGGCGGGTACGCCGACCGTCGGCATGCCCAGCGTGACACCTGCCGGTGCCGGGGCCGACGTCCGGGCCTCCCACGCGTCACCCGAACGGGTCCGGCGCACGTCCAGCGTCGTGTCCGCGACGAGGTGGTGCGGGGCGGCGTACGTGATCTCGACGGTCACCATGTCTCCCGGGCGGACCTCGAGGTCGGCGGGCGGGGTGAAGTGCACGAGCCGGTTGTCCGGGCCCCGGCCCGAGAGCCGGTGGGTCTCGGTGTCCTTGCGGCCCTCGCCCTCGGCGACGAGGAGCTCGACGGTGCGACCGACGAGGCGCTGGTTCTCCTGCCATGCGATCTCGCTGACCAGCGCGGCGAGCCGCCCGTAGCGGTCCTTCACGACGGCGGGGTCGACCTGGTCGGGCAGCGTGGCGGCCGGGGTGCCCGGCCGCTGGGAGTACTGGAAGGTGAAGGCGCTCGCGAACCGGGACCGCGCAACGACGTCCAGCGTCTGCTGGAAGTCCTCCTCGGTCTCGCCCGGGAAGCCGACGATGATGTCGGTGGTGATCGCGGCGTCCGGCATGGCCGCGCGGACCCGCTCGATGATGCCGAGGAACTTCGTCGACCGGTAGGACCGTCGCATGTCCTTGAGCACCTTGTCCGAGCCGGACTGGAGCGGCATGTGCAGCGACGGCATCACGTTGGGCGTCTCGGCCATCGCCTCGATGACGTCGTCGGTGAACTCCGCGGGGTGCGGGCTGGTGAACCGCACCCGCTCGAGCCCCGCGACGTCGCCGCACGCCCGCAGCAGCTTGGAGAACGCCTGCCGGTCGCCGAACTCCACGCCGTACGCGTTGACGTTCTGACCCAGCAGCGTGATCTCGGAGACCCCCTCGGCGACCAGCGCCTCGATCTCGGCCAGGATCTCGCCGGGCCGGCGGTCCTTCTCCTTGCCGCGCAGGCTCGGCACGATGCAGAACGTGCAGGTGTTGTTGCAGCCCACCGACACCGACACCCAGGCGGCGTACGCCGACTCGCGGCGGGTCGGCAGCGTCGACGGGAAGACGTCGAGCGACTCGAGGATCTCGACCTGCGCCTCCGCCTGGACGCGCGCCCGCTCCAGGAGCACCGGCAGCGAGCCGATGTTGTGGGTGCCGAAGACGACGTCGACCCACGGCGCCCGCTGGGTGATCGTCGAGCGGTCCTTCTGCGCCAGGCAGCCGCCGACGGCGATCTGCATGCCGGGTCGCGCGGCCTTGACGGGCGCCAGGTGGCCGAGGTTGCCGTAGAGCTTGTTGTCGGCGTTCTCGCGCACCGCGCACGTGTTGAAGACGACGACGTCGGCCTGCTCGCCGTCCGGTGCGGCCAGGTAGCCCGCGTCCTCCAGCAGCCCGGCGAGCCGCTCGGAGTCGTGGACGTTCATCTGGCACCCGTAGGTGCGGACCTGGTAGGTGCGTGCGCTGCTCATGACCGGACAAGGGTAAGAGCGCGGCGGTCCATCCGAGAACTCGGACGACCTGCGGGCCCTGGCGCGGAGCCTGCATGTCCGCGACCGGCGCCCGAGCGACGCCATGGCCCAAACGGATCAGTCCGAAAATAGCCCCGATTCGCCACTTGAAATTTTGCCTGGTTTACGTAGCCGTCCTTGCGGGCAGCCCCTATCTTCGAGGGGCGGCTCAGAGTGTTGGGGGGCCGCGGACGCCATGTGGGGGCCCGGAAGTTCTCGGGAATGGCCACCGCGCACACCTGGGAACGGGAGCCACACCATGAACCGCGTACTCGAACGCCCTGAGCAGGGCATCGGCGACGACCTCGCCGCCGCGCCGCCCGCTCGACGATCGTCGCTGCGCCGCCGCTTCACCTTCGTGTCGGTGGGCCTGCTGTCGATCCTGCTGGCCGTGCTCGGCGTGAACTTCGCCGCCGACACGGACACGAGCAACCTCACGATCACCAGCAAGGGCGGTCTCAACGTCCACGCCGGGACCCCGCAGGGCTGGACCGTGTCGGTCGGCTCCGCCGGCACCGTCCCGACCGCAACGACCGGACAGTACATCGCGGCCATCGACACCAAGCCGATCGCGTCGTCGACGAAGTCGGTCAGCATCAGCCTCTACGTCACGAACATGGCCGAGCTGGCGGCGAACTACTCGTCGTGGAACTTCAACATCAAGCTCTACACCTCGCCGGACACCTTCGTGCCCGCGGTCACCCGTGACCCCGACACCCTCGCGCTCCCCGCGAATACCGACTGGACCAAGTTCACACCGTCGTGGACCGCTGTGGACGGCACCCTGCAGGTCGTGACCTCGGACCAGGGCACGCTCACCTGGGTGGTCGACCTCCCGGCTGACGCACCCGCGATCTACGCGGTGCGGCTCGACGCCGGTGGCAGCTTTTACACGATCGACACAAAGGTGACCGAAGGGGTCGCCAGCCTGTCGCCGAAGTTCTACGTGCGCGCGACGGAGCTCTGACCTAGGACCCGTCGCCGGGGGCGGGCAACGTGCACCGGGGGGGTGGACATGGCGACCTTGAGCGCGCCACGGAACAGGAAGCGAGCACGGCGGTCGGCCCGACGCCGGCGCAGATTGCTGGGGGCGGCCCTGGCCGCCGTGCTCGTGTGGTCAGGCGTGTCGTTCATGGCGGACAGCGGACAGAGCGCCGCACAGGTGGGCGTCGTCCCAGGGGCGTCGGCGACGGGCCAGATCGCCGACGTGACGGCGCTGAGCGACTCGATCGACGGCTCGCACCGCGGCTGGTTCTGGTCCGAGGGCGTCAAGTTCGCCCGGATCGACGTCGCGTTGACCTTCCAGAACAAGATGCGTCTCACCATGGCCTGGCAGAACCCCAACGACTTCGCCAGGTACTGGGGCCACCCCTGGTTCCAGGTCCGGATGGGGCTCTACTACCCGGTGCGGACGGGCAGCTGCTCCTACCCCTACTTCGGCGGTGGGGACCCGCTCACGGCGCTGACCGTCCGGCTCGAGGTCACCGAGGACTGGACCACCGCCAACGACGCCTCGACCGGCCCCGGGCCGAGGTTCTGCATGTACCGGGAGGTCACCGCCACCGGGCCGGGCGTCATCACCAAGGTCGGCGACCTCGACCGGGGCACCCAGCTGCTCACCTTCAGCAAGCTGGTCGGGACGCTCTCCCCGCAGGCAGTGGCCGCGACCGTACCTCCGGCGTGCACCAACACGGGCACCACCGCGTGTACGCCCGAGGGCTTGGACGTGAACCGGAGGACCTACCTCCTCATCGGTAGCGTGCGCGGACCGGGTGGCTACTACACGTACAGCCACCGGTCCAACGAGGTCGGGCTCGACATCTTCTTGCGCGTGAGCAGGGTCGGCGGGTGACCGGGGAACGTCTCGGGATCCGGGCTCGCCGGGAGCGGAACCCCTCACCGCCCTCCCGGCGAGCTTCGGGGTCGCGCCGGCGCGCGCGGCGCCGCGGCCTCATCGGCGACCTCCTCTGGCTGGTCGCTCCCGTCCTCGCGGTGGGCGGGGTGATCGCCTACTTCGGGGCGTCGGTGGCCCTCGGCGTCAACCCGCCGTTCTCGGTGGTCGACGGTCAGTCGATGCGCCCCACGTTCAGCCCCGGTGACCTGGTGATCGTCAAGGGCGTGCCGGCTCAGGACCTCGAGGTCGGCGACATCGTCTCGATCAGCACCCCCGAGGAGGCGAAGAAGGAGAAGCACCTGCCCGACGAGATCGTGCACCGCATCGTCAAGCAGAGGGGCGCGGCGTCGGACGTCAGCTACATCACCAAGGGCGACAACAACCCCGGCGAGGACGCGTTCGTGACCCGGCCCTCCGACGTCCGCGGCGTCGTGGTCAAGTCCATCCCCGGCCTGGGCTACCCGGTGCTGTTCTTCCGGTCCCAGCAGGGCCGGATCTTCGGTGCCGCCCTGGGCATCGTGATCGTCGGCTACTTCGTGATCGCGGCCGTCGAGCGCCGCCAGGAGGCCGCCGAGCTGGAGAGCCCCACGCGGGCGGTGGAGCAGCTCGGCGCCGAGTTCCAGCAGCTCCGCGAGGCCGTCACCTCCAGCGTACCCCCCGGCCTCGACCCCGAGGAGGTCACCCAGCTGCTGCGCGAGCATCAGGAGGACCGGGAGACCCTCTACGTGCTCGTCGGGGCCGTGCAGGAGTACGGCGAGCACCTGCGCTCCCACACCCGGGCCGTGCAGAGCATGGCCGCGGCGGCCGAGGATCTCGCACGGGTCACCGAGCAGATCCGCTCCGTCCTCGCCACGGCGGAGGAACCTCCACCCCGGTCGAGCTGACCTCCCGGTGCGCCGTCACGGCCGCGGCGTGACCCACAGCCGGATCACGCCTTCGACGACCCGCGTCCCGTCCGCGAGCTCACCGCGGACGCGGACCGGGAGCTCGCCTTCACCGGCCCACTGCTCCGGCTCGGTCTCGGCGATGCAGGTGACGTCTCCCGCCGCCTTCGCGGTGTAGGCGACCTCCATGCCCCTGGGGATCCAGCGCTTGTCCGCGGGGATCGTCGCCTCGGCAAGCGCTCCCATCGCGGCCTCGAGCCCGTTGCACAGCGCGATCGCGTGCACCGTGCCGAGGTGGTTGCGCACCCGGCGCCGGTCCCGGATCACCAGCTCGGCGCGGTTCGGCTCGACCACCGTGAACCGCGGCCGGATCGAGGCGAAGTACGGCGCCTTCTGGGCGAACACCAGCGAGAACACCCGCCTGCCCAGCGGCAGCGGGCCGACCTTGTTCCACATCGTCAGGACCTGGCTCATGCGCGACATATTACCTCTCGGTAACTTCGGCTGCCTGGCGATGACCCTCGGTCGCTGACCGCGCGACCGTCCCGCTAGCGTCGCGCGCATGAACGATGGACGCGTGAACTGGCCACTGCTCGTCGTCGCCCTGCTCTGCCTGGTCCCGGTCGCCGGTGGCGTCCTGCTGCTCTTCCGAGACGGTGGCGCCGCGCTGGGGTGGGGCCTGATCGGCTTCTTCGGCGCGGGCGTCGTCGTGCTGACCAGGAAGGCCCTCACGGGCAGCTGAGCGGTCCCCCGGCGAGCGGCACACCCCGGGCGAGCAGCTCGACGCGGTTGCCGTGCGCGTCGAAGGTGTGGCAGCGCTCGAAGCCGGGGAACGTGTGCCGCTCCTTCCAGTCGACCTCGAACCCCAGCGCCTCGAGGCGGCCGGCGGTCGCGTCGAGGTCGTCGACGACGAGCGCCGGGTGCGCCTTGCGGGCGGGCGCGAACGGCTCCTCGACGCCGACGTGGACCTCGGCCGTCCCCGCGCGGAACCAGCAGCCGCCGCGGGCGGCGAGGTCGGCCGGCTTCGCGACCTCGACCATGCCGAGACCCTCGGCCCAGAACCGGCGAGCGCCGTCCTCGCCGCCGTGGGGACACGCCACCTGGACGTGGTGGAGCATCATGCCGCGACCTGCGCGACCACGAAGATCCGCCGGAACGGCAGCACGACGCCGTACCCCTGCTCGGGGTACGCCGCCGCCAGCCGTCGCCGGAACTCCGCCTCGAACGCCGGGCGAAGGTCGTCCGGCAACGCCTGGAGAGTGGGTCGGGCACCCGTGCCGGACACCCAGGTGAAGACCGGGTCGGGCTCCGTGAGGACGTGGAGGTAGGTCGTCTCCCACGCGTCGACGGTGCAGCCGAGCCGGACCAGCGCGTCGAGGTAGACGGCCGGGTCGTGGCTGGCGGGGACGGCGGCGTCGCGGGTGTGCGCGGCGTACGGCTCCTCCGCCGCGAGCTCGGTGCGGATCGTGTGGCTGGGCTCGTCGAAGTTGCCCGGGACCTGGAAGGCCAGCCAGCCGCCGGGCGTCACCTGCTCGACCAGACGTGACAGCAGGTCGAGGTGGCCGGGCACCCACTGGAGGGTGGCGTTGGAGACGAGGACGTCGACCGGCCCGGTCCACGAGCGCACGTCGCCGACCTCGAAGCGGATCCGCTCGTCGCGCGCCGCCGCGACCATCTCCGGGCTGGAGTCCACACCGGTGACCGACGCACCGGGCCAGCGGTCGGCCAGCAGCGACGTGAGGTTGCCCGGTCCGCACCCGAGGTCGGCGACGGCGGCCGGCGCGGTCGCGCCGACCCGCGCCAGCAGGTCCACGAACGGACGACCGCGCTCGTCGGCGTAGGTCAGGTAGCGATCGGGATCCCACCGGAACTCTGCATGCGCCATGGCGTCATCGTGCGCCCGACTTATCTTGGTGTCAAGATTCTCGACGCATCCGTTACGCTCCCTCCATGCGGGACGAGGTCGACGAGCTGGTCGAGGCGTGGGCGCGCGAGCGCCCGGACCTCGACCTCGCACCGGTCGAGGTCTTCAGCCGGCTGGGCCGGCTCGCCCGCCATCTCGACCTCGCGCGGCGCGACGCGTTCACGGCGGCCCAGGTGGAGTCCTGGGAGTTCGACGTGCTGGCCGCGCTGCGACGGGCGGGATCGCCGTACGAGCTCTCCCCCGGGCGCCTCCTGCGGGAGACCCTCGTGACCAGCGGGACCATGACCAACCGGGTCGACCGGCTCACCGCGCGCGGACTGGTCGAGCGACTGCCCGACCCCCACGACCGCCGGGGCGTGCTGGTCCGCCTCACGCCCGAGGGCAAGGCGACCGTCGACCACGCCTTCGAGGAGCTGCTGGAGGCCGAGCGCACGTTCCTCGCCGGCCTGCCCGAGCGCGACCGCGACCGCCTCGCCGGGCTGCTGCGCACGCTGCTGGCGCCGTTCGCCGAGTAGCCCGCTAGTCCAGGACCTCGGCCGCCTCGAGCCACTCCAGCTCGAGCTCCTCCTTCTCGGCGGCCAGCTCGTCGAGCTGGGCCGAGAGCTCCGCGAGCCGCACGTAGTCCTGCGCGTGCTCGGCGATCTCCGCGTTGAGCGCCGCCTCGCGCTCGGCGATCCGCTCCAGCTGCTTGTCGATCCGCGCCACGACCTTGCGCGCCGCGCGCTCCTCGGCGCTGCCCGCCTTCGCCTTCGGGAGTACGGCGGGCGCCGGCTCGGCGGCCGGTGCCTCCTGCAGGTGCATGGCTGCGGCGCGACGCTCGAGGTACTCGTCGACGCCGCGGGGCAGCATCGAGATCTGCCCGTCGCCGAGCAGGGCCCAGACCGAGTCGGTGACGCGCTCGAGGAAGTAGCGGTCGTGGGAGACCACGATCAAGGTTCCGGGCCACCCGTCGAGGAAGTCCTCGAGCACGGTGAGCGTCTCGATGTCCAGGTCGTTCGTCGGCTCGTCCAGCAGCAGCACGTTGGGCTCGGTGAGCAGCAGGCGGAGCAGCTGGAACCGGCGCCGCTCACCACCGGAGAGGTCGCCGATCCGGGCGGTCAGCCGGTCGCCGGTGAACCCGAACCGCTCCAGCATCGACGTCGCGGTGATCTCGCCGTCCATGGTGCGGGTCACCCGCCGGATCGACTCGACCGTCGGCAGCACGCGCCCCTCGGGGTCGAGGTCGTCGAGCTGCTGGGTCAGATGCTGGAGCGCGACCGTGCGCCCGTGCTTGACCTTGCCGACCGCCGGCGCGAGGTCGCCGGAGAGCATCGAGAGCACCGAGGTCTTGCCGGCACCGTTGACGCCGACGATGCCGACCCGGTCGCCCGGGCCGAGGCGCCAGGTGGCGTGCGCGAGCAGCTGCCGCTCGCCGCGGAACAGGTCGACGTCCTCGACGTCGATCACGTCCTTGCCGAGCCGCTGGGTCGCGAACTTCTGCAGCTCCATCCGGTCGCGCGGGGGCGGCACGTCCTCGATCAGCTGGTTCGCGGCGTCGATGCGGAACTTCGGCTTCGACGTCCGCGCCGGCGCGCCGCGGCGCAGCCAGGCGAGCTCCTTGCGGACCAGGTTCTGGCGGCGTACCTCCGAGGCGGCGGCCTGGCGCTGCCGCTCGGCCTTGGCGAGCACGAACGCGGCGTACCCGCCCTCGTAGGCGTCGACGACGCCGTCGTGCACCTCCCACGTCCACTGGCAGACCTCGTCGAGGAACCAGCGGTCGTGGGTCACCACGACGAGGGCCGAGGCGCGGTTCGCGAGGTGCTGGGCCAGCCAGGCGACCGCCTCGACGTCGAGGTGGTTGGTGGGTTCGTCGAGGACGATGAGGTCGTGGTCGCCGAGCAGCAGCGCGGCCAGCGAGCAGCGGCGGCGCTCACCGCCGGAGAGGCCCATCACCGCGCGGTCCAGCGAGATGCCCGCCAGCAGCACGTCGACGATCTCGCGCATCCGCGGGTCGGCGGCCCACTCGTGGTCCGAGCGTCCGCCGAGCACGGCCTCGCGGACCGTGTGGGTATCGACGAGCTCGTCACCCTGGTGGAGGTAGCCGACGAGCAGGCCCCGCTGCTGGGAGACCCGGCCGGTGTCGGGCTCCTCGAGGCCGGTCATCACCTCGAGCAGCGTGGTCTTGCCGTCGCCGTTGCGCCCGACGATGCCGACGCGCTGGCCGACGGCGATGCCGAGGGAGACGTCCGTGAGGAGCGGGCGGATGCCGTAGGACTTCGAGACCCGCTCGAGGTTGATCAGATTGGCCATGTGCGTTGAAGACTCTAGGCGTACGACACAAGGTGGGCGCCGGCGACCGGGCCGTTCGCGGCCAGGACGACGGGGTGGCCGGTGCCGGAGAGCTCGGCGGCGAGTGCGCGGGCCTGGTCGGCGGAGCCACAGAGGAAGACGCAGGTCGGGCCCGACCCGGACACGATACCGCGCAGCGCGCCCGCGGCCTCGCCGAGCTCGATCAGCTCGCCCAACTCGGGGCGCAGGTCGATCGCCGCGGCCTCCAGGTCGTTGTGCAGCGAGTCCGCGAGCGCCCAGGCGTCGCCGTCCGCGATCGCCTGGAGCAGCGCGTCGGCCGGCACCGGCTCCGAGGGCGCGTCCGGGAACATCCGGTCGAAGTGCCGGTAGACCTCGGGCGTCGACAGGCCGTGCTCCGACGGCACGGCCACCCACCACCAGGTGCCGCGATCGTCCACCGGCTCGACCAGCTCGCCGCGGCCGGTGCCCAGCGCGGTGCCGCCGAGCAGCGCGAACGGGACGTCGCTGCCCAGCTGTGCCGCCAGCGCGAGCAGGTCCTCGTCGGAGGTGCGGACCTGCCAGAGCCGGTCGAGCGCGACCAGCGCCGCGGCGGCGTCGGCCGATCCGCCGGCCATGCCGCCGGCGACCGGGATCGACTTGGCGATGTGCACCTCTCCGGTACGGGCCAGGCCGTGGTGGGCGGCGAGCAGGTCGGCCGCCCGGTCGACGATGTTCTCCCCGGTCAGGGGTACGGCGTCCGCCGGCATCCACTCCGGCAGGGTGGCGCCGAGCGACCACCCGGACGCGGCCCGGGCGGTGACGTCGTCGTACAGGCCGACGGCCTGATAGACGGTGAGCAGCGGGTGGAACCCGTCCTCGCGCGGGGCGCCGACGCCGAGGTGGAGGTTGATCTTGGCGGGCGCGCGGACCGTCAGCTCCACGTCGTCTCCCGGGGCAGCCCCTCGGCGATGCGCACGAAGTCCTCGATCGTGAGCATCTCGCCGCGGGCGAGCGGGTCGATGCCCGCGGACGCGAGCGCGGCGTCGACGTGCTCCCTCGGCGCGAGCACCCGCAAGGCACCCCGGAGCGCCTTGCGGCGCTGGGCGAACGCGGCGTCGACCACGGCGAAGACCTCTTCGCGGGACACGGTGGTCGCCGGCGGATCCCGCCGGACCCAGGCGACCAGGCCGGAGTCGACGTTCGGCGCGGGCCAGAAGACGTTGCGGCCGATGGCCCCGGCCCGGCGCACGTCCGCGAACCACGCGGCCTTGACCGACGGGACGCCGTACACCTTGGAGCCGGGCTTCGCGGCCAGCCGGTCGGCGACCTCGGCCTGCACCATCACCAGGCCGCGCTCGAGCGAGGGCAGCAGCGTGAGCAGGTGCAGGAGCACCGGCACGGAGACGTTGTAGGGCAGGTTGGCGACCAGCGCGGTCGGCGGCGGCCCGGGGACCTCCTCGACGCGGAGCGCGTCGGCGAGCACGACCTCGAACCGGTCGACCTGCCCGGGCGCGTACTCGGAGATGGTCTCCGGCAGCAGCCCGGCGAGCTTCTCGTCCACCTCGATCGCCACGACGCGGCCGGCCACCTCGAGCAGCGCGAGCGTCAGCGAGCCGAGGCCGGGACCGACCTCGACGACGACGTCGTCGCCACCGACCCCGGACTCGCGCACGATCCGGCGCACGGTGTTGGCGTCGATGACGAAGTTCTGGCCGCGCTGCTTGGTCGGCCGCAGGTCGAGCCGGGCCGCCAACGCACGGACGTCCGCGGGCCCCAGCATGCGGGGACCCGCGGACGTCGCCATGTGCCGAAGGCTATCGGTCAGGTCGGCAGGCCGAGCTTCGCGGCACAGCCCGGCCACGCGCCGTACCCGCCCGAGGCGTCGCGGACCTTGGTCGCGATCGCGATCTGGGTCTCGCGGCTGGCGTTGCTCGGGAGGCCGGAGCCGCCGTACGCCTGCCAGGTGCCGAGGCTGAACTGGAGGCCGCCGTAGTAGCCGTTGCCGGTGTTGATGGCCCAGTTGCCGCCGGACTCGCACTGGGCGAGCTGGTCCCAGACGGTGCTGCCGCCGGCGAAGTTCACCGCCGCCGCCTTGGTGCCGACCTTGACGATCTCGTCGACCGGCGCGCGGAGCACCTTCTGCTTGAGCACCGTGCGGACCGAGATCTCGCCGTTGCGGTAGACGATCCGGTAGGTGACGTTGCGCAGGCCGATCTCACCGGAGCGGACCACGGAGGTCTCGCCCTCGTACATCGAGGAGTCCTCCTGCTCGACCGTGCCGAAGTCGATCGTCTCGCCGGCGACGTACTTCTTCTCGATGCGGACGTCGGTGAAGACGAGCGTGTCGCCGTCCTCGATCTCTCGGGTGGGAGCCGGCTTGGTCCGGTCGTGCTTGCCCAGCTCGACGCCGAGATCCTCGAGCGCCTCCTCGACGGTGAGCGCGGTGACGGTGCGCTTCTTCATCTCTCGCCCGCCGAGCTTGACCTTGATCGTCTTCGGCGTGACGACCTCGAGAGCCATGCCCTCCCGGTCGATGCTGCCGCCGCGGCTCACGGAGAGCTCGGCGCCGCGGTAGGCACGGCCGAGCTCGTCCAGGGCGCGGGAGACGGTGGTGGCGGTGACCCAGTAGGTCTGGGTCTCACCGTCGACGGTCAGCTCGAGGGGACGCGAGAACTGGACGGTGATCTCGCTGCCGTCGCTGATCGACTCGTCGACGCTGGGCGCCACGATGTCCTTGGCACCGACCTCGATGCCCTCGGACTCGAGGACGTCACCGACGGTCCCGCCGTAGGCGGTGACCTCCTGGGACTTCCCGTCGAGGTTGAGGGTCACGGTCTTGCTGAGGGCGCTGTAGCCCCAGGTGGAGCCGGCGACGGCCAGGACCACGACGCCCGCGAGGGCGATCATCAGGGGTCGGCTGCGCATGAGTCGGCCCAGGCGGCTCTGGGGCGGGGTGGGCGTGCTGTTCTGCACGATTCTCCGAACGTCGTACGTCCCGGTTCTCGGGTGCCAGCGCGCCGGACGCGTGCGTCCGCGGCTGCGGAGTCGTGCGTACGGGGGTTCGTTCTGCGGGGCCCGAGGGGCCACCAGCACTGGTCAGATCGTTCCCGATCCCGGCCATCAAGTAGTTCCAGACCACCAGCCTTTCCGCCTGATTGCAAACCGAACCTGTCACATCTCGGGCCCGCGTGAGGAGGATCTCGACGGTAAAGTCCCGGGCCGACCGCCGCCCCGCGCACCGCTCGCGCGCCGCTGACCAGCGGAAACGGGTGTCGGAGCGCTGCGGATCCCGGTCCAGACCGATCGCCTACCAGCGCCCGCCGAACGCCACGTCGGTGTTGGCGTCGATCGCGGCGCAGAGCTCGCCGAGGTCGTCGCGCCGAACCTCGGCCATCACGCGCATCGTCAGCGGGACCAGGTAGGACGCATTGGTGCGGCCGCGGTGCGGCATCGGGGTGAGGTACGGCGCGTCGGTCTCGACGAGCACCCGGTCCTGCGGCGTGACGGCGAGCGCCTCGCGGAGGTCGGAGGCGTTCTTGAAGGTCACCGTGCCGGCGAAGGACAGGAACGCACCGCGGTCGAGGCACTCCCGGGCGAAGTCCGCGTCGCCGGAGAAGCAGTGCATGACCCAGCGGTCCGGGACGCCCTCGGAGTCGAGGACGCGCAGCACGTCGGCGTGGGCGTCGCGGTCGTGGATGACCAGCGTCTTGTCGAGCCGCTTGGCGAGGTCGACGTGGCGACGGAACGACTCCTCCTGCACGGCCAGGCCCTCGGGCCCGGTGCGGAAGTGGTCGAGCCCGGTCTCCCCCACCGCGCGCACCTTGTCGTGCGCGGCCGCGAGCGACTCGATCTCGGACATGGCGTCGTCGAGCGACGGCAGGCGTGGCGCCTCGTTGGGGTGCAGCGCCACCCCGGCGACCAGCGCCGAGTGGCGCAGTGCCGCCTCCACCGCCCAGCGGGCGCCGGGCAGGTCGCAGCCGATCTGCACGATCCGGGTGACGCCGACCTCGGCGGCCGCCGCGAGCGCCTCCTCCACCGGCTGCGCCGGTTCGTCGTCGCGGGCGACGTCGAGGTGGCAGTGGTTGTCGACGACCGGGTGCGGCAGCGGCTCCGGAGCCGGAGGCCGAGCGCTCATCCGCGCACCCGGGCGAGGATCGCGTCGGCGGCGGCCTGCGGCGCCTGCGTCGGGATCCAGTGCGTGACGCCCTCGAGCACGACCAGGTCGTACGGCGCGTCGACCCAGCGCGCGGTGCCGTCGACGCCCTCGCGGCCGATCGCGACGTCGCGGTCGCTCCACACCAGCGTGGTCGGCACGGTGACCCGGAAGTCGGTGCTGCCCGGGCTGGTGATCGGCAGGGCGCGGTACCAGCCGAGAGCGTGCCGCAGCGCGCCGTACTCGACGATCTCGCGGCGGAAGCGGGCGACCTCGTCGGGCGTCATGCCGCCCTTGGCCATCGCGCGGTCGAAGTAGCCGCCGGGCTGGCGGGCCGCGAGCTCCGGGAGGACGGGGATGTTGAAGACGGCCATGTAGCGCGACCGGCGCCGCTGGCTGTGGCTCTTCATCGCGCGGGCGAACGCGGCCGGGTGGGGGACGGAGAGGGCGGTGTAGGTCAGCACCCGCTCGGGTTCGCGGCCGGCCACGGCCCAGCCGACGGCCGCGCCCCAGTCGTGGCCGACGAGGTGCACCGGCCGCCCGATCGCGGTGATCAGCGCGGCCACGTCGCCGACGAGGTGGTGCATCCGGTAGCTGTGCCGACCGCTCGGCCGCGCGCCCGGGGAGTAGCCGCGCTGGTCCATCGCGAACGTCCGCAGGCCCGCCGCGTGCAGCAGCGGCGCCACCTCGCGCCAGCTGCTGCTGCGCTCCGGGAACCCGTGCAGCAGCACGACCGGCGTGCCCTCGACCGGCCCGTCGTCGAGCACGTCGAAGGTCAGGCCCTCGTGGGTGATGGTCGTGATCCGCTCGGTCATGCATCTCCTCCGTGGATGAGGTTGTAGACCTCCCGCTTGGGTACGCCGGCCAGCCTGGCCACCTCCGCGATCGCGTCCTTGCGGGTGGCACCGCCGGACTCGAGGTCGGCGACCGCGGCCCGCAGGCTTGCCGGGTCGCTGTCGACCGCCGCGGTCGCCTCGGCACCCTGGACCACGATCGTGACCTCGCCACGTACCCCGTCGCCGGCCCACGAAACGAGGGCGGCCAGCGGTCCGCGGCGCACCTCCTCGTGGGTCTTGGTGAGCTCGCGGCACACCGCGGCCGGGCGGTCGCCGCCGAGCGCCTCGGCCATCGCGGCGAGCGCGGCCTCGGTGCGGTGCGGGGCCTCGAAGAAGACCATCGTGCGCTCCTCGGTGGCCAGCGACGCGAGCCGCCGGGACCGCTCCCCCGCCTTGCGGGGCAGGAAGCCCTCGAAGCAGAACCGGTCGACGGGCAGCCCGCTGACCGCGAGCGCGGTCAGCACCGCGGACGGCCCGGGCACGGCGGTGACCGGTACGTCGTGCTCGACCGCGGCGGCCACCAGGCGGTAGCCCGGGTCGGACACGCTCGGCATGCCGGCGTCGGTCACCAGCAGCACGCGCTCGCCGGCCAGCAGCGCCTCCAGGAGCACGGGCGTGCGGGCCGACTCGTTGCCCTCGAAGTACGACACGACCCGGCCGGCGACGGTCACCCCGAGGTCGCTCGTGAGCCGCTTGAGCCTGCGGGTGTCCTCGGCCGCGACGACATCCGCGGTCGCGAGCTCCTCGGCCAGCCGCGGCGGTGCGTCGGCCACGCGCCCGATGGGGGTCGCCGCGAGCACGAGAACGCCTGGTTCGGACTCCACGACCGTAGAGTCTCCCATCGTGACCGTCGACGCGCCCGCCGAGCCCCGCGCGCGCGTCGGCCTCTCCCGGAACGCCGCCGGCCGCGCCGTACCGTCCGCCTGGGAGCGCGCCCGGGGACGGATCGCGCGGGAGGATCCGTTCGTCGGCTGGACCGCGAGCATCGCGGTGGCGCTGCTCGCGCTGTTCCTGCGACTGTGGCACCTCGGCCAGCCGCACCAGTTCGAGTTCGACGAGACGTACTACGCCAAGGACGCCTGGTCGCTGCTGAACTTCGGCTACGAGCGCGACACCACCGAGGGCGCCAACAAGATCCTCCTCGAGGGCGCCACGACCGACGGCGTCTTCAAGGACGGCCCCGAGATGATCGTCCACCCCGAGGTCGGCAAGTGGCTGATCGCGCTCGGGGTGAAGGCCTTCGGGATGGAGCCATTCGGCTGGCGGGTCGCCTCCGCCGTCGTCGGGGCGCTGATGGTGCTGGTGATGGTCCGCTTCGTCCGGCGGCTGACCGGCTCGACGATGCTCGGCGTGGTCGGCGGCCTGCTGCTGATGCTCGACGGCCTGCACTTCGTGCTCTCGCGACTGGCCCTGCTCGACATCTTCGTCGCGTTCTTCGTGCTGCTCGGCGTGCACTGCGTGGTCGCCGACCGCGACTGGCACCGCGCCCGGATGGCGCGGCTCGTGCCCGAGAGGATCACCGACGTCCGCTCCTGGGGACCCGTGCGCGGTCTGCTGTTCCGGCCCTGGCTGCTCGCCGCCGGCGTCGCGTTCGGCCTCGCCGTGGGCTCGAAGTGGACGGCGCTCTACCCGCTCGCGGCCTTCGGCCTGCTCTGCTGGCTGTGGTCGGCGGGCGCGCGGCGCTCGTTCGGCGTGCAGTGGGCGGTCCTCCGCTCGGCGTTCGTCGACGGCATCCCGGCGTTCGCGCACCTGGTGCTGGTCGCGTTCGTCGTCTATGTCGCCACGTGGACCGGCTGGATGATCAACGCCCACCAGTACGAGGAGCACCTCTCCGCGACCCAGTACACGCACTACGGCGACGACCCGGACTGGCCGACCCGCACCGAGGCGGACGCCTCCGGGCTCGGCGAGGTGACGCAGTCGCTGCGGTCGCTCTGGTACTACCACCAGGACGTCTACGTCTTCCACACGCACTTCCTCGACGAGAGCTCGCACACCTACGCGTCCAAGCCGTCGGGCTGGCTGCTGCTCAACCGCCCGGTCGGCGTCGCCGCCGACACCGGCATCAAGCCCGGTGCGCAGGGCTGCCAGGCGCCGGAGGGCAGCGACTGCCTGCGCCAGGTGCTGCTGCTCGGCAACCCCACCATCTGGTGGGGCGGCTGCATCGCGCTGCTGTTCGCGCTGGTGATGTGGGTGGGTGCCCGGGACTGGCGGTTCGGCGTCGCGGTGGTCGGCGTCGCCTCGACCTGGCTGCCCTGGCTGATGTACGACGACCGGCCCATCTTCTTGTTCTACGCGGTCGTCACGCTGCCCTTCCTCGTGCTCGCGATCGCCCTCGCCATGGGCCGGCTGATCGGCGCTGCCCGGGTGCCCTCACCGCGGCGGACCGCCGGCGTCGTCGTCTCCGGCGCGTTCTTCGTGCTCGCGCTGGTGAACTTCGCGTGGTTCTGGCCGATCTGGACCCACCAGCTCCTCACGCACGCGGAGTGGACGGACCGGATCTGGTTCTCGCGCTGGATCTAGATCCAGCGCGTCCGTCACCCACGCCCACATCCGCTCACGCTCCCCCACACCCGTGCGCGTCCGGCGCAGCAGCTGGGTCGGGCGGGGCGCACGGTCGTGCCAGAGCCGGCCACCGGGCGGCGGGGGCTGCGCGGCGGCGACCCAGACGGTGGTCTCGGCACCGCCTTCGGCGTCGCGCAGGAGCGGCCCGGTGAGCCGGTGGAACAGGGGCAGCGAGTCGACCACCCCCGGGGTGTCCGCCCACCCGGGGTGGGTCGCGTGGACCGTGAGGTCGGGCCACCGCCGCGACAGCACCGGCAGCAGCTCGACCTGGGCCCGCTTGCTGCGGGCGTAGGCGGTCGCGGGCTCGTACTCGCCGCTGAGGTACTCGGGGTCGTCGTCGCGCAGTCGCTGGGTGTACATCCCGCCCGACGTCACGAGCACCACCCGCCCGTCGCGGAGCCTCTCTCCGAGCAGCTCGGTCATCAGGACCGGCCCGAGGACGTGCACGGCCATCGAGAGCTCGTGGCCCTGCGGCGACTCGGTGCGCTCGGGCGGCATCACGCCCGCGTTGTGCACGAGGACGTCGACGGGTCCCTCGACCGACGCGCCGAACGACTGCGCGAAGCGGCGTACGTCGTCGAGGTCGCCGACGTCGCACCGCTGCACGTCGAGCGCCGCCCCCGGCACCCGGCCGGCGATCCCGGCGGCCACGCCGGCGCCCTTGCCGGTGTCGCGCACGACCAGGACCACCTCGGCGCCGAGCCGGGCCAGCCCCTCGGCCGTGGCGATGCCCAGGCCGCTGCTCGCGCCGGTGACCAGCGCGCGCTTGCCGGACATCGAGCCCGGTGGCGGGTCGGCCGGCCAGGTCGGCAGCCGGCGGCGTACCGCTGGGCCGATGCGGGTGTAGCCGGGCACGACCGTGCGGTCCAGCACGGTGTCGACGGCCTGGGCGAGTGACGGCATGTCCCCGACCGTAGCCAGTGGCCCGTGCCAGCATGGGTCGGTGACTTCCTGGGCGCCCGGATGGGACGCGTTTCCCCAACCGTTGCTGGACTTCTGGACCGAGCGGCACCTCTGCTCCCTGACGACGGTGCGTACGGACGGCAGCCCGCACGTCGTCCCCGTGGGGTGCGCGATCGACCTCGAGGAGCAGTGCGCCTGGGTCATCACCAACGGCTCCTCCCAGAAGGTCGCGAACGCCGCCCGGGACGGCCGGGTCGCCGTCTGTGCGGTCGACGGCGGCCGCTGGTCGACGCTCGAGGGGAGGGCGACGGTGCTCGACGACGCCGCGTCGGTACAGCGGGCGGTCGACCGGTACGCCTCGCGGTACCGCCAGCCGCAGCCCAACCCGCTGCGCGTCGCCCTGCGGATCGAGGTGGACCGGTTCCTGGTCTCGCGAGCCCTCGTGTGAGGATCTCTCCCATGCACGCCGACCCCACCGACCTCAGCGACCTCGACCGCGAGATCCTCGCGTTCGAGGAGGACTGGGTCACGCACGCCGGGGCCAAGGACACCGCGGTGCGCGAGAGGTTCGACCTCACGCCCGCGGGCTACCACCAGCTCCTCAACCGGATCATCGACAACCCCGCCGCCGAGGCCCACGCGCCACGCCTCGTCCGCCGGCTCCGGCGGCTGCGCGACGCGCGGCGCCTCCGGCGGCGTACTGCCGACTGAGCGGCGCCGCCGCGGCACCCCCTTCCGGCACCGCTTGACGGACGGCCCGGTGGGGTACGAAGGTCGGTGCCCCCGGTCCGCCTGCTCGTGCTGCTCGCGCTGCTCGCGCTGCTCGGGCTCACCCTCGGACTGGCTGGCCCCGCCTCCGCGAGCGACGAGTCGCCGCGCGTGGTCAAGGTCGGCACCGAGGGCGTGTACCCGCCGTTCACCTACCGCGACGCCGAGACCAACGAGCTCACCGGCTTCGACGTCGAGGTGATGGAGGCGATCGGCGAGGAGGCGGGCTGGGACGTCCGGTTCGTCGAGGCACCGTTCGACGCGCTCTTCCCGGCCTCGACTCGAAGCGGATCGACGTGATCGCCAACCAGGTGACGATCACCGGCGAGCGTGAGGCGCGCTACCTGTTCAGCACGCCGTACACCTACTCCCGTGGGGTGATCGTCACCCGGACGGACACCGACGACATCACGACACTCGAGGACCTCGAGGGCCGCACGACCGCCCAGACCTCCAGCAGCAACTGGGCGCAGGTCGCCAAGGACGCCGGCGCGAAGGTCGAGTACGTCCAGGACTTCGGGCCCGGTGTCGAGCTGCTCATCCAGGGCCGCGTCGACGCGATCGTCAACGACAACATCGCCGTGCTCGACTACCTCGCCACCTCGGGGACCGACGAGGTGAAGATCGCCGGGTACGCCGGCGACGAGGTGCTCGAGCAGGCGCTGACCTTCCGCCAGTCCGACCCCGAGCTCCAGCAGGAGGCCGACGAGGCGATCGCGGCGCTGACCGAGGACGGCACGCTGGCGGAGATCTCCGAGAGGTACTTCGGCGCCGACGTCACGGTCGAGGGCGGCACCCAGGACGTCGCTGTGAAGGAGCGCGACTCCCGGACGAGGTGGGAGGTCGTGAAGGACACGGCCTGGCCGATGTTCGTCGGGCTGGTGAAGGCCAACATCCCGCTCACGATCGCCAGCTTCATCCTGGGCATGGTGCTCGCCGTCGCGGCCGCGCTGGCCCGGCTCTCGTCGATCCGGGTGCTCGACGCGATCGCCCGCGCCTACATCTCGGTCATCCGCGGCACGCCGCTGATCGTGCAGCTGTTCATCATCTTCTACGGCCTGCCCCAGGTCGGCGTCGACCTCGACCCCTACCCGGCGGCGATCATCGGGCTCAGCCTCAACGTCGGCGGGTACGCCGCCGAGGTGGTCCGCGCCGCGATCATGTCGGTGCCGCGCGGGCAGTACGAGGCGGCCACGGTCATCGGCATGGACTACGGGCAGACGATGCGCCGCGTGGTGCTGCCGCAGGCGGCCCGGATCGCGGTGCCGCCCTTGGGCAACACCCTGCTCTCGCTGGTCAAGGACACCGCGCTGGCGTCGCTGATCCTCGTGCCCGAGCTGTTCCGGGAGGCCCAGATCACCGCGGCCGCGACGTCCGAGTACCTCCCGCTCTACGCGATGGCCGCGCTGTACTTCTGGGTCGTCTGCTACCTGGTCTCGGTCGCCCAGGGCCCGCTCGAACGACGGCTGGGGAGGCACGTGGCATGAGCGAGGGCAGGACCGACCTGATCGAGGTGCGCGGGCTCCGCAAGGCCTTCGGCGACCACGAGGTGCTGCGCGGCGTCGACTTCACCGTGCCGGCCGGCAGCGTCACGGCCCTGCTGGGCCCGTCGGGGTCGGGCAAGACGACCGTGCTGCGCTCGATGAACGTGCTCGAGACGCCGGACGCCGGCGTCGTGCGGATCGGCGACACGTCGCTGGACTTCGCGTCCCCGCCGGCCGGCAAGGCGGCGTACCGCCGCGCGGTGAAGGAGCTGCGGGCCCGCAGCGGCATGGTGTTCCAGGCGCACAACCTGTTCCCGCACCGGACCGTGCTCGGCAACCTCGTCGAGGGTCCCGTGCAGGTGCAGGGCCGCGACCCGGACGAGGCGGCGGTGGCCGCGCGTGAGCTGCTCGCCCAGGTCGGTCTCGCGGGACGCGAGGACGCCTATCCCTCCCAGCTCTCCGGCGGCCAGCAGCAGCGCGTGGGCATCGCCCGCGCGCTCGCGCTGCGACCGGAGGTGCTCCTGCTCGACGAGCCCACCTCCGCGCTCGACCCCGAGCTGGTCGGCGAGGTGCTCGCCGTGATCCGCGACCTCGCGGCGCAGGACTGGACGCTGGTGATCGTCACCCACGAGGTCCGCTTCGCCCGGGACGTCGCCGACCAGGTGCTGTTCCTGGACGACGGCGTCATCGCCGAGCGAGGCGGCCCCGAGGTGCTCAGCGACCCGCGGGAGAGCCGGACGCGACAGTTCCTCGCACGGATGCTGGACGCGGGCTGACCGGCGCCTCCACCCACGGCTCGTCGAGGTCGCGGCCGCGCGTCTCCGGCAGGAGCCGCGCGCAGACCAGGCTGACGATCGCGATCGCGACGTTGTAGCCCGCCACCAGCCAGAGCGTCCCGTCGCCCTTGGTCACCAGCCAGGCCGGATCTGGACGTGGTCAGCGAGCCGTTCACCGTCGCGTCCGAGGACGTGGGGACCGCGATGTCCCGCTTGACGGACCACGCCCGCGAGCAGCAGTGGGACCTCGTCGTCGGGCTCACCGAGCTCCCCCTCCGAGACGATGACGGCCGCTACCTCCTCGTCGAGGCCGACCCCCAGCAACGGGCGGCGGTGCTGTCGCTGCCGGCCCTGGGCGGTGTCCGCATGCACCGACGCGCCGGGCGCGCCCTGCGCGAGCTCATCGACGGAATGGCCGACCCCGAGGCCGGCGACCACCATCGAGTGCCGCTCCCCCGTCGCGGCGGTCGCTGGCGGTTGCTGCTGGGCATGGTGCTCGCCAACCGCCCGTGGCTGCACGTGCCCGGGCTGAAGTCCGCGTTGGTCGCCGCACTGACCACCGGCGCCATCGCGACCATCAACTCCACCATGTGGCTGCTGGCCGGGTCGTTGTCGTGGCGGCGTCTCCTGATCGCGATGGTCGCGTCCCTCGCGCTGGTCGTCGGATGGCTCGTGATCGACGGCGAGCTCTGGGACCGCCCGGAGGACGACTCCCCTGAAGCACGGGAGCGGTCGCGCCTCTACAACACCTCGACCCCGGTGACGCTGATCGCGGGCTCGCTCATTCGGCGACGGCGACCTGTTCCTGCTCGCGTGGTTCGTCGCGTCGGCGGCCACCGTCGGCGGTGCGCTGGGCAGCGGCTTGTAATCGGACGAGGCGATCGGCGCGGCGGCGTACTCCAAGCGCGAGGGGGAGCGCCGGAACCGGATCGCGGGTGAGCGCAGAGCCTAGGTGCGACTCCGCGCTCGGCTGACCAGCCGGTAGCCGATCCCCAGGCCGATCAGCCAGGGCGCCCCGACGATGAACGGGTCCATCCAGTGGTGCTTGACGTCGGCGCGGTTGTGTCCGAACCGGGAGCTGAAGCCGTGGTGCTTCAGCTCGGCCAGCACGCCCGTGTCGGTGATCGGGTTGTCGGGACGCAGCGTGAACAGCGAGCGCAGTCCGTTCTCGAGGGTGTCGATCCGATCGCCCGCCATCAGCAGCAGCCAGTGAGCGGCCTGGCCCTCGCTGTACGTGGCGTAGGCGTACTTGCGGACGGCGCCGGACGGGCCGGTCGGCGGACACGTGGTGCCGAAGACCGGCGGGAGCTGGGTGTGCTCGACCGACCGCTCCCGCGGCCACTTCTCGGACTGCTCCTCCGGGTCCTCCCAGTGCGCGCCGGACAGTGACGGGTCGGAACGCTCACGCGGCACCCAGGGCCGGTCGCCAGGGTCGCGATCGGCACCCCAGCCGGGGATCCGCGCCTGCAGGTCCGCGACGTCCGGGGCGAGCCGCGGCTTGTGGGGCGTGTAGGTCATGACGAGCTCCTCTCCGCGCGCTCACGCCGCGCTGGGAACGACGATCGGCTTGATGCAGCCGTCGAGCTTGGCCGAGAACATGTGGTAGCCCTCGGAGATGTGCTCCAGCGGGACGTGGTGGGTGACGATGTCGCTGGGCTTGAAGTAGCCGTTGCGGAGGTGCTCGAACAGCCGCGGCCACTGCCGCTTCACCGGGCACTGGTTCATCCGCAGGGTCAGGCCCTTGTTCATCGCGTCTCCGAACTTGACCGCGCTGAACAGCGGTCCGTACGTCCCGACCACCGAGACCGTTCCTCCCTTGCGGACGGTGTCGATCGCCCAGTTCAGCGCGACCGGCGACCCGCCCTGGAGCTTCAGCTTGGCGGCGGTGACGTGCTGGAGGAGGGCGCCGTCCGCCTCCGCCCCGACCGCGTCGATGACGACGTCCGCGCCGAGGCCCTCCGTCAGGTACTTGAGGTGGCGCACGATGTCACCGTGCTCGGTGAAGCTGATCGTCTCGGCGTGCGCGAAGTCCCGCGCCTTCTCCAGTCGGTAGTCCAGGTGGTCGATGACGATCACCCGGCCCGCGCCCATCAGCCAGCTCGACCGGGCCGCGAACAGTCCGACGGGACCGCCGCCGAACACCATGACGACGTCGCCCTCGACGATGTCGCCGAGCTGGGCTCCGAAGTAGCCGTGGGCAGCGCATCGGTGCACAGGACCGCGTCGTCGTCGTCCATCCAGTCCGGGATCAGGCCCGGGCCGAGGTCGGCGAACGGCACCCGGACGTACTCGGCCTGCCCGCCGTCGTACCCGCCGCAGGTGTGCGAGTAGCCGTAGATGCCGCCGACCGCGGTGGCGTTCGGGTTGACGTTGTGGCAGTTGGAGTACAGCCCTCGGGCGCAGAAGAAGCAGGTCCCGCAGAAGATGTTGAACGGCACCATCACCCGATCACCCACGGACAGGTTCTCCACCGAGGAGCCGACCTCGTGGACGACACCGATGAACTCGTGACCGAACGTGTGGCCGACGCGGGTGTCCGGCATCATCCGTGGTAGAGGTGCAGGTCCGAGCCGCAGATCGCCGCCCGGGTGACGCGCACGATCGCGTCGTTGGGATGCTCGATCGCCGGAATGTCCTTCTCCTCCACCCGGACCCGGTACGGTCCCCGATACACCATCGCGCGCATGCTCGACTCTCCTGACCTCTCGGTGACGTGTCTCGTCTGACCCGGGCCGGGGGTCGTGTGGCTCCAGGGCCGGGGCCCTCCATTACACGGGCGCCACCCACGAGGCGGTATCGGCAGACCTGCCCATATCGCCGGCCCGGGCGCCCGCGGCACGGTCACCCCTGGGCGCGGCGCAGCGTCTCCGACGGCAGCTCGCCGTAGGCCGCCCGATAGGCGGACGCGAACCGGCCCAGGTGGATGAACCCCCACTCACGCGCCACCGCCTGGACGGTGGTGGACTCACGCGGCGCCCGCCTGAGCGCCTCGTGGGCCCGGCGAAGCCGCACCTCGCGCACGTAGGTCATCGGCGGAATGCCGACGTCTCGGCTGAAGCCGTCCTGCAGCGCCCGGACACTGAGGTGCACCTCGCCGGCCAGCCGCACCGTCGACCACGGCTCGGTGGGTCGTTCCTCGACCAGCTCGATCGCCGCCGCGATCGCAGCGCGAGGCGCCTGGCGGGTGTGGTCGAGAGCCGCCTCGCTGTAGTTGTGCGAGCACCTGAGCAGGAGCGTGTCCATGACCAGCCCCTCGATGTGCCCGGCGGCGACCGCAGGCATGCGCCGGTCGTCCGACTGGTCGATCTCCTCGGCGAGGAGCCTCGCGATGTGGGGCCACTGCCGGCCGACCGAGGGTTGGGAGTCTCGGGTGAACTCGAAGGTGAGAGGACTGCGGATGGAGCGACCGAGCAGTCGCTCGAGCGCTGCCTCCATGCCGGCCCGCGGGATCATCAGGCACAGCTGGACGCAGTCGGCGGACCAGGAGATCTCCGCAGGCTCGCCGGGAGAGAAGATCAGGCCGCGGCCCGGACCTCGGACGACCGGGGCGCTCGAGCCCCGCCGACTGGCGGCTCGTCCACGCAGGGGCGTGTTGACGTGGAAGTTCTGGGCGTCGGCGGTGCGGAGGCGGACCCGGCGGCCAGGGGCCAGCCGCCCCATGGTGAGCGCGCCGAACTGGAGGGCGGCGACGTCCAGCTCCAGCGGCGCGCTGCCCCGGGACAGGTCTAGGCGGCTCGGCAGATACAGCTCCGAGATGACCTGTTCCGCCTCGTCGCGGTCGCTGGTCCGCCGCCGCAGGTATCCGCCGGGACGGGGCGTCTCGTCAGTCCCGAGCTGGTGTTCTCCGTGCGGCCGTTCGGTGTCGCGGCCCGAGCCGCCGACGTCGTTCATTGTCCTTCTCCTGCGGCCCCCCCGCCGCGTGGCCGGGAGCGTGTCGACGCTCCCACGTCCGGCCATCAGCGACGAACGCGGGGCCACGACCGCCCGGCGTGCTCGATCTTCCGACCGCAAGGTTACGGCACCGGTGTGCGCGGGGAAGAGCACAGCACCGGGGTACGTCGCCACGTGGAGCCGGCGCCGACGCCGTCGCGTCAGCGCGATGGCCGTTCTGCGCAGGCCGGTGGCCGCCGGGCGCTGCCACTGCGGTTCTGGGGTGCGCCCGCGGGTCATCGGTGGTTCCGTTCGGCCACAGTGGTTGCGGGATCCGCCGGCACCTCGGGTGCGTCCGCAGCCTCCATCACACTCGGGAGAACACGATGCCCAAGCCCGACGACGTCGAGCGACTCATTCAGCAGATCAGCCACGACCTGCGCACCCCGTTGACCACCATCCTGCTCGAGGTCGACGTGCTCGAGGGCTTGGACCCGTCCCCCGCGGCCCAACGGTCGCTGGCCGCCCTGCGGCGCGCGGCACTGCGACTCGACGAGGTGGCCGACCGGGTCTGCCAGCTGATCGACCGCCCGCACCCGGACCCGATCGGAGGGGACACTCCGTCGGGCCAGGACAGCTGATCTGCACCGTCTCCGCGTTCGAGCCATCACGAGCCGTCGACGATGTCGGTGATCCACCGGGCCAGCTCGACGTCGAGGTCGGTGACGACACCCCGCGCGTGCGTCCAGACGCGGAACGCCGTCCCGTCCGGCCGCTCCTCGACGACGGCGTGGTGGTTCATCGCCTGCTCGACCCGCGCGATCCGGTCCCGGACCTCCTGGCCGATCCCCGGCGGCAGGTCGACGGTGCGCTCCAGCGCACGTACGTCACCGGCCCAGCCGGGCAGGGAGGCGAGGGCCGCGGCGACCTCGTCGGCCGTCAGGTCGGTCGGCTCGGGCAGCGCGGCCGTCGCCGCTCGGTCCGGGGGAGGTCCGTCGCCGGGAGCGACGAAGAGATCCGCGAAGCCGTCGGGCAGCTGACGGCGCGCGGTCTCAGCCGCTGGGGCAGCCTGGTCGGCCAGCGCTGACAGCACGGCCTGGGCGAGCAGGCGGGCTCGCTCCGGGGTCGTGTCGAGCTCCGAGGCCACCGTCTGCAGGAACGGCGCCGTGCCCTGGTCGCTGTCCAGCGGCACCGAGTCGCGCACCAGCGTCGCCAACCGGGTCGGCAGCGTCGCACCGAGCGTCGTCCGACCCGTGTCGTCCAGGCGCCGGGCGACCCCGACCAGCACACTCTCCGCCGGTCGCCTCGCGGCGTCCGGACGGTCGAGGCCCCGCTCGTACCGCGATGGCCTCCAGAAGGTCGCGATGTGCCACCACAGGTGCTCAGTCCTCTCCTCGCTGGTGAGGCGGCGCTGCGGTCGCGCCGACGCCGTCCACGTCGATCCATGCTCGGCGCGGGCTCCCGCGCTCGCAATCGGTCGATCTGCCGATGGCTGACGCGCCGGGGCGATCTCGTCACCGACGGCCGGCCCTGTGGAGGTGCTCGTAGGCCTGGCGGACGGCGATCGCGCCCTCACCCACCGCGGACGCGACCCGCTTGGCCGAGCCGCTGCGCACGTCGCCCACCGCCAGGACGCCCGGCTCGGCCGTCTCGAAGCTCGTCGTGGAGCCGTTCGCGGAGGTGCCCGTGAGGATGTAGCCCTTCTCGTCCAGCGGGACCTGACCCTCCAACCACGAGGTCTGGGGCTCGGCGCCGATCAGCACGAACAGCGCGGTGGCCGGGACGCGGTGTCGATCGTCGGTGCTCAGGTCGCGGATCGTCACCGCGTCGAGCTCCTCGCTCCCGACGAGCTCCACCACCTCGCTGGTGCGCCAGATCCTGATCGTGGGGTCCCGCTGGACCCGGTCGACGAGGTACCGGGACATGTCCCGGCTCAGGTCGTCGTGGCGGATCACCAGGTGGACGTCCGAGCCGTTCCGGGCCAGGAACAGGGCCGCCTGGCCGGCGGAGTTCCCGCCGCCGACGACGGCGACCGGATCGCCCCGACACAGTCGTGCCTCGAAGTCGGTGGCGGCGTAGTACACGCTGGGACCCTCGAGCCGCTCCATGCCGGGGACGTCGAGGCGGCGGTAGCGCACGCCGGTGGCGAGGATCACCGTGTGCGCCTCCACCTGTGCCCCGTCGGCCAGTCCGACGACGAAGTGACCGTCGATGCGGTCGAGCGACCGGGCCTCGCCGGGGATCGTGAAGGTCGCCCCGAACTTGCGGGCCTGGACCACGGCGCGGTCGGCCAGCTCGGCGCCCGAGATGCCGGCCGGGAAGCCGAGGTAGTTCTCGATCTGGGACGACGTTCCCGCCTGCCCTCCCGTCGCGATCGCATCGAGCACCACCGTGGAGAGTCCTTCACAGGCCGCGGTCACCGCGGCGGCCAGGCCGGCCGGACCGGCGCCGACCACGAGCACGTCGTGCGCCTCGCGGGGCGGCGCGACCTCCCGCAGGCCGAGGAGCTCAGCCAGCTCGGTGTTGCTGGGGTTGCGCAGGACGGTCTGCCCCTTCCAGATCACCACGGGGGTCTGGTCGGGAGGGACGTCGAAGGCCCGCAGCGTGACCTCGGCGTCGGGATCGTCCTCCAGGTCCTCCCAGCCGTACGGCACCCGGTTGCGGCTCGCGAAGTCCCTCAGCCGCCGGGTGTCGGCCGAGTACCGGGAACCGATGATCCGCAGGCCCGCCCCGAGGTAGCCGTGGAGGTGGCGGCGCAGGATGAAGGCCCGCAGGATCAGGTCCCCGAGCGCCTGATCCCGGCTGACCGCCTCCTTGAGCCGCTCGTAGGGGATCTCCAGCGCCTCGACGTCGGTCTGGGCGACGGCCGTGACGTAGACCGCCTGGCCGGTCAGCATCGACAGGTCACCCACGAACCGGCCACGGGCGTGGACGGCGATCACCCGCGGGTCCGCCTCGGGGCCGCCCTCCTGGAGGACCGCGACCCGACCGTCCAGCACGACGAACACGCTGCAGTCGCGGTCCCCCTCGCAGAACAGCGTCGCGCCCTTGGGCAGGCGCCTGCGCTCGCCGTACCGGGCGAGCAGCATGATCTGCTCGTCGGTGAGCCGGGGGTAGGCGCCGGCGGTGTCCGGGGTCTCGGGCAGGTCCGGCCGCTCGAGGTCAGACGAACTGCTCGTCGGCATCACCACCTCCAGTTCTCCCCCGGCTCGATCGAGCGCACGATGACGTGGCGGGTCGCGGCGGCGTGGGCGCGCGCGTGGCGCATCGGCGAGGAGTCGCAGCCCGGCGTCGTGGGCTGACCGACCGGCCGGATGATCGGCAGGTTCGGGTCCGGGACCGCCCGGCCGGGGACGGTGGTCATCCCTGGCCGTCCCGCATCGACTCGTGCTCCCCGGTCGGCGCTGTCTCGGCCGTGGGCAGATGCCCGGTGAGCCACGCCCGCAGAGCGGGTGCGGGCGCGGCGCCGATCTGCTTGTCCACGACCGTCCCGTGGTCCAGGAGGACCAGCGTCGGGATCGCCTGGACCTCGAAGCGGCGGCTCACGTCCGGCGCCTCGTCCGCGTTGACCTTGACCAGCTTCAGCGCGCCGGCGAACTCCGTCGCCAACTGCTCGAGTACCGGGCTGACCATGCGGCAGGGGCCGCACCACGGCGCCCACACGTCGACGAGCACCGGGATGGCCGCCTCGTCCACCACGGCGGCGAAGTCGGCGTCGGACGTGTCGACCACCCACGGCAGCGGGCTCCGGCAGTTGCCGCACCGGGGCGCCCCGTCCGCGGCGGCCGGCACCCGGTTCTTCGTGCTGCAGCTGGGGCACACCACGACCGTGGCCGGCCCCTTGGCCGCCGACATCATGCCACCGCCTCCTCAGGGTGGTCCGGTCTCCTCGGGACGACGGTGAGCACCCCGTCGTCGGCGTCGATCACGATGGTCGACTCCTCGGGCAGGTCACCGCGGAGGAGCGCGCGCGCCACGCGGGTCTCCACCTCACGGGCGATGAACCGCCGCAGGGGACGAGCGCCGTACGCCGGGTCGAAGCCCTGCTCCGCCATCACCCGCCGGGCCTCCGCGGTGGCCTCGAGCGTGATCCGCTGCGCCGCCAGCCGCTCGCGCAGCTCGCCCAGCTGGAGGTCGGCGATGCGCTCGATCTCGGTGAACGTCAGCGGCTTGAACACCACGGTCTCGTCGATCCGGTTCAGGAACTCCGGGCGGAAGTGGGATCGCAGGGAGGTCATCACCAGCGCGCGGGCCTCCGACGTCACCTCGCCGTCCGGCGTGACTCCCTCGAGCAGGTACTCCGAGCCGATGTTGGAGGTCATGATGATGACGGTGTTGCGGAAGTCCACCGTGCGTCCGTGCGAGTCGGTGAGCCGCCCGTCGTCGAGCACCTGGAGCAGGATGTTGAAGACGTCGACGTGGGCCTTCTCGATCTCGTCGAGGAGGATCACCGAATAGTGCTTGCGCCGCACGGCCTCGGTCAGCTGGCCGCCTTCCTCGAAGCCGACGTATCCCGGCGGGGCGCCGACGAGCCGGCTGACGGTGTGCCGCTCCTGGTACTCGCTCATGTCGATGCGGATGATGTTCTCCTCGCTGTCGAAGAGCGCCTCCGCGAGCGCCTTGGCGAGCTCGGTCTTGCCCACGCCGGTCGGGCCCAGGAAGACGAAGGAGCCGATCGGACGGGTCGGGTTCTTGATGCCCGCGCGGGCCCGCACGATCGCGTCGGTCACCAGCTGCACCGCCTCGTCCTGGCCGATCACCCGCTCGTGGAGCACCTCGTCGAGGCGGAGGATCTTCTCCCGCTCGCCCTCCTGGAGGCGGCTCACCGGGATGCCCGTCCAGCGGGCGACGACGTCGGCGATCTCCTCGCCGGTGACGACCTCGCGGAGCAGGCGCCTCCCGGCCTGCTTGGCCCCGAGTCTCTCCTCGGCCGCCTCGAGTCGTCGCTCGAGCTCCGGCAGCCTGCCGTGACGCAGGCTGGCCGCCCGGTTCAGGTCGTACTCGCGCTCGGCCCGTTCGCCCTCCAGGCGAACCTGCTCGATCTCCTGCCGCAGGCTCTGGACCTCCCGGAGCGCCTGCCGCTCCGCCTCCCACTGGGCCCGCATGGCGTCGGCCTCGGCCCGCAGGTCGGCCAGCTCCTTGCGGAGCTCCTCGAGACGACGCAGGCTCGCCTGATCCGACTCCTGGGCCACGGCGGCTTCCTCGATCTCGAGACGGGTGACCCGGCGGGTGAGCTCGTCGAGCTCCGCGGGCATCGAGTCGATCTCGGTGCGCAGCATCGCGCAGGCCTCGTCGACCAGGTCGATGGCCTTGTCGGGCAGGAACCGGTCGGAGATGTAGCGGTCGCTCAGGGTGACCGCGGCGACCAGGGCGCCGTCGTGGATCTTGACGCCGTGGAACACCTCGAAGCGCTCGCGCAGTCCCCGGAGGATCGACAGGGCGTCCTCGACGCTCGGCTCGTCGACCAGGACGGGCTGGAACCGCCGTTCGAGCGCCGCGTCCTTCTCGATGTGGCTGCGGTACTCGTCGAGCGTCGTGGCCCCGATCATGTGCAGCTCGCCGCGGGCGAGCATGGGCTTCAGCATCTGACCTGCGTCCATCGCGCCCTCCGACGCGCCGGCCCCGACGACGGTGTGCAGCTCGTCGACGAACAGCAGGATCTTCCCCTCCGCGGCCAGCACCTCGTTCAGGACCGCCTTGAGTCGTTCCTCGAACTCGCCGCGGTACTTCGCCCCCGCGACGAGGGAGCCCATGTCCAGGGCGAAGACGGTCTTGTCGCGCAGGCCCTCAGGTACGTCGCCGTGGTGGATCCGCTGCGCCAGGCCCTCCACGATGGCGGTCTTCCCGACCCCCGGCTCACCGATCAGCACGGGGTTGTTCTTGCTCTTGCGGGACAGGATCTGGACCGTGCGCCGGATCTCGGAGTCCCGGCCGATCACCGGCTCCAGCCGGCCGGCGGCCGCGTCCGCGACCAGGTCGCGACCGTACTTCGCGAGCGCCTCGTAGGTGCCCTCCGGGGTGGCGGACGTGACCCGTTGGGAGCCCCGCACCTCGGTCAGGGTCGTCAGGAACGAGTCGCGGGTCACCCCGTGTCGCCCGAGGATCCGACCGGCTGCCGAGTCGGACCCCTCGTCGAGGAGCGCGACCACCAGGTGCTCGACGGAGACGTACTCGTCCTTGAGCCTGCGTGCCTCCTGCTCGGCGGCCTCGAGGACGCGGTTCAGCCGCTGGGTGACGTACACCCTCCCCGGTTCGGCGCCGGAGCCGGTGACCCGGGGGCGCTTGGCGAGCTCCGCCTCCAGGTCCTCCCGCAGCCGGTCCACGTCCGCACCCGTCCGGGCCAGCAACGGTGGGACCAACCCCTCGCCCTGCTCGAGGAGCGCCAGCAGCAGGTGCTCGCCGTCCACCTCCTGGTGCCCGAATCGGAGCGCCTTGGTCTGGGCGTCGTGCAGCGCTTCCTGCGACTTCTGCGTGAGTCGGTTCAGGTCCATGGGATCCTCCGATCTGGGGACGGGCGCCGCTGGGACCTCTCGAGGACCGCGATCCGGTCCAGCAGGTCCATCACGAGCCCGAGCGAGGAGTAGTTGAGGTTCAGCCGTAGGTGCAGCCGCTGGACCGTGGCCATCGCCTGGACCTGGGACGGGTCGAACCAGAGGCTGCCCCCGGCGTCGCGGGTGACGTCCAGCAACCCGAGCGCGACCAGCCGACGGACCAGCTCGGGGTGCACTCCCGTGATCCGGGCGTAGCTGTCCAGGCTCAGCCGGTGGGGCCGGGCGAGCGGCCATCGCGTCCCGGTGGTCGGGTCTGGGGTCGGAGCCGGGGGCGTGTCGGTCATCGCGGACTCCCCAGGTCGAAGGGCGAGACCCCGCTGAGCCGCTCCCACTGCTCGCGTTCCTCCGCCGACGGCGAGGTCGGCACCTTGATCTGGGTCTCGGCGTACAGGTCACCCGGCGCGCCCCGGTTGTTCGGCAGTCCGCGGCCCTTCAACCGGAGCCGGCGATGGCTGGACGTCCCTGGCGGGACGGTCACGGTGGCAGGACCACCGGGCGTGTCGATGTCCACCGCCGAGCCGAGGGCGGCCTCCCAGGGCGCGAGGGGCATCAGCAGGTGCACGTCCCGACCCTCGAGCCGGTAGCGCGGATGGGGTGCGATGCGGACGACGAGGTAGAGGTCGCCGGCCTCGCCCCCACCGGATCCTCGACCCCCTTGGCCGCGCAGCCTGATCCGCTGGCCGTCCACGACCCCCGCCGGGATGTTCACGTCGATCGTGCGCGGCTCGTCGATCCCCGAGATCGACAGGGTCCGGTGGGTCCCGTGGTACGCCTCCTCGACCGTCACCTCGACCTCGGTCTCGTGGTCCGAGCCGGAGACCGGACCCCAACCACCCCGGCCGCGACCGCGAGCACCGAAGATGCCGCCGAGCAGGTCCTCGAGGTCCACGTCGTCGCCGGAGCCGGCGTACTGGAACCCGCCCGTGGGACCGGCACCGCCCCAGCCGCTCGACCGCCCGCCGCGGGCACCGGCTCCCGCATGCTCCCGCGCCCGGCGGAAGGCGTCCGGGTCGACGTCGGGAGCGACGCGCCGGAAGTCCGCCCCGAACGCGTCGTACCGCTTGCGCTGGTCGGGGTCGGAGAGCACGTCGTACGCCTCGGAGAGCTCCTTGAAGCGCTCCTCCGCACCGGGATCCTTGTTGATGTCGGGATGGAGCGTGCGGGCGCGCTTGCGGTAGGCGCGCTGGATCTCCGACTGGTCGGCATCGCGGGAGACCCCGAGGATCTCGTAGGCGTCCCGAGCCATCACACGCTCCTGGTGGCCACGACCACGGACGCCGGCCGCAGGATCCCCCCGTCGGTCCCGTAGCCGGGACGGACGACGTGCGCCACCGTGCCGGGGACGAGGTCGTCACCCGTGACGGTGCTGACGGCCTCGTGACGGGCCGGGTCGAAGGCCTTGCCGATCTCGTCGTCGCGCCGGGGATAGCCCAGGTCGGCCAGGACCGCGAGTGCCTGCTGGTGCACGGCCCGCACGCCCTCCACGATCTGGTCGGGGTTCGAGGAGGCGTGCTCGAGGGCACGCTCGAGGTTGTCGAGAACCGGCAACCAGCGGACCGCCACCGCCGCCCGCTCCTGCTCGCGGGCGCGGGTCACGTCCTGGGCGCACCGCTTGCGGAAGTTGTCCAGCTCAGCGGCGGTCCGGCGCCAGGAGTCCTCGAGCTCGGCGATCCTCTTCTCGGTCTCGGCGGTACTCTCCACGGCGTCCTCGGCGGTGGGCGTGGATTCGGGGTCCCGTGGTTCTGACATGACCGTGCCGCTCAGTGCGTCGTGAAGTCGGCGTCGATCACGTCATCGGAGTCGTCGGCCGGGGCACCCTGACCCGAGTCGGCCGACTGGCCCGTCGTGCCGGCGGACCCGGTCCGGGCGGACGTGCTGAGCACCTGGGCCATCTGGTGCAGCTCGCCCGTGAGAGACCGCAGGCGGTCGATGGGTGCCTGCTCGTCGAGAGCCGCGCGCGCGTCGTTCACCAGCATCTCCGCGCGGGCGCGGTCGTGCTCGGCGACGGCGTGCCCGGCCTGCTCGAGCTGGCGCTGGAGCTGGTACATCACGGAGTCGAGCTCGTTGCGGGCGTCGACGAGCTGACGGAGCTGGGCGTCCTCGCTCCGGTGCGTCTCCGCGTCCGAGACCATGCGCTCGACCTCCTCCTGGGACAGGGTGGAGGTCTCGCTGATGGTGACCCGTTGCTCGGCACCGGTGTCCTTGTCCTTGGCGGAGACGTGCAGGATGCCGTTGGCGTCGATGTCGAAGGTCACCTCGATCTGGGGCTCCCCTCGAGGCGCGGGCCGGATGTTCTCCAGGCGGAACCGGGCGAGCACCCGGTTGTCGCTGGCACGCTCCCGCTCGCCCTGGAGGACCACCACGTCCACGGCCTGCTGGTTGTCCTCCGCGGTGCTGAAGACCTCCGTACGTCGGGCCGGGATCGTGGTGTTGCGCTCGATGACCTTGGTCATCACCCCGCCCTGCGTCTCCAGCCCGAGTGAGAGCGGGGTGACGTCGAGCAGCAGGACGTCCTTCACGTCGCCCTTGATGATGGCCGCCTGGACGGCCGCGCCGAGGGCGACGACCTCGTCCGGGTTGACGGTCATGTTGGGTTCCTTGCCACCGGTCAAGCGGCGCACCAGGCTCTGCACCGCAGGGATGCGCGTCGAACCGCCGACGAGGATGACCTCGTCGATGTCGTCCTCGGTGACCCTCGCGTCCCCCATGGCCTGTTGCACCGGTCCCAGACAACGTTCGACGAGGTCCGCGGTGAGCTGCTCGAAGGTGGAGCGCATCAGGTTGACGTTGAGGTGCTTGGGGCCGGAGGCGTCGGCGGTCACGAACGGGAGGTTCACCGATGTCTGCGTGACGGAGGACAGCTCGACCTTCGCCTTCTCGGCGGCCTCGAACAGGCGCTGCAGGGCCTGCGGGTCCTGCCGGAGGTCGATGCCGTTCTCCTTCTTGAACTCGTCCGCGAGATGGTCGACGATGCGCCGGTCGAAGTCGTCACCCCCGAGGTGGGTGTCGCCCGCCGTGGACCGCACCTCGACGACCCCCTCCCCGACGGTCAGGATGCTGACGTCGAAGGTGCCGCCGCCGAGGTCGAAGACCAGGATGGTCTCGTTCTCGAGCCGGTCCATCCCGTAGGCGAGGGCGGCCGCGGTGGGCTCGTTGATGATCCGGAGCACCTCGAGGCCGGCGATCTTGCCCGCGTCCTTGGTCGCCTGCCGTTGGGCGTCGTTGAAGTGCGCGGGCACGGTGATGACCGCCTGGGTCACCCGCTCTCCGAGCGCCCGTCCGGCGTCGTCGGCGAGCTTGCGCAGGATCTGTGCGGAGATCTCCTCCGAGGCGTAGAGCTTGCCGTGGACCGAGAAGCGGACTGCCCCGTCCGGACCCGCCACGACCTCGTACGAGACCGTCTGGAGCTCGCTCTGCACCTCGTCGTACTTCCGCCCGATGAAGCGCTTGGCCGAGTAGATCGTGCCCTGGGGGTTGAGGATCGCCTGTCGTCGGGCCATCTGACCCACCAGCCGTTCACCGCCCTCGAGGAACGCGACGACGGAGGGGGTGGTTCGGTTCCCCTCGGCATTGGGGACGACCTGGGGCTGGTCACCCTCCATCGCCGCGATCACCGAGTTGGTCGTTCCGAGGTCGATGCCGACAGCCCTGCCCATGACGCACTCCGTTCGCTCGACCCGGCCCGGTGCCCGGTGGTTGATACCTCCATTACACTGGGACGGCCCGGCCCGTTCCATCGGCAGATCTGCCCATACGGATCCGATCGCCGGCCGTACTGCCGGGGATCCCGGTTCCTCCTCCCGCGTACGGCGGCACCGAGTCCGTCATCGACCGGCTGGACCGCGGGCTGACGCGCGCCGGCCACGGGGTGCTGCTCGCCGCAGCGGCGAACAGCACCTGTCCGGTGCCCCGCGTGCCCGGCACCGATCGGGCCCTCGAGACGGCACCCGTGACCGCCGAGACGATCAGCGACCTGCGCCACGTCATCACGAGCTACGCCGTCGCGGGCCTGGATCTCGCCGCTCTTGATGGAGACCAGGACGGTGCGGCACCGGCGCCGTCCAGCGCCTGCCGCGGCTGCTCCAGCTCGACCCGCTCCACGCCGTCGGCCGCCAGGATCGCCACTCGTCGTCCCTCCAGGGTCGTGCTCACGTCACACCCCCGCCGGGTGGAGGACGACCTTCGTCCAGCCGTCGTCGCGGTTGTCGAAGTGCTCGTAGGCGTCCGCCGCCTCGTCCAGGGAGAGCTCGTGGCTCACGATGAACGACGGCTCCGCCTTGCCGGCGGCGATCAGGTCGCGCAGCTGCCGGTTGTACTTCTTGACCGGCGCCTGGCCGGTGCCGAGGTGCTGGCCCTTGAACCAGAACATCCCGAAGTCGAAGGCCAGCTTGCCCTGCTTGGCCAGCTCGTCGCTGGCCCCGGGGTCCTGCGGCACGAAGACGCCGACGGTGCCGATGGTCCCCGTGAACCGGACCGAGGCGACCAGCCGGTTCATGGTCAGGTTCGGCTCTTCCTGGCCGTCCGGCTCGTGGGCCTGGTAGCCGACGCACTCGCAGCCGTTGTCCGCCCCCAAGCCCATCGTCTCCTCCAGGACGGCTTCCACCGGGTCGACCTTCGAGTCGTCGATCGCGATCGCTCCGATGGACTCCGCCAGCCGCAACCGGTCCGGCTGCCGATCCACGACCATCACCTTGCTCGCACCCCGGATCGTCGCCGAGAGCGCGGCCATCAGCCCCACCGGGCCGGCGCCGTAGATGACCGTCTGGTCGCCGGGGTTGACGCCGGCCATCTCGGTCGCGTGGTAGCCCGTGGGGAAGATGTCGGCGAGCATCACGTAGTCGCTCTGGCGCTCCGCTGCGTCCTCGCCCAGACGCAGGCAGTTGAAGTCACCCCAGGGCACGCGCAGCAGCTCCGCCTGGCCTCCGGCCCACGGCCCCATGTCGGCGAAGCCGTACGCCGCGCCGGCCATCTTCGGGTCCGGCTGCGCGGTGAGGCAGTAGTTCGTGAGCTGACGCTCGCAGTTCTTGCAGTGTCCGCACGCGATGTTGAACGGAAGGACGACGTACTCTCCGACCTGCACCTTGTCGACGCCGTCGCCCACCTCGACCACGCGCCCGAGGTTCTCGTGGCCGAACCAGCGGCCGGGCTCGAAGTCGGTTCGACCTTCGTACATGTGGAGGTCCGAGCCGCAGATGTTCGTCGACGTGATCTGCACCAGCACGTCCGTCGGCCGCTCGATCCGCGCGTCCGGCACGTCCTTGACGCTGACCTGCCGCGGCCCGTCGTACACCACTGCCTTCATGCTGCCTCCTCGGTTGCGAATGCGGACCGCCGCCCGGGCGAGCGGCGTTCTGCCATTACACGAGCGACGTGCCGACGATCGGTATCGGCAGACATGCCGATTCGGGACCGCTTGACCGTCGCCGGCATGGGTACCGGGACGGCAGTGGAGACGGCCTCGAGGACCCGGGGCCGATAACCATCTTCCGACACCGCTGCGGCGGGTCCTGAACGGAGCCTCCATGCGGGACGATCCAGCTCCCGTCGCTCAGATCCTCGAGATCGCCGCCTCGCCCGTGCCTCTGCTGGAGCGGGCCAGGGCACTCGTGGACAGCCTGGACCGTTGGCTGCTTCCCGACGCCGTCTGGCTCACGCTGTCCGGTCCCGGGCCGAGCGCCTACGCCACCGTGGGAACCACGGGGCTCGAACAACCCGTCCTCGACTACCTCGACTGTCCCTCGGACGTGCGGAGGTCCCAGCTCGCCGAGCTCAGCCGGAGGGCGCGTCAGATCGGCGTGACGGAGCTCCCGGTTGCCGACGACCGGCAGCTCACGTGGGCGGACTGCTGCGTCCCAGCCGGCTTCCGGGACGGCCTGGGGGTGCCCGTGCACGAACCTGGAGGCCCCTACCTGGGGATGCTCAGCGTCCTGTTCGTCAGCGGCGAGCCGCCCTCGTCCTCGATGCGCGCCTGCCTGACCGAGCTCGCACCGCTGATCGCGCGTGGCATCGCACCGATGCGCTCGCTGCTCGCGTCCGCGCGCCTCGTCCAGGGTGCCGTCTCCGGGCTCGTCCTGCTCCGGAACGACGCCAGCTGTCCGCTGCCGGGCCTGGCCGAGCACCCGTTGCTGAGGACCGGGTCCCCGGTGGTGGAGCTCGCCCGGCAGGCGCTCACGGACGGCCAGGTCTTCCGGTCCTTCGTGTGGCCCGAGGACGGGGACCATGGCGCCACCGGGCACGCGCGCATGACCTTGCTGGCCGCGACGGACGCGCCGACCAGCGTGCTGGGCACGCTCCTCGTCACCCCGCAGGTCGACTGCCGGGGCCTGACGCCACGCGAGCTCGAAGTGCTCGGCCTGCTCGTGGACGGCCACTCGAACCAGCAGATCGCTCGACGGCTCTGCATCGCGCTCCGCACCGTGGCTGCCCATGTGGAGCACATCCTGCACAAGCTGGAGGTCCCGACGCGGACGCTGGCGGCGGTCCGGGCCGAGCGCGAGGGCTACCACGTGCCTCCCGTGCCATGGCCCCGGCAAGAGAACCGTGCGGTCGGCTGAGCTCCTGACCGTCCCGTCCCTCGGCCTCACGCCGGCGCGCTCCGTCTCGACGACCGCGCCGGCCCGTCCCGCCTGACGTCCGGCCTGTCGACGCGCCGTTCGTCCTGGCCGAACGTGGACCTTCCACGGCGACCCGTCCACTCCTACGGTCGCCGAGCGGGACGCGGAGCGACCAGAGATGAGCGAGCAGCGAGAGCCCGGGACGCTTCCGGAACTGATCGACACCACCCCGAACCTCGTGGATCACCTCTGCCACCGCCTGCGAGGAGGCCAGCTGGTCGATCGGCGGCAGCTTCTGCTTCCCGCGGATCGACGAGAGCACTGCTTCGCGCCGTACGAGCTCGGCTACGGCCACCTACCCAGCTCAACCACGACGTCGTCGGGCGTGCAGCGCAGGACCTGCGCCAGATCGGGCAGTCCGTCGGGATCCGCTGCACGGCACGCGTGAGCAGGTGCTCGACGACCTCGCCGGCCTGCGCACGCGTGGGGCCACCGAGGTGTTCGTCGACCTGAACTCCTCCGGCGGATCGGTTCCTCCGACGTCGCCGCGGATGTCGCGACGGCCCAGGCCGAGCGGGTGCCGGACGCGCTGTGCGGGACGTGCCGGACTGACAATCGTGACCGTGCCGTCGACCCGACTGGCGCGGGATCGGCTCAGCCGTCCAGCCAGCAGCCCTCGGGGGCGGCAGCCTCCGCACAGGCGGCGACGAGTCGCGCAGCGACATGGTCGGCCACCTCACTGACACCGACCCCGGTGACCCAGTCCTCCGCGCAGCTTACCGTCGCGGGATCCAAGGGCAGGCCGAGGGCGTCGTAGGCCGAGGTGAGCACGTCGCGCACGGGCTCGGAAGAGGTGGCCATGACGACGGCGGAGAACAGGAACCCCCCGCGGAACAGACGCTGCCCCGTCCCGGCCAACTTGGCACGGGCGGCCACGTTGATGCTCCATTTCCCGTCGCAGTACTCTCCCGGCACCGGTCCCACGCCGACCGCCGGCACGCCAAGGTCTCCGAGGGCCGCGGCGAGCGCCGCACCGGCGACGACGAACCGCTGCCTGTGGTCTCGGGGCGGGTCCGGGTGCTGGTTCCACAGGTGCACGACCACCGATCCGGGGTCGTACGCCGCCAGGTGGCCACCCACGGGTCGGACCACCGGCTCGAACCCCGCCCGTCGGCACGCGGCCACCGCGTCGGCATAGCCGGGGAGCAGGGCATCGCGCCGGGTGAAGGCCGCCGTCGGCGCGCAGCGCGAGACCAGGAGGACCGGGCCCGGACTGTGGGCAGCCCGGGCGGCGGCAAGCACACCGTCGAGATCGACGGATCCGGCCACGACGCCGGGACGACGCAGGACGCTCACCGGGCCGGTACCGAAGGCCGCGGTCACCGCACGACCCTCTGCTGCATGATCCGGGCGTCCATCGCCTGC